>JAJYMS010000226.1 GCA_021786825.1 Bacillota bacterium | reverse complement strand
GACACCGAGTACGCGGCCGCCCTGGTGGCTTTTAACTCCATCTTTCAGGTGATCTTTTACTCCATCTATGCCTACATTTTCATCACCGTCTTTCCCGGGCTTTTGGGAATACAAGGCATGGCCGTCCATGTCACCATCGGTGAGGTGGCCGCCAGCGTAATGACCTACCTGGGCATTCCCTTTGCGGCCGGATTCCTGACCCGTTTTTTCCTGGAACCGGCGAGGGGCAAGGACTGGTACGAAAAGAGATTTGTGCCCGCCATCAGCCCCCTGGCGCTGCTCGCCCTTTTGTTTACCATCATCGTGATGTTTGCCCTGAAAGGCCAATACATTGTCCGCCTGCCCATGGATGTGGTGCGGGTGGCCGTCCCGTTGGCGATTTACTTTGGGGTAATGTTCTTTATCTCCTTCTTCATGAGCGTGCGTCTGGGCATCAACTATCAGCAAACCACCAGCCTCTCCTTTACCGCCGCCAGCAACAACTTTGAGTTGGCCATCGCCGTGGCGGTGGCGGTCTTCGGCATCAACTCCGGGCAGGCGTTCGCCGCGGTGATCGGGCCCCTGATCGAGGTTCCCGTGATGATCAGCCTGGTCAACGTGGCGCTGGCCCTGGGCAGAAGGTACTTCACTCCGGACGGACTACCCAAGCAGGTGTCGGCTGGCTGAGCCGCAACCGGCTGCCCGAACTGCCGGCGGCTGGAGGCGGTACTTTGAGCGGGGTAGGGTTGGGCGGTCCCTCAAAGAAGGAAACAAGAGCAGGGTAGCGTATTAACAGAAAAGGTATGCCCGACGCCTTTCTGCGAAAGACGGTGACTGATCAACCCTGGGGAGCGTGAGAGGGGTATCATGCTCACAGTTGCGCAAGCCCTTGAACTTGGCGGGCTGGCAAAAGGCCGAGTGGTGGCGGGGAGCAACGGTCTTGAACGAGTGGTCAACTGGCTACAGGTTCTGGAGGCACCCGACATCGTGAACTGGATGATGCCGGGTGAACTCCTGATTACCAATCTGTATTCGATCCGTGAAAAGACGGAGGTACAGCGCGAACTGGTCCGGCGGATGAACGACGTTCAGGCTGCCGGCTTTATTATTAAGATCCGCCGGTGGGTGGAGAGTATTCCGCAGTGTATCCTCGAGGAAGCCGAAGCCTGTGGGTTGCCGGTGATCGAACTGCCGCCGGAGGTAAGCTATTACCAGGTGACGCAACCAATTTACGCGGCCCTCCTTAACCAGCAGTTGGCGATCTCGGAGAGATCCGAACAAATTCACCGCCGCCTGACGGAAGTCATGCTCGCCGGCAGCGACCTGGGCGTCTTGTGTCGCACCATCGCTCGGTTGCTGGAAAGCCCTGTCCTGATTCTGGGTGACTCGGGAGAAATCTTGGTTGATTACGGTATTACGAAGAACAGGGCAAAAATCCTGTCCGCCTTGAGCGGCAGCGCCGGGGGTGAGACCCTGCGTGAGGCCCGGGACCGAGGCGGGATGGTGAAGGCGGAGGTCCCGGCGCGAAACGGGCCTTTTAGGTCGCTGGTGATGCCGGTGAGGGTGGCCCATGAGGTTCTGGGCTTCTTGGTCATCATCCCCTCCGGGCGGGAGCTGGATGACCTGGATCGCAAGACGTTGGAACATGGTGCGCTGATTATGGCCCTGCACGTGGTCAAGGAGCGCGAATTGCGGGCCGTGGAGAGGCGCCTCAAGGGCGATTTCCTGCAGGAGTTGCTCGCCGGTAAACTCGATTTGGGAGAGCGCGCCGTCCGTCGCAGTCAGGTGATGGGGTTGGATCTCACAGCGCGGCTTACCGTGGTAGTGTTTTCTCTCCGGGAAGAGTCCCTGGTTGGCTATACCGATGAAGAACGGTACAGGCTTCTCTCCCGGTTTACCGATGTGCTGGCGGCCACGGCGGGAGTACCCGCTCTTGTAAGCCAGGAAGGATCGAACGCGGTGGCCTTGCTGCAAGTGGGCACGAAAAAGGCCCGGCTCGTCATTGAGGCTTGCCGGAGAAGGATCGCTGAAGTCATGCCGGGTTTGCAGCCGGATGTGGGAATTGGAGGTAGCAGCGAAGGTACAGCCCGGATCCTGAAAAGCCATGAAGAAGCCTTACAGGCTCTGACTTTGGGGAAGAAGCTTTCCGACGGCCAGACCAGCGTTTTCACTTATGATAACCTGGGTATCTACCGCATCCTGGCCCGCCTGGTCGGAGTGGATGAGGTCAACGACTTTGTGCGGGAAAGGCTGGCGCCCCTGATTGAATATGACCGGGCCAAAGGCAGCATTCTTATTCCGACTTTGGAAAAGTACTTCCACTGCCATCAGAATGTCCGGGAAACCGCGTCGGAATTATACATGCACCGCAACACCGTTCACCGCCGTCTGCAGCAAGTTGAGGGGGTGACGGGTCTTAGCCTTGGTAATCCGGAGGATTGTTTTGTCCTGGAGGTTGGTCTGCGGTTGCTCAAGTTACAGACATGATCCACTCATGCTCACGTTTTTCGGTCCAGGCCGACAGGCCTGGCCTTTTGTTTTGTGCATATGGCACAAAGTGTCTTGTAGACTCCTTACATATCCCCTTTCGAATGATTGTGATAATGTAATTTCAAATAGAAGGGAGACAGGGGGATGCTTCTCGAAGGTTCCTTTACGATTGCCGCTCCCCGGGAAAGGGTGGCCGAGTTCTTTTCCCGGGTGGATAACATCGCCCGGGTAATTCCTGGTTGCGTGGAGCATCGGGCTGAGGATGCCGATCAAGTCATCATGGTCATCGAGCAGAAGGTAGCCTGGCTCAAGGGACGTTTCACGGTAACCATGCGGGTGGTCGAAAACAAGCTGCCGGATGAGATCACGTCCCAGGCCGATGGCCGGGACAGCCTGACAGGCAGCAGCCTCAAGATCGTGAATAACCTGCGCCTGGAAGAACCGGCTCCGGGGGAAACCACCATCCGGTACCGGATGGAAGTAAGTGTATTCGGGAAACTGGGAAGCCTGGGTTTTTTCGCCATCAAGGCCAAGGCGCAGGCATTGGAGCAGGAGTTCATCGTCGCGACCAGGGCGGTCCTGGAAAGCCTGGCGGAGTCGGCCGAGGGGTCGGTGGTTTGAACGGAGGCGAAGGCTTGTTACGTCCCTTTGTGTTGTTGCAGCCCGAGAGTATTACTGAGGCTGTTACGGCCCTGGCTGGCGCCGGGGATGAGACCAGGGTCATCGGCGGTGGCACGTCCCTGATGGTCTTGATGAAGGGGGGCGTTTATACCCCGTCGAGCTTGATCAGCCTGAAACGGATACCGGGGATGAATCGAATCGCCACGATGCCGGATGGCGGTACGCGCATCGGGGCCCTGGTGACGCAACGACAGGTGGAGAGCGACCCTGTTGTTCGCTCCCGGTATCCCATCCTGGTGGAGGCCGAATCCCGGGTGGGAAACGTCCGCGTTCGGAATATGGCCACCCTGGTGGGCAACCTGACGCATGCTGATTACCAAAGCGATCCCCCCCCGGCATTATTGGTTCTGGGGGCCTCCGTCGAGGTGACGGGCCCGGCCGGGCAGCGGACCATCCCCCTGAAGGATTTTTTCCTGGGGCCCTACCAAACGACCCTGCAGCCGGGGGAAATCGCCACGGCGGTTCTTCTTCCGCCGCCAGCCGGCGGAGCGCCGGGAGCCTATCTGAAATACACCACCCGCTCGGCGGCGGACCGTCCGTGCGTTGGCGTGGCGGTGCAGCTATGCCGGAACGGAGATGTCCTGGGGCGACTTCGCGTGGCCCTGGGGGCCGTTGCCGGGGTGCCATGGCTCGTGGAGGGGCTGGAGGAAAAAGTGCGGCAGCGGCCACTGACGGCCGAACTCTTGGCCGAGATCGGCCACCTGGCGGCGGCTGGGGTTGAGCCTCTTTCAGACCTGCGGGGGTCGGCCGGGTACAAGAAACAGATGATCAGCGTTTTTGTACGGCGGGCGATCGCGCAGGCGTGGGAGAAAGCCGGGCTTTGCCAGGAGGTGTCCTGAAGAGGTGGCGGTCCTTTCTGTTGGGCAGTCCTTGCCCCGGGTGGACTTGGCGGCCAAGGTGACCGGCAAGGCAGAGTACGTCTTTAACATGGAACTGCCCGGAATGCTATATGGCAAGGCGGTGCGCAGTCTCGTCCCCCATGGTGAGATCAGGGCTATCCACGCCGAAGAGGCGCGGCAGCTACCTGGTGTCGTGGCGGTGGCTACCGGTGCGGACTTGGACGGGTTGTACCCCTGGTTTGGCCCGGTAATTCACGACCAGTGCCCCCTGGCCATCGGCCGGGTGCGGTACGTGGGGGACGTGATAGCCGCGGTGGTGGCGGAAAGCGAAGCGGTTGCCGAAAAGGCGGCCGAGCTTGTGCAGGTGGAGTGTGAAGAACTGCCTGCGGTGTTGGACGCGTACCACGCTATGCAACCAGGAGCCCCCTTGCTTCATCCCGAGTTGCGCCTGCCGGATACCGGCTTCACCGACGTGCGAGCGGTGTTGCACCCGGAGCCGGGAACCAATATCGTCAATTATTTTCGCCTGCGACGGGGCGACGTGACAAAGGGATTTGCCCAGGCTGACCACGTTTTTGAAGACACCTTCCGTTTCCCCAATATCCAGCACTGCCCCCTGGAGCCTCATGCGAGCATCGCCCGGTTTGAGGGGAACGGTGTACTCAGGGTATGGTCATCCTCCCAGACCCCCTACAACGTGCAGGTCGCTTTGGCGCAGATGTTTCACCTGCCGCAAAGCAGGGTACGAGTGGACGTGCCGTACCTCGGAGGAGGGTTCGGGTCAAAGACCTACCCCAAACTGGAACCTCTGGCGGCCGTTCTGGCCTGGAAGACGCGCCGGCCGGTAAAGGTGGCGCTGACCAGGGAAGAGGAGTTCATCACCGTCAACCGGCACGCCGTCACCGTGCAAATTAAGACGGGGGTTAGACGAGACGGGAGCTTCACCGCCAGGGAAGTCAGGCTCGTCTGGGATACGGGAGCTTACGCGGACATCGGTCCAAGGCTGGTCAAGAACGCGGGCTATGCGTCGGTGGGACCGTACCGCATTCCCAACGTGAAGGTTGACTCCTACTGTGTCTACACCAACAAGCCGCCCGCCGTCGCCTTTCGCGGATATGGCGTGCCCAAGGTGGCGGTCGCCCACGAGGTGCAGATGGACCGGATCGCCCGGAAACTGGGTCTGGATCCCCTGCGATACCGGCTGCGGGAAGTCGTCGGCGAGGGCGATACCTTTGCCACGGGGGAAACATTGCACAGCGTCGGCTACCAGGAACTGCTGCGGAAATGTGCGCAAGAGATCGGCTGGGGAAGCAAACCTGCTCCCTCACGGGCCGGCAAGGTGCCAGGGAAAGGCCTTTCCGTTTCCATCAAGAGCACTATCACGCCGTCGGCCAGCCAGGCGGAAGTGAGGATCTATGAGGACGGCAGCGCGGCGGTGCTCACCAGCACCGTGGAGATGGGGCAGGGGTCTGATACCGCCCTGGCGCAGATCGCCGCCCAGGCCCTGGAGATCGACCCGGGTAGAGTGCAGGTGATCCACCCTGACACGGCGGCCACCCCTTACGACATGACCACCAGTTCCAGCCGGTCGACCTTCCACATGGGGAACGCCATTAACTTGGCGGCTGAAGACGCCAAGCAACAGTTGCGGGACGCGGCGGCCGCGATGTTGCGGGCAACTCCGGCGGATCTTGTTTACGAGGGCGGAGAATTCTTCGTCCCGTCGCAAAGGGAGCGCTGTGTTTCCCTGGCTGAAGCCGCCCGGGGGACGGGGACCGGGCGGGGGGGCGTCACCGGGCGGGGCTTGTTCCGCACCGACGGGGGACTTGATGACAGCGGTCAGGGTAAAGCCTCTGTCTTCTGGTTTGCGGCGGCGGGGGCGGCCGAAGTCGAGGTGGACACCGAAACCGGCCAGGTGCACGTGGTAAAGTTCGTGGGCGGGGTGGATGTGGGCAAAGCCATCAACCCCCAGAGCTGCCGGCAGCAGAACGAAGGGTCCATCATCACCGGCCTGGGAGCCACCCTAAATGAGGAACTGGTTTACGACAACGGGCAAGCCGTAAATCCATCCTTTCTGGAATACAAGCTTCCCACCTTCCTGGACCTGCCGGATGTCCTGCAAACGGTGGAAGTGGAGACGGCGCACCGGGAAGGCCCTTACGGGGCCAAGGGGATGGGCGAGGCGGCGGTGGCTGCTGTGGCGCCCGCCGTTCTCAACGCGATTCGGGACGCCGTGGGGGCGGAGTTGCGTGACTTGCCGGTCACCCCGGAAAAGGTTCTGGCAGCTTGCGCTCGGGAGGAGGGAAACGCGGGCCATGACCGAGATCACAATACGTGTCAACGGTCGTGAACGCAGGATCGCGGTGGAGGCACAGGCCACCCTCGTGGAGGTCCTCCGCCGGGATTTAAACCTCACCGGTCCCCGGGAGAGTTGCGGACAAGGGGTTTGTGGCGCCTGTACCGTGCTGCTGAACGGGAGGCCGGTCAGCTCCTGCCTCACCCTGGCGGTGCTGTCGGACGGGGCTGACATTGTGACCATTGAAGGACTGGCTCCGGAAGGTGAACTGCACCCGGTGCAGCGGGCTTTCGTTGAGGAGAGCGCCGCCCAGTGCGGATTCTGCACCCCCGGGATGATCCTTGCGGCCGTGTCCCTCCTGGAGGACAATCCGAATCCCGATGAGACGGAGATCAGGGAGTACATGTCAGGGAACCTTTGCCGGTGCGGCAGCTATCCCCGGGTCACCCGGGCCATTCAGTCGGCCGCGGCGAGGATGCGGGTGGAAAGACCCTAAATCGAGCTGCGAGGTGAGGAGAATGTCGACCCGGGATCTGAGGAAGTGGTTGGCAGACGCGGAAGAAGGCGGCGATGTGCTGCGCGTCGGCGGCGCGCACTGGGACGTGGAACTGGGTACCATCGTGGACATTTTCATGGAGAGAATCGGCCGTCCCGCCCTGCTCTTCGACAAGATCGTGGGGTATCCGGAGGGGTACCGCGTACTGGCCAACGTCTTGACATCGACCGAGCGCGTGGCCACGACGCTGGGGATGCCCCGGGAAACCGGGAAAATGGACCTGGTGCGGAAGTGGAAGGCCCTTTACAGTGCCCCCCGGCTGATTCCCCCGGCGCAGGTGTCCGGTGCCCCCGTTGAAGGTAACATCATGCGCGGACCCGCTGTGGATCTGAGCAAGTTCCCCGCTCCCAGGTGGCATGAATTGGACGGTGGTCGTTTCCTGGGGACAGGCTGCCTGGTCATCATGCGTGACCCCGATTCCGATCTGGTCAACGTGGGGTGTTACCGGGTCCAGTACCACGATGAAAAAACCGCCGGCATCATGATTACCAGAGGCCGCCACGGGGACGCCATCATGCGCAAGTACTGGGCGCGCGGAGAAGCCTGTCCGGTGGTGGTCACCCTGGGGCAGGATCCCCTCCTGCTGATGATGGCCGGGGTTCAGATTCCGGTCGGAATCAGCGAGTTTGACTTTGCCGCGGGGATCTACGGGCAACCGGTTGAAGTGGTGACCGGCGAATTGACCGGGTTGCCGATTCCCGCCACGGCAGAGATCGCCCTGGAAGGCCACATTCCACCCGATCAAGTGCACGACGAAGGTCCCTTCGGCGAATGGACCGGGTACTACGCCAGTCCCGGCAAGCAACAGCCGATCATCGCCGTGGAAAGAGTGCTGCATCGGGACAACCCCATCATCCTGGGGGTCATCCCCGGACTTCCGCCTAACGACAACAGCTACTTTGTGGGTTTGCTGGGCAGCGGGGCGGTCTGGGACCAGGTCGAGAAAGCCGGTATTCCGGGCATTACCGGGGTGTGGGAGCACGAAGTCGGTGGTGGCCGGATGTGGCTGACCCTCAGTATCAAACAACTGTTCCCTGGACACGCCAAACAAGCGGGGATGGTGGCTGCCGCCAGTGGCATGGGCGGCTACGCCAACCGGGTGGTGGTAGTGGTGGACGAGGACATCGATCCCACCAACCTTGAGGCAGTAGTCTGGGCGATCAGCACCCGCACGGACCCGCGGGAGGATCTGGAGGTCATCCGCCGGTGCTGGTCCAGCCCCCTGGATCCGATGAGCTACCCGTCCCCCTTGCACAACTTCAACAGCCGGATGATCATTGATGCCTGTCGGCCGTGGGAACGGCGGGAGAGTTTCCCGCCGGTGGCCAAAGCCGCGCCGCACTTGCGGGCGGAAACCGTGCGCAAGTGGCCGGAACTCTTCGCGAAGATCGGACTTCGCCAGGATTGACTGCCGAAAACAACTGGGATGTGGTGATAAGGCGTGGCGAAGCTTGCGCTTCAGGGTAAGCACGTGGAGGTGCCGATGGCGCGACCGCCGGCGGAGGAGCGGGTGGTAGGGCGGAGCGTTCCCAACATCGATGCCGCCGGAAAGGTTACCGGGCGTGCCAAATACGGGAGCGACCTGCGGTTGCCAGGGATGCTTTACGGTCAGGTTCTGCGCAGCCCCGTCGCCCATGCCCGGGTTACCCGCATCGACGTTTCCCGGGCCAGGAACCTGCCGGGGATCAAGGCTGTCCTTACGGGCACGGACGCTCCGGCTCACCGGTACGGGTCCGCCGTGGCTGACGAAAACCTGCTGGCCAGGGAAAAGGTGCGCTACGCAGGGGACGAAGTGGCCGTCGTGGTGGGAACAGACCTTGACGTGGTGCAAGAGGCGCTGGATCTGGTGCGGGTGGAGTACGAAGAACTGCCGGTAACCCTCGATCCCTTGCAAGCCCTCACGCCCGGGGCCGCCAAGATTCATGACGCGGAGCGAAACACTGCCGCGCATTTCCAAATCCAGCGGGGGAACGTCGACGAGGCCTTCCGCCAGGCCGAGCGGGTGTTTGAGGACGAGTTTCGCACCTCCCTGGTTTACCAGGCCTACCTGGAGCCCACCGAGGCTCTCGCCGAAGTGGACAGCGACGGGCGGGCGGTCCTATGGGCCGGGATTCAGGATCCCTCCAGTTCCCGGATGACCTACAGCCGGGCGCTGGGAATCTCACCGGAGAAGCTGCGTATTGTGCAGCCCTTTACGGGCGGGGGCTTTGGCGGCAAACTCGAACCCAAGTTGCCGGTCCTGGCCGTCCTGGCCGCGCTGCGCCTGGGCCGGCCGGTCAAGCTGGCGAGCAACCGTCACGAAGATTTCCTGGGCAGCCAGCCGAGGGTCCCGATGATTATTCGCCTTCGCCTGGCCTATCAGAGAGACGGGACCATCACGGCCAAGGACGTACAGATCGTGGCCGACAACGGCGCCTACACCCGCAAGGGGCCGAGCGTTCTGCTCACCGCCTGCTACCGGATTGACGCCCTTTACCGGATTCCCACGGTCAGGGCGCAAGCCGACCTGGTTTACACCAACAAGATACCTACTGGCGCCTTCCGGGGGTACGGAAACCCGCAGATGCATTTTGCCATGGAATCAGCCATGGACATGATGGCGGAAGACCTATCCATGGACCCCATCGAACTCCGCCTGAAGAACGCCGCCGTTCCCGGGTACGTGAACCCGCATGGCTGGCAGGTTGGCAGTTGCGCTGTCAAGGAGTGCGTGGAGGAGGTCCGGACGGCTTCCGGCTGGGACAAGCAAGCGGGGAACAGGCACCGGCGCGCCCTGGGCATCGGTTGCTGCGTGCACGTCTCGGGTAACCGGTCGGCGCGAAAGGAGTATGACGGTTCATCGGCTCTGGTCCGGCTCGATCCGGACGGCACCGCCCATGTTTACAGCGGAGAAGCTGACATAGGACAGGGCAGCCGGACGGTCCTGGCCCAAATCGCCGCGGAGACCCTTGGTTTTCCTCTCAGCCGGGTGAGGATGGCCCCCATCGACACGGACATCTCCCCCCATGCGTGGGGGACCTTTGCCAGTCGTGTAACCTATCTGGGTGGCAACGCGGTGAAGGCGGCCGCGCTGGATGCGAAAGCCAGGCTCTTGGCGTTTGTCGCTCAGTCCACCGGACTGCAGCCAGGCATGCTGGACCTTCAGGAAGGGAAGATCGTTTTTCCGGGGCCAGGCGGCAAACTGGTTCCGGTCGAGCAATACCTGCAGGAATACACTTACAAAGACAGCGGGTCCAGCATTGTAGCTCAGGGCAGCTTTGTGCCAAACGTGGTCTATCCCGACGCCAGCCGGTACGGAAACATTTCCGGAGCGTATTCTTACGCGGCTCAGGTGGCTGAGGTGGAGGTCGACCAGGAGACAGGCCGGGTGCAAGTCCTGAATGTTTGGGCCGCCCATGACGTGGGGCGAGCCATTAACCCGGCCCTGGCGGCGGGTCAGGTGGAAGGCGGCATCGCCTTCGGCCTGGGGTGGGCGCTTACCGAGGAAGTAAGGCATGACGCCAGGGGTTCCTTGCGCAATGGCAACTTCGTGGATTACAAGCTCCCTACGGCGGAGGACATGCCCGAGATCCAGGTCTCCCTGGTGGAAAGCAACGAGAAAACCGGTCCGTACGGCGCGAAGTCGGTCGGCGAACTGACCCTCATTCCCACCGCTCCAGCGATTGCCAATGCGATCTATCGTGCCACGGGAGTACGCATTAAGGAACTCCCTATCACCCCGGAGAAAATCCTGGCCGGCCTGAAAGCGCGCGGAGCGGGTCAAGATAATCGTTGACGGAGCAGTCCCGGCTCACAAGGCGCCCTTGTTGTCCCTTGGAAGATCGTGGATACAGGATGCAAAACGGGGAGTGCGGGAGAGGAGAGTCGCGGTATGCCGAGCAAAGTGAGGTTGCATGGTAATCCGGTGGTTTCCAAGCGAAGAGTCAAGGTCCGGGACCGATTGTTCTTGCAGGTCCTTCCCCTGATCGTCCTGCTGGTGGCCTGGCAAGTCACCGGGAATAGGGTGGGCAAGGTCATGATGCCGACCGTAACATCCATGCTCTCCTCGTTTTATCACCTATTGCTCGATGGAACCTTGCTGGGCGCCTTCGGCGTGAGCATCCAAGCCCTGGTGTTGGGTTTTTTCCTTTCCGCGCTGCTGGGCGTCGCGGTGGGGCTGTTGATGGGTCTGCTGCCTCAGGTCGACCGCGCTCTCTCGGTTTACGTCAGCCTCCTGATCGCGACGCCGATTTCAGCGGCGGTGCCGCTGGTGGTCGTGGTCTTTGGTCTGGGGCTGGCAGCCAAGGTGGTGGTGGTGGTCCTTTTCTCCGTCGGCCTGGTGATCGTCAATACGGCCACTGGGGTCCGAAACGTGGATCCCAGACTGGTTGAGATGGCTACGTCCTTCGGCGCGACGAGCCGGCAGTTGATCCGCCATATTATCCTGCCTGGTGCGGTGCCCATGATTATTGCCGGTCTCCGCCTTGCCCTGGGTCTGGCCGTGACCGGCATGGTGATTTCCGAACTCTTTGTCGTCTCCGACGGCGTCGGCCTGTTAGTGTTGACGTACAGTGCCAGTTTTGAAACCGGCAAGTTGTACGCGGTCACGGCGGCGACAGTCCTGCTGGGTGTGGTGGCGCTCTATCTCTTCTCGCTGCTCGAGCGCAAGTTCAGTCACTGGCGTCCCGATCCCATCTCTGACTGATCAATCCATCGGGGGAGGGTGCTTCCTTGCGCGTACCGAAGTGGGCCGACGCGGCCGTTTCGCTGATCGTGGGGCTCATCATTTGGCAAGTTGTAGGGGTTCTGAAGGTATCGATTTCCTTCCCGCCCTTCACTGACGTGGTCAAGGCGTGGATCATGTTATTCAACAAAGGGCGTATTCAGCAGCCTTTGCTGGACAGCCTCTATGAACTCCTGCTGGGTTTCGCCATTGCCGCGGTTGTAGGGGTGATCATTGGAACCCTGATGGGTCGTTATCGAACGGCCCGCATGATCTTTGAACCCTATATCAATGCCGCGATGTCATCCCCGATTGTCGCGTTCGTTCCCATTCTGATCCTGATTTTCGGAATCGGCCGGTCCAGCATGATCGCGATCTCCTTCCTGATGGCGGTCTTCGTGGTCATCGTCAACACCCAATCGGGGATTCGGAACTCCGAAGCAAACCTGATCGAGATGGCACGTTCCTTTGGCGCCACGGAATGGCAGTTGTTAACGCTGATCCTGATCCCCGGCGCCCTGCCGGCCGTCATGACGGGTCTGCGGGCCGCAGTGGGACGAGCCGTGCGCGGGGTGATCGTCGGCGAGATGTTGATCGCCGTGGTGGGTACGGGCGGCTTGATCGACGAGTACGGACAATCTTTCAACATCCCATATCTGTGGGCGCTGCTGTTGACCGTCATGCTCATGGCGGTCGTACCGATGGGCGTGGTCGACCTGGCGGACAAGCGGCTACATCACTGGAAGAACGGGTAAGAAAGGAGACCGGTGCCACGCCATGATTGAAATCAAGCAGGTGACGAAGCGTTATACGAGTCGCGGGCAGGAGATCACCGCCCTGGATCAGATCAGTCTGCAGGTAATGGACGACGAGTTCCTCACCATCATCGGCCCGAGCGGCTGCGGGAAGACGACCCTCCTTAAGATTATCGACGGTCTGGTACCCCATGACTCCGGCGAGATCTTGATCAACGGGAGACGCGTCTCGGGTCCCGGGCCGGATCGGGCGATGGTCTTCCAAAACTTTGCGCTGATGCCGTGGGCGGACATCCTGACCAATGTGGCTTTTCCACTGCAGTTGCGCAAGGTGCCCAAGAAGGAACGGGAAGAGAAAGCGGCGGAGTTTCTGGCCGCGGTCGGCCTGAAGGGTTTTCAACGGCACTACCCGCACGAGCTCTCCGGCGGCATGCAGCAGCGTGTCGGTCTCGCCCGGGCCATGGTGGCCGACCCCCAGGTCCTGCTGATGGACGAGCCCTTTGCGGCGGTGGATGCCCAGACCAGGCAATTACTGCAGGAAGATCTGCTCAATCTCTGGCAGCGCGAACGCAAGACGGTGATCTTCATCACCCACAGCATGGACGAGGCCGTCTTCCTCTCTGACCGCGTCGTGATCCTGTCGCCACGCCCGGGACGGGTGGGCGAGATTCTGGAAGTTCCGCTGCCTCGTCCCCGTGAAACGGACAGTATCCGCCGCAGTACTGAATTCGTGGAACTGACCAACTACATCTGGGATCGACTCCGTTACTTCATTCGCCGGGATGAAGCCGCCCAGGGTTTGCCCCGATAGGACGTCGGGTGGAGTACTCCGCTCTCAGGGGGAAGTGCTCCCACGTCATGGGGGAAGGAGGCATCAAATCAGGAAAGGGTCACCCATGCGATTACGCCTCCAGGGAGCATTGTTGCTAGACATCGAAGAAAGACGAAAGAGGAGGATATCTATGCAGAAGCGTTTTGTTGCCGCGGTGATCATCGGTGCTCTGCTCCTCTCGGTTGCCCTGACCGGCTGCGGCGGCGGTTCGACCAAGGCAACCGGCGGCGACCAGGGGAAGGCCGCCAACCCAACGAGTCCCGGCACCTCGACCCCGGCCCCTAAACCCTTTGCCGGGGTAAAGCTGACCATTGCCTACCCTTCGGCCGCGGGCTACGCTGATGCGGTGGGCAGCCTCGCGTGGAAGAAGCTGCAAGACCTGGGGATGACGGTGGACACGAAGTTTATGTCAACTTCTGACCTGGCGATCAAGACGGTGACGCAGGGGGATGCCCAAATCGGCATCACGGCTGCGGTGAACGTTATTAGTGCGGTTCAGAATGCCGACGCCCCTCTCAAGATCTTCCTCCTGGACACCCGTAACGAATGGTCGCTGGTTGCCAAGAAGTCCATCACCGACCCGAAGGACCTGAATGGCGTCAATTATGGAATTCACAGCCCGAAGTCGATGACCTCCACCCTCACCAACTACATTGCCGAGAAGTATAAGGTGCAGCCCAAAGTGCGCGTGGTGCCGGGCTCCGACGTGCGGGCCCAGGCGTTGCTCAAGGGCCAGTTGGACGCTACTCTGCTTGAAGCCGGTGACATGCTGACGGTCCTTAACGAGAAGCCCAACGACTTCCACGTGCTGCTCTCGATTGCGAAGGAACTACCGACCATGCAGAACTTGACCTATTTTGCCCGGGCTGATTGGCTGCAGAAAAACCCCAAGGTTGCGGGTGCTCTGGTTAAAGCCTACCTCGAGGCCGTCCGGGAGGTCTACGTGGATCCTGGCAAGCTTAACGCGGCGATGGCCAAGCTGTTTCCTGACCAGAAGCCACAAGACCTGACCAGGATCGGACAGTACTATGTTGACCAGAAGATATTCGATCCCAATGGTTCCATGACCAAGGACTCGGCTATCGACACCATGAAGTTCCTGATCCTTAACGGAGCCATCAAGGGCGATGCCAACAACCCGGACTACAGCAAGTACTACGACTTCTCCGTTGCCGAGCCGGTGTTGAAGGAGATCGGCAGCAAGTAACCAGGCGCGGCGCCCAGGGCGGAGGGTTCCAACTCCTCCGCTCCGGGCCCATCCCCGGGCCTGACGAGAGGGGTCAAAGTGGAGGGTAAGTTTGGCAACATCGAGCCCATTCGGGAGTTGGTCTACCGGCACCTCCGAGGGCGGATTCTGTCGGGTGCGTTCAACTATGGTGAGCGTCTCAAAGAAGTCGCCATCTCGGAGGAACTGGGAGTCAGTCGCACGCCCGTTCGTGAGGCCCTGCGCAAATTAGAGCTTGAAGGGTTCGTTTCCTACTCGAACCGACGCGGTGTCAGAGTGACCAACCTGGACGCGAAGGAAATGAAGGAACTCTATGAACTGCGGGAGGTTCTGGAGGGCCTGGCGGCGCGGTTGGCCGCGGAGCGGGAAAATGACGCGGAAGTGGATCGACTCGGGGAACTGCTATTCGAAATGCAACAAGTCTGTCAGACAGAAACCATCGATGGGGTTCCTCCTATTCATACCAAGTTTAACGAAACGCTTTACAGCATGGCGCGAAACAAGAAACTGCACGACATACTTTCCAGGTATAACCAGTATACGGAGAAATCCCAGTTGGTATCGATGCGCCGGCCGGGACGGGCCCGTCAGATCATGATTGAGCACCGGGCGATCGTGGACGCTATTAGCCAGAGAAGCCCTGAAAAGGCGGAGCAAGCTGCACGCGAGCACGTTGCGAACAGCCGAAAGGCCTATTTTGGTGGCGTGGACGGCTAGCCTGGCCGCCCTTTCGCTGAGGGTATCGCGCATGCAGCGCGGGGAACCCGGGCAAAATATAGGCAAACGTTGCTTGGGGAGGGTTTCGTTTGCATAATATCCTGAGGAAAATGGATACGTCTTCCTGGGAGAACTGGAAGGCATCGTTGGGGCAAGCGGTCGAGTTTGCGGAGGAACTTGGGATCCCCAGGGATACGGTCGCCGAATTGGCCCAGAAATTCGGCAGCTACCTGGCCGGCAACGCCGATACCAGCGTGTCCGAGAACCGAGCCTTGAAGGAACTCTGGAGCGTGGCAACGCCTGAGGAACAGAAGGTCCTGGCCGGGCTCGTCACCAAACTGGTGACCAAGCACTGAACCGCCCTCGCCGCGGTTGACCCGTCGTCAAGGCTGGTTCCGCTGCTGGTCGGCCGCTGGTCGGTGGCCCGGGGCTGGTCCCCGCACCTTCTACAATTCCAGCGGCCGGGTGACTTCGGTCTCAATCCTGCCTGGCTTCAACCCCTTCGATTGGAAGTACGTCGTCAGCGCCGCCGGGGCCATCTTTCCCGGGACGGAGGTGCCTCGCGTCGCAGAGACCGACCTCATCCAGTCGGCTGAGCGCGACCGTAAGTTGAGGGAGTTTTTGGGCTTCGCCCGCTACCCGGTCGAGCAGATCACCAGGGGACGTGCGCTACTACGGGGAACGCTGGTCACCGGGGGCGGTGGCCGACCTTGACGGCGGCCTGAGGGTACTGGGTTCCGCCCTCCGGGAGCGGCCGCAACGCTAGGGCCGGCCGGCAGTTGGCCGGGCTGCTAGCCGGCAACCGCCCGGCAGCCGGACCCGTCAAATAGGGTAGATGCCGATACGTGAGGAGGGAGTGCTTCGGTGCACGCGAGGCTTGCCGCCATCGGCGCAATCCTGGTCCTGGCTTTGAGTACCGGGTGCACGCGCGGTGGGGGGGCCGGACTACCCCCGCCGGCGCAACCGGTCCCCACACCCAAGGACGAGATCCTGATCGGCCTCGAAAAGCTTCCGGACCGGGCTTCGGCGTTGCGGTGGATCGATCCGTTGAAAAAGCGCGAGGGGGTCTACAGAAAGGATTTTGGTGAGTTGCGGGTCTACCTGGTGGCCATGGGCGAGCAGCGCACGGCGGGTTACCAGGTGAAAATCGACGCTGCGGCCAGGGTGGAGGGAACCTGGGTGGTGGACGTCGTCTACCTGCGCCCGGCTCCGGGCCAGCTGGTGGCCCAGGTCATCACCTATCCCTACGAGGTCGTCGCCGTCCGGGCGACGGAGAAGCCGGTACAGTTCCGGATGGCACAGCCGTCGAACCAGTCACCCGCCTCTCCCCGTGGCAGGGGCAACGTCCAGGTCATCTCTCCGGCCCCCCACTCGGTGCTGAAGAGCCCGGTGACCATCGTCGGGCGAGCCAACGTATTTGAGGCAGTGCTGTGGGTGCAGGTCGAGGACGGCCACGACGTCTTGGCGGAGGCCCGGGTCCAGGTCTCCGCCGGCACCGGCGAGTGGGGAGACTTTCGGGTCACCCTGCCCTTTAAACACCCGCCCACCAACGATTATGGGGCGATCGTTTTCTCCACCCACAGCCCCAAGGACGGATCGAGGGTGGAGGAACTGTTGGTGCCGGTGCGGTTCCGGTAGAGCTGTAGCAGGGGGAATTGGGATCCCGGCGGGCCGCTGCACCTTGCTCCACCCTACCGCTTTACCCTTGAGTTCAGCGAGGCCGTTGAGCCATTCAGCGTGGTGGAAGCCCTCCGGGCCAACCTGCCCCAAGGCGTGCTGGATGTCGAGATCAGCCCTGCGGGCGGCCGGGACGCCGCCGGCAGGCGTCTACAACCGCCCCCGGAAGGCGCCCACCGCGCTTCCTTCAGCTTCTGGCCCGCCAACCGCACGGGTATCCTCAAACTGGACGTCGCCACGGGGAAGATCACCCCCCTGGTCATGTACCCCCAGCCGTTCCAGACGCTTACCCTCTCGCCGGACGGCCGGCGGGCCTTGCTGCGGCGGCCCGTCATGACTCCCGGCCAGTCGGTGGGGACGACCGGGAGGGCCTGCCGCTTCGACCTGGCGACCGGCCGGCTGGAGCGGTTGGGGGAACTCAGCGGCCTCTTCTGGGGGGAGTGGAGCGACGACGGGGGGCTGCTCGTCCGGGGCGGTTACGAACAGGAGGGCGACGCCGCGGGTGGTGGAGCGATCCGGGGGCAACAGGTGATCTGGGCCCCCCCGGGGGGTTCACCGCGGGTGGTCTACCGGACCGGCCGGAACGACTACCTCGCCGACGCCCATGGCTCTCCGGACGGCAAGCTTGCCGCGTCGGCCCGTGGCGTCGCCGGGCCGCCTGGGCCCCCGGCGACGGCGCCCTGGCCGTGGAAGGAGCCGGTCTGTACCGGGCGGACGGAGAGCTGGTCGCGACCGATGTGGGATCCGGTCCCGCCTTCGGCAGGGTGCGCTTCAGCCCCGACGGTGGGCTTGCTTACCTGCCGGTACCGTCCGCTCGGGTTCAGCCCCGATGGCAACCTTCTCCTGGGGGTGGGCGGGGAGTTCGACTGAGCGTTGAGGCGCTTGCGGGGCCGGCGGTAAACGCCCAGCCTACCACCCCGCGTCCCGCGGTCCCTCTCAGGATGTTGACAAACCCCGCTTCCCAAAAGGTGGCGGGGTCACTTTCATCCCCGCGTTCTTGAAACAGTCGCCTTGGCGTCCCTCCCGCTGGGGGAGGGAGCCCTCCGTCAAGGGACGCAGCGGATAGGCGGGCCCAGTTGTGATCGCCCAAAAAAATTCTTGGAGGGTAGCCAGCCCAAGAAGGAATTAATCAGATGGCCGTTGAAATTAAAACTGCACAATTGTATCTTTGTATACAGTACGGATGTGGTGACAATGACTCAGACCGGACCTCTCGGTCCCTTGCACTCCCGCCGGGTATCAGCAGGGGACATCGCCTATGAATACCTCAAGAATGCCATCCTGGACGGACGTCTGGCCGCCGGGGAATCACTATTGGAGGAGCAACTTGCCCTGCAGCTACAGGTAAGTCGCACACCCCTGCGCGAGGCGTTGCAGCGGCTCGAGTCCGACGAACTGGTCGTTCGCCAATCCAACGGGCGGCTGCTGGTGGCTCCGCTCTCCGTGCAGCAGGTGGAGGAACTGTTCACCGTGCGGTCGCTGATCGAAGGATTGGTGGCCAGACAGGCGACCGAGCGGATGACGCCTGAGGTCTTGGAAAAACTCCGTCGAATCACCGAAACGATGGAGCAGGCGGCTCGTGAGGGCAGGACTGAAGCGGTCAGCCTGCACGGCGAGGAATTCCATACCCTGCTCTACGGGCTCAGCCAGAACCGCTATACGATTCGCCTCCTCGCCCAACTCAAGGACCAGATTCGCCGGTACCGCCGCATCGGACCGGTTTCCGACGCCGAACGGGCCGTGCGTGCCGCCGGAGAGCACCGGCGGATGTACGAGTTCATGGCCGCAGGCCGCGGGCGGGAGGTCGAACTCGCCATGCGCAGCCACATTGAGGCCAGCCTGGCCTCCGCCGTTGCCTCGGTGGCGAAGCTGCTGGAGAAATGAATTAGGCCCTGGCGTCGGAGACCATGCTGCGTGGCTGAAGGAGGGGCGCCCGTGACATCCAGACCTGTACGTTGCGTCATCATGCGGGGGGGCACGAGCAAGGCCGTCTTCCTGCGCGAGGGCGATATCCCACCGGAGGGGCCCGCTCGGGATCGGGTAATCCTTGCCGTTTTCGGGTCTCCGGACCAGCGACAGATCGACGGGCTGGGTGGAGCGGACCCGCTGACCAGCAAGCTCGCCATCATCGGTCCCCCCCGGGAGGCGGGCACGGACCTCACCTACACTTTCGGCCAGGTGGAGATCAACGAACCAAAAGTGGATTATAAGAGCCTTTGCGGCAACATTTCCGCGGCGGTAGGCCATTACGCGGTCCATGAAGGGCTGGTCCGGGCTGTCCATCCGGTGACCATGGTGCGGGTTTTCAACACCAATCTGAACCGGATCCTGGTCATTGAGGTGCCGGTGGAAGAGGATGGAAAGCCCGCCGAGGAAGGGGACTATCACATTCCCGGGGTGCCCGGTAGCGGTGCCCGGATAGCCCTCGACTTTTCCGGTACGGCGGGAGGGGCCACGGGGCGGCTCCTGCCTACCGAGAATTCGGTGGATACCATCACGGTCGCGGGGTTCGGCAAGATCGAGGCTTCTTTTGTGGACATCGGCAACGCCCATATCTTTGTCCGGGCCCGGGACGTGGGATTGTGTGGCACCGAGTCCACGGCGGAGATCGACGGGAACCAGGGATTGCTGGACCTCTTGGAGCGGATCCGGGGGGCGGGGGCAGCGCTCATCGGTATGATCAGCCACCCAGACCGCTCCCGGGCTCAAAGCCCGGCCACGCCGATCCTGGGGCTGGTGAGTCCGCCTGCCGCCTATACCGCTTCCCTGACCGGAGAACTTATTGCCGCCGGCGAGGTGGACCTGGTTTCCCGCCTCATGTTCATGCAGACCACCCACAAGACCTATGCCGGCACCTCCACGGTCTGCACCGGCGTGGCGGCCCGCATCAAGGGGAGCCTGGTCCAGCAAGTGCTGGGGGCGGATGCCGCCGACCGGTCGGCTATCAACATCGGCCACCCGGCGGGGGTCATTACCACCGAATCGGTGGTAGATTGGGACGGGTCGGCCTATCAGGTCCGGCGGGCCACTTTCAACCGTACGGCCAGGCGGATCATGGAAGGCTGTGTCTTTGTTCCCCGGATGGCCTGCGTGGCCGGCCCAAGGGCTGATCAGGAAGAGAAGTGAGGGCCATGAGCGAACACACGAAGCGTCTGGCGGAGTTTGTAAGCGGATTGCGGTTTCAGGATCTCCCTGCCACGGTCGTCGAGCGTCTGAAGTGGTCCGTATTAGATACGCTGGGCTGCGGCATCTACGGATCGGTTACCCCCTGGGGGCAAATGATTGCTGATTATGCCCGCCAAGCGCCCGGGCGCTGCACCCTCTGGGGCAGCGGTGGGGCGGCCGACGCGGCGGGCGCGGCCCTGGCCAACGGCACCATGACCCACAGCTTTGAGCTGGATGACCTGCACACCGGGGCACGGTTGCACGCCGGCGCCGTAACGGTCCCCGCCGGCTTGGCCCTGGCGGTGGGAATTGGCACCGTGACCGGTCGAGACCTGTTGACGGCGCTGGCTGCCGGGTACGAGACGGCCATCCGGGCGGGGATCTGCCAGGGGAAATCAGCCTTTCACCGGGGCTGGCATCCGACCGGAACCGCCGGTCCCTTCGGCGCGGCCGCCACCGCCGCCCGTCTGTTGGGTCTGCCCACGCAATCCACCCTCCACTGCCTCGGTATCGGCGGCACCATGCCCGCTGGGCTGATGGCGGCACAATACGGAGCGATGGCCAAACGGCTCTTTGCCGGTCATGCGGCGATGGCTGGCGTGATGGCCGGGCGGCTTGCAGAGGCGGGGTTCACGGGAATCCCGGACATCTTTGATGCCGAGTTCGGCGGTTATCCCCGGGCCGTTTCAGATCAGATCGACCTGGAGGCGCTCTCCGGGGATCTGGGACATCGCTACGAGATCACGGAGGTCGGGTACAAATTCTATTCCTGCGTGGGCACCAACTTCACCGCCCTTGATGCCCTTAAGGAAATCCTGAATGCCCATCCGACCGGCCCCAACGACGTAGACGAGATTGTGGTCCGCACCTCGGAATACCAGAAGGTGCATTCGGGGTGGGAATACCGACCCGGCACCAGTATGACGGCACAGATGAACATGCAGTATTGCCTGGCCGCCATGATTGCTGAAGGGGATGTATTTATTGATCAGTTTACCGAGCACAAGATCCGCGACCCCGTCCTCCTTGACCTGGCGGCCCGGGTCCGGGTCGAGGTAGACCCGGAGATCGATGCCCTACCGGCGCACTACCGCACTGCAGAGGTGGAGTTGGTGCGCCGCGACGGGGTCAGAGGCCGGGTGCGCAAGGATTTCGCCCGGGGTCACGCTCGGAACCTCCCCACTTGGGCGGAACTGCTCGCCAAGTTCCGCCGCCTGGCCGGTGCGGTCCTGCCCACCGGACAGGTGGAGGAAATCGTGCAGTTTATATCCCGGCTCGAGGAAGCGCCCGATGTTGTGAAGCTGGCAGACCTGACTGTTCCGCACAGGAGCTGACCAAAATGCCCCTGCTTCTAGCGCAATCCGGCCGCGTCGGTCCCCTGCAACTGAAAA
>JAJYMS010000146.1 GCA_021786825.1 Bacillota bacterium | reverse complement strand
CGACGTCGCCTTCCGGACGGAGACCGCCAGCAACAGCCGTCCCCCGCCGGGCATGGCCTCCACACCGTTCATCACCAGGTTGACCAGGGCCTGTTTCAACCCCGCCTCGTCCACCTCTAGGGCCGGCAGCCCGGCCGGCGCGTCGACGAACAGGGAAACGGCGTGCTCCTTGAGGTATCGCGCCACCAGCCCCTGCACGTCGCGGATTAGGTCCCGCGCCTCAACCTTCCGCCGCTCTCCCCGGCCCGGGCGAGCAAAGCTCAGGAAGTCGCTGACGATCCGGTTGATGCGCTCCGTTTCCTCCAGGATGACCCCGAGGTACTCCTGGGCGGACCGGTCCGGGGCGTACTCCCTCTGCATCACCTGGGCGGTGGCCTTGGTGATGCCCAGAGGATTGCGGATCTCGTGGGCGACCCCCGCCAGCAGTTGCCCCAGCGCGGCCAACTTGTCCGCCCGGTGCAACTGGTCCTCCAACCGCCGCTTCTCCTTGGCCCGAGCGGCGAGTTCCCGGGCCACGGCCTGGTACCGTTCCCGGCGCCGTTCCTGCGCCTGCACGAGCACCCCGGTGATCCACCCCACGACGTTAAAGAGCAGCACGTCCAGGATATCGGAGATTTGCGCCGGCGGGATCCGGCCAACGTATAGGACCGTCTGGGGCAGGTAGAACACCGATGCCACCAGCGGCGCGACAATACCGCCCGTCAGCCCGAACCGGAAGGCGGCCAGGATCACCGGGATGAAGTACAGCAGGCGATAGACCGAACGGTACTCCACCCGCTCGATCCCATGGTAAACGTGCAGGGCGGTGATTACCACCAGAGCCCCGGCAATCAGCAGGAAGTCCCGCCGGTTGGCTGGCACCTCGCCACCTCCGCCCAGGGTCGGGCTACTTGCGCGCCATCGCCTGCTTCAGCAGTTCCAGCTCGGCCTCCAGCCGCCGCTGGCGACCGCCCATCTGCAGGGTGTATAAACAAATTGCCGCCCAGATCACCGTGTATCCGGCAAACAGGTAGATTAATTGCTCCCGCACCGCGACTACCCCCTTAGATCGGCCTTGAGGCCGGCGATTTCCACGCTCAGTCGCTCCATCCGCAGCCGGACGTTGAGTAGATAGGCGTACAGCGCGGTGAAGGCGAGGACCGACACGACCAGGGCGGCGACCATCAGCGGTTCCATGGCGATCCCGGCGGTGGTGATGGGAACGGGGTGAATGGAGCGCCACCACCGGGCCGACACGAAGACGATCGGCACGTCCACGAAGCCGATGATCCCGAAAACCGCGGCCAGGCGCGCCTGGGCCTCGCTGCCCTCCGCGCTGGACCGGACCACCAGGTAGGCCACGTAGATGAACCACAGGATCAACGTCGTCGTCAGCCGGGGGTCCCAGGTCCACCAGGTTAGCCAGGCGAACTTCCCCCAGATCGGACCCGTCAGCAGAACCACGGTGGTGAACAACACTCCGACTTCCGCCGAGGCATAGCCCAGCAGGTCCCACCGCCGCTCCCGGGTGCGCAGGTACATCACCCCCGCCGCCGCCACGACCGCGAAGGCCAGGAAGGCGTTCCAGGCCGAGGCCACGTGAAAGTAAAAGATGCGCTGGACTTCGCCCATCGTCCGCTCCGGCGGCGCGACCAGGAACGCCATTGCCAGCGCCGCCGTCACCGCCAGAAAGGTAATGACGCCAAAAACAGTCAACCCATCGCGCTTCAAGCCCTACACCTCCAGGACGTAGTCGAAAAGCAAGAAGGGGACCACCACGAAGACCACGTCGTAGACCAGTAACACGCGCATCCACAGGTAGTAACGGGCCGCGTCCAGGCCTCCCGCGGCCAGCGCCGCTCCCGTGGTCTGGACCGCCGCCAGCACCACCGGCACCGCCACGGGAAAGAGAATGATGGGGAGCAGGATCTCGCTGGTGCGGGTGTTGGCCGCCAGGGCCGAGAGAAAGGTGCCCACGGCGATGAACCCGAAGGTGGCCAGGACCAGGGAGAGCAACAGCGGCCAGAAAGTCGGACCCGGCGACACGTCAAAAAGGATCAGGAACACGGGAAGCCCGACCAGTTCGGTGATCCCCATGACGGCCAAATTGCCGAGCACCTTGCCGAAATAGATGGCGCTGCGGTCGGCGGGGGAGAGCATCAGCCCGTGCAAGGCGGCGTTCTGACGCTCGTTGACGAAGGAGCGGTTCAGGCCCAACGTTCCCGCGAAGAAGAAGCCGACCCACAGCAACCCCGGAAAGACCTCCCGGAGCGAACTGGTGTTCGCGTCGAAGGCGAAACTGAAGATGACCGCCACCAGCAGGGCGAAGATCATCATCGCCGAGAGCATTTCCTTGGTGCGTAACTCGGCCCGCAGGTCTTTCTGGGCGATCAGCAACATGCTACGCCAGAGCTCTTTCAACGGCGTCCCCCCTACCCTACCACCCGCCGGTATTCGGCCGCCAGATCCTCCGGGTTCAGGTCCCCGCGGGAACGGCGCAGGGCGACGCGGCCGGCGACCAGCACCGCCACCTCGTCGGCCAGGGCCAGGCCCTCGCGGTAGTTGTGCGAGACCATCAGGATGGTGCGCCCCTGGTCCTTGTACTCCCGCAGCAGGTCCGTCAGGACCTCGGTGGCCCGCTGGTCGAGACCGGTGTACGGTTCGTCCAACAGCAGGGCGCGCGGCTCGTGGACGATCGCCCGGGCGATGGCCAGCCGCTGCACCATGCCCCGCGAAAACCCGCGGACCGGATCGCCCGCAAAAAGGTCCAGTCCGACCCGTTCGAGCAAGCGTTGGACCCGTTCGCCGGGCCGCGCCAGGCCGTAAAGCCGGGCGTAGAAGGCGAGATTCTCCCGCGCCGTCAGGCTGTCGTAGAGAAAAGAGGCGTGGGAGAGGAGGCCAATGGAACGGCGCCCCTCGGCCCCCCCCGCCAGCACGGGCCGGCCCTCCACCAGCACCTCACCCGAGGTGGGCGGGATGAGACCGGCGAGCACCCGCAACAAGGTAGACTTCCCGGCGCCATTGGGACCGAAAAGGGTGAGGAAACGCCCCTTCTCCAGGGCCAAGTCGACGTCCGCCAGGGCGCTCCGGTTGCCCAGGCGCTTGTGCAGCCGGCGGGCCTCCAGCGCCATCACGGCTCCAGTTCCTTCAACTTGGTCATGATCTTGATCACGCGCCGTTTGTACTCGGCGCGCCGCTGGGCGTGCTCGCCGGCGCCGAGGCCCCCTTCGGCCAACCGGCGGTCCAGTTCCGCGATCTTCTTCACGTACAGGCTCTTCTCCCGGCTGAGCCGGGCGACCAGATCGTCGCGGGAAAGCAGGTCCGACGGCCCCGATACGGCCGTGCGACGGCTGCGGCGCCGGTAGATGAAGGTGCTGACCGCGGCCACCAGCGAGCCCAACCCCAGCAAAATCAGGATTATCCCCGGCAGGCCGCCGTGCCCCGGGCTCCCGGTGAAGCGCTGCCAGAGCATCATGTTGGAGCTTCCACCGTGAAAGGCCTTATTCAACAGACCGATGGGGCCCTGGTTGTAACGCAGGACGGGAGAGGCCGAACCGGGCTGTGCCCCCGGCTGGCCGGACGGTCCCGCCGGGGCACCCGAGCCCGGGCCCATGACCAGCTTGACAACGGTCCCGGCAGCCACCTGCTGGCGAACAAACTGCTCAAAGTTCCGGTTCTGCATCTGCGCCGGCCCGGCGTAGTCCCAATCGCCGTTTTGCACCGGCAGAACTTGTAATGAGTTTTGATCGGCCAGGACGTAGACCTGGTCCGTCGGGTAGTTGAACTTGAGGGTCAGGGTAGTCCCCGCTGGCGGGAACGGCAGCTCATAGACCAGGGTGTAGTCCTTGCTCGCGCCCGCGGCGACCCCTT
>JAJYMS010000274.1 GCA_021786825.1 Bacillota bacterium | reverse complement strand
GGCCACCGTCAGGGTCCGGTCCCGCTCAAACTCGAGTCCGTCCGTCCCGGTGTCGTGGCAACTCGTGCTCATGCGCCCACCCCGATCTCCACGTAGATCCGGGAGGCGACCCCCTGGCTGAGGGCCAGCCGGGAGTCCCGGATGGCGATGATCATCGGCCCGTGCTGGCTGCCAATGACCCTGATCCGGACGCCGGACGTCAGCCCGAGGGCCAAAAAGCGCTTCTGCAACGACTTGCTCACGTCCAGATGTTCGAGCAGACCCTCCATCCCAGGGTCGAGCGTCACCAGGGGGCGAATCCTGCCGTCGTGCTGATGCCTCGACAAGCTGGACATGTCGGACCTCCCCCTCCCCTCCGTCGCAGTTTCATTGCGACTGATAACTTATCTCATCTATAACCCAAAAAAGGAATGCCTTCCAACTGTCAGTATAACGTCCCGCTGTTGCCCGTGTCAACGCTTTTTGTGTATGCCGCGCCCCCCTTGGTCGGAGGTTGGAGCGCTAAGTGACGACTTGCAGGTTCTGATAAACGCTATCAGACATTATTGGCCGATTTTCGTCCACCTGGTCAGCCAGCGCCGCCGCCGGCGCATAGGCCGGCACCCCCCCGCGCAAATTAAGCCGCAAGAGGTGAACCGACGATGAACGCCAGAACCAATGATAATGCGGTCGACGGCACGACCTGGGAATTCCTGAAGACAGGCTGGTGGATCTGGCACGTGATCGCGATCGGGGGTGTCTTCTACCTCGGTCACGTCCTGTGGCCCCGGTAACCGGGGAGCGCGGCCCGCCCGAAGCGGGCCATTTTTTTTGGCGCGGCGTTTGCTCGCCGCGGTACCGAAGCCGTAGCCTTCCTCCTACATCCATCAGTTGACGACCACGTAGCCGCGCAGTTCCTCCAGGAGGCGCTCGCCGATCCCGGAGACATTCCGCAGGTCGTCGACCCGCTTGAAGGGACCGTGGCCCATGCGGTACCGGATGATCCGCTCCGCCAGGGAGGGTCCAATCCCGGGCAACCGGTCCAACGCTTCGCGGCCGGCGGTGTTAAGGTTGACCTTGCCTCCCGGCCCTCCCTGCCCTCCCTGTCCTCCCTGCCCGCTCCACCCGCCGGGGTCCCCTGCCGCTGGAACCGCGGTGCCCGCCGCCTCCACCTCCTGGACGGTGGGCACGTAGACCTTCTCGCCGTCAATCAGCGGCGCGGCCAGGTTCAACACCTCGGGCCGCCCATTGGGGGCCGGTCCGCCGGACGTCCGGATGGCGTCGTCCACGCGCGACCCCCGCTCGAGTTGGTACACCCCGGGGTTGACCACCGCCCCGGCTACGTGGACGACGATGCGCGGTTTCGGCGTCGCCTCGCCGGCCGCCGCCGGGGTTGCCGGCTGGGCGGCCCCGGGACCAGTTGCACCGGAAGACCCGCCCGCCACGGCGCCGCGGCGCGGAGCGAGGTTCCCGTCCCAGGCCGGACCCCGGTACACCTTCCACCCCAGGAGGGCGCTGCCCGCCACGATCAAGGCAATCAGGCCGTAAATGACCAGCCGTTCCTGGGGGGAGGTCTCCATTCGGTTCACCTCTCTGTTTCGACATGGCGCGGCAGGTTTCAAGCCCGTGGTGTCGAATTGCGTAGTGAGGTGTTCTCATGCTGCGCCGCTTTTGGTCTGCCTTGCTGGTCTTGGCGTTGCTGGCGTTTCCCGGCTACCCGCCCGCCCTGGCGGCGACGCCCTACGTCACCAGCGACACCACCGGGATGACCCTCACGTCTCGCTATACCTTCACCAACTCGGGCACATCCGCCACGTCGATGACCATTGACCTCCCGGTCCCTTCACCCTCGAGCCTTCCCTATCAGGAGGTGCTGGGGCTTGAGCTCGCCCCCGCGCCGGCCAAGGTGACCGCCGACGCCAAGGGAAACCGGACCGCCACCTTCGAAGTGGCCAACCTGGACCCGGGGGCGAGCTTCGCCGTTACCGTAAACTACGTCTTGCAAGCCTCGGCCATCCGCTACGGCATCGACCCCTCGACCGTTTCCGCCGATTACAGCGGGGCGGGGCCGGGGGTCCTCGCCTATCTCTTGCCTTCGGACAAGATCGAGTCGGACAACCCGGAGATCGTGCGCCGGTCCCAGGCCATCGTCGGGAGCGAAACCAACCCCTACCTCAAAGCGCGGCAGATCTTTCTCTTCGTCCGGGACTGGATCACCTACGACCCCTCCGATTGGTCCAACCAGGGAGCGCTCCACGCGCTCCGCTCCCGCACCGGAGTGTGCTACGAATACGCGACCCTCTTCGTAGCCCTGGCACGGGCCGCCGGGGTGCCGGCACGGATGCAGGTCGGCTACGGTTGGACCCCCGACCAACCGGGCCTCCCCCTCGGCGCCAACGCGTATAACGCGTCCACCCTGCGCCACGCCTGGGTGGAGTTCTACCTCCCGAATTACGGTTGGGTCCCGGCCGACCCGACCTGGCGTTGGGCGCAGGAGCCCCTGCACTACTTCGCTGACCTGCCTCGCGGGCACCTGGCAACCCAGGCGGATACCAGTCCGGTCATAAGGTGGTCAAGCTACTCCACGGTCAGCGAGTCGGAGCAGGACACCCTCACCCTGGGCGTGCAACGGCTGGCGGGAGCTTACGAACTGGCACAGCCTCCGCCCCTGGCCTTCAGCGACACCACCGGCCTGTGGGCCGAACAGGCCATCGCCGCCCTGAAGGTCCGCAACATCGTGACCGGCTACCCGGACGGAACCTTTCACCCCTCATCCAGCCTGAGCCGCGCCGAATTCGTTGTGCTCTGGGCCAAGGCCAAGGGCTTACCGCCCGTCGTCGCTTCGGCCACCTTCACCGACACGGCCGGCCACTGGGCGCGCGGGTACATCGATGCCGCCCGGCTCGCGGGCCTGGCGGCGGGCTACGCCGACGGCGGTTTCCACCCCGACAGTCCGATCAGCCGGGCCGAGATCGCCGCCATCCTGGCCCGGTCCCTGGGACTACGGGACCCCGGGCCCTCCGCCGGGAACCTCTGGGACCTGGATGGGCACTGGGCCGCGCCCTCCATCCGCGCTGCGCGCGGGGCCGGGATCGTCGGCGGCTACCCCGACGGGAGCTACCGGCCGGACAACCCCGCTACCCGGGCCGAGGGGGCGGCGGTGGTCGCCAGGTCGCTGGGGGTGGCGCAATAGTCTTACCCTCTTCAGCCGGGCGCCCCGCCGCGCCCGACCGTGAGGATGATTTCCGCCACCAGTTCGGCCGCCTTGCACAGCTCGCCGGTGGCGATGTTCTCCTGGTGGGTGTGCTCAGCCTGGGCCCCGATTCCCAGGTTGAGGACGGCCAGGCCCCGCTGGTTGAAGATGTTGGCGTCGCTGCCCCCTCCCCGCGGAACCAGCTCCACCGCGAGCCCCGCCGCCTGAGCAGCCGAGCGGAAAACGCGCACCACCTCCGCGTCCGGGGAGAGGTTGAAACCTCCGTAGGCGCGCACGACCTCCACCTCCGCGTGGGCCCCGGCCTCTCGGGCCGCGCCCTCAAAGGCCTGGCGCACCGCCTCGGCTCCCGCCCAGGCCTTCGGCTCGTCTAGGCTGCGCACCTCGCCGAGGAGTTCGGCCCGCTCCGGGACGACGTTGGTGCTGCTGCCGCCGCGGATGATCCCCACGTTGGCGGTCGTCTCGGGATCGACCCGGCCGTTGGGCAGCGTGGCCAGGGCCCGGGCCGCCACGTGGATGGCGTTGATCCCCTTCTCCGGCTCTACCCCGGCGTGGGCCTTGCGTCCGTGGACCACGACCTTGAAGTCCAGTTCGGCGGGAGCCCGGACAACGGCCGTCCCGACCCGGCCGCCGCTGTCCAGGACGTAACCGAACTTGGCCCGCAGCAAACTCTGGTCCAGGACTTTGGCACCGTGGAGGCCGGTCTCTTCCCCGACCGTGAAGACGGCCTCCACCTCTCCGCGGGGCAAGCCGCTCTCCGCGACCATCCGGAGCGCCTCCAGGAGGGCTGCGATGCCCCCGCGGTCGTCGGCCCCCAGGATCGTCCGGCCGTCCGACGACACCCGGCCGCCCTGCTCAACCGCGCGCAGCCCCTCGGTAGGCTCGACGGTGTCGAGGTGGCAGCAGAAGAAGACGGCCGGTACATCCCGTACGGGCAGCACTTCCTGTCGGCTTCCGGAGCCCGTCCCCGCCGGGCCCCCGCCGGGAGCCAGGCGGGCGATCAGGTTTCCCGTATCGGAGCCGGCGGCTTCGCCCTTGCCGTCGTCCTTCACCTGGGCCCCGAGTCTCTCCAACTTACTCCGCACCAGGGCGGCGACCTGCGCTTCCCGTCCGGAGGGGCCGTCGGTTCGGGCCAACTCGATGAACTCTTCAACCAACCGTCGCTCGTTGACCGCCAGCATGACGGGGCATCAGCTCCTTACCGTCTCTCGTCTCCTGGCACCTAGTTTGCCACCCGCGAGCCTACTTGAGAAGGGAAAAAGGTGCGCCGGCGGCGACGAGGTCGCGGAAACGGTCAATGAACCCCCTCCAGGCGGCCAGGGGTAGGTCGGGGATAGCCTCCATGGCGGCCGCGCAGTGTTCCTGGATGTCCTTGCGCGCCTCCCGGGCGGTGCCGACGGATTCAATGCGCAGGGCCACCTCCTCCCCGCTGGGAAGGCCGGCCGGCGACTCGCCGGCCATCTGCTCCAGGGTCCTGGCCAGAAAAGGACTGTAGTACCCCCGGCTGTAGTCCGCCTCCCAGTCCGCCAGGTCGTCCCACATCTGCAAGGCGATGCTGAACCGGTCCAGGGAAGCCTCCAGGGGTTCCAAGGCGCCCTCCCGCTCCGAAGCGTACGCCAGAGCGGCGGCCACGTACTTGAACAGGGCGGGTTTGCCTCGCCCCAGTTCCTCCTCCCACGCCCGCCGGTAAGGATGTGGTTTGACCCAGCAGGTGTCGCGCTCCAGGACCACAGCCCGGGCGTACTCCGCCAGGTAGAGGTCAAAGCGGTCCCAAAAGCCGCGATGGGCCCCCATTACCGCGGCCAGTTCGCGCATCGCCTGCTGGCACCACAGCGTGGCCGAGAGACCTACCTCCAGTTCGGGGCGCCGCCCGTCCGGCGAGCGGTGTAGGACCTGGAGATGCGAAAGGTGCAAACGAACCGCCAGGGAGAGGCGGCCCAGGGTCTCTGTCTCGGCCCGGGGGAACGCCTCCCGGAGCAGGAAGGGTAAGTAGGCGTAAACACTCATCCGGTGCGTGCGGGCCAGCGAGTACCGGCCGGCCGGTACCCGAAAGTCAAGCGCCCAGCGGACCTGCTGACGAAGGCTCAGTTCCTCCGCGGCCGCGGCTAACTGGGCCGTTTCACCGTCTAACCACTCCGAAGCCGTGATCGGCATCTTGTCCAAGTTGCCCCACCTCTATGACAAATCCTACCAACCAGACCAGGGGTTGTCAATTCCCCCCTGGCCCGCAGAAAGGAGCGCTCTGGATGGAACCTGAAGCCAGTCCCCGGCGGACCTGGTCCCGTGAAGAGATTCAGCGCCTGGGCTACCGGGTCGTCGACCTGATTGCCGAACACCTGAGCACTATGCCCCATCAGCCCGTCTTTCGGTCTTTTCCGCCGGACCTGGCCCGTAACTTCCTCACTGGGTCGGCCCCCGTCGCCGGGGAGGAAGCGACCTCGGTCCTGGAGCAGTTCGAGGCTCAGGTGGCTCCCTTCCCCTTTGGCAACGGGCACCCGCGCTTCTGGGGTTGGGTCAACTCTCCCCCCACGGTCATCGGGGTGCTGGCGGAAGCCCTGGCGGCCGCGATGAACCCCAGTTGCGCCGGCGGGAACCACGCCGCCATCTACGTGGAGCACCAGGTTCTAAACTGGTTCAGGCAAGTACTCGGTTTTCCGCCCGAAAGCATGGGACTGCTGGTAAGCGGCGGCTCGATGGCCAACCTGATCGCCCTGGCGGTTGCCCGCCACGTCAAGGCCGGGGTGGACGTGCGGGCCGCGGGTGTTCAAGGCGGGGGGCCGCGCCTGGTGCTGTACGTGGGGGAAGAGGGCCACAGTTGTCTCCGTAAGGCCGTTGAGTTGCTGGGGATCGGCAGCGACAACATCAGAACCATTCCAGCGGACCGGCGGTTCCGGATGCGCGTGCCCGAACTGGAAGCGGCGATCCGCAGGGACCTGCAGGCCGGGCACCGTCCCCTGGCGGTGGCCGCCAGTGCCGGCACCGTCAACACCGGGGCCATCGACCCGCTGGCTGAAATCGCCGCGGTCTGCCGGCATTACGGGCTGTGGTTCCACGTCGACGGGTCTTACGGGGCCGCGGCCGTGCTTGCCGAGAGCTACCGGGCGGAACTCGAACCCCTGGGCCTCGCCGACAGCGTCGCCCTGGACCCCCACAAGTGGCTGTACGTGCCGGTGGAGGCCGGATTGACGATGATCCGGGACGGGGCGGCGATGCGCGACACCTTCAGCCTGGTACCTTCCTACCTGCGGACGGACGGCAGTTCCACCGGAGTCGGCGGTCCGACCTGGTTCAGCGAGTTCGGCGTCCAGCAGACCCGCGGCTTCCGCGCCCTGAAGGTGTGGATGGCGCTGAAACACCACGGCCTGGAGGGCTACGCCCGCTCCATCGAGGAGGACGTCACCCTGGCCAGGCACCTGGCGGACCGGGTGGAAGCAGCCCCCGACCTGGAGTTGGCCGCGCCGCAGAGCCTGAGCATCGTCTGCTTCCGGTATGCCCCGGCCAGCCTGGGCGACGACGCCGACCGGCTGGCCGCGTTGAACCGGTCCTTGTTAGAGGAAGTCCAACTCGGCGGGCAGGCCTTCCTGTCCAGCACGGTTCTCAACGGCCACTTCGTACTGCGCGCCTGTTTCGTCAACCCCCGCACCTCGCGGGAGGACGTGGACTTCCTGGTGGACCTGGTCCGGGCGACCGGGGCCCGGCTGGTCCGGGAGATCTAGAATCGAGTAGGGACGGTTGATGGTTGGCGGCTCCTCTCACAGAACCGCCATCAACCCAGATGACCCGAATCGTGTCCAGAAGCCGTTAACGGAAGATCGACTTCCTGTGCCGCTCCCTGTAAACTGGCCTTGTTGCCAGTGGGTAGGGAGCGGTTCGAGATCGCCTATCGCCCCCCACGTGCGGCCGGAGCACCCGCACAGGCCACAAAAGGCCGCGCCGGCATAACCCCCGAAGCAGGCGCTCGAAACCCTCCGGAACCCACGTTCATCAGCGCCCGCCCCTTGACATGGTGCGCCGACTGGTGTATAGGTAAAAATACAGCATACAGAACTTTCTGTGAAGCCTAAATACTCCCGAAAAAGGCAAACCCTGCGAAAGCCGGGGGCGCAAAACCTTGGGTCCTGCAAAGGGACAGCCAGGTTGCCGAGGAAGCAGATTAGGATGGCCCACGCCCGTCTGTCAAATCGGCAGACGGGTTTTGGTTTGCTCGGACTTTTTCCTGAGGAGGTGCGCTTTACTATGGAGCCCACCACCATCTTCCGTCCCCAGGTGCTTCGAGTCACCCGGCTGACCCGCCGGGGCCTGGCGGCACTGTTGATCGCCGCCCTGCTCATCACCGCGATTCCGAGTGGTATGCCCCCTTTAAGCCCCCGGGTGGCGCATGCGGACCCGGGTACCTTCATCCAAGCCTACCCAAGGGTCTTCTCCTCCTGGGGCGGCGCCACCGACATCTCCTGGGATTACCAGTACAGCCATCCCACGATCATCAGGATCAGCCTGAACGGCCAGGTCGTCTATGAGATCAGGGGCACCTATGGGCCCGGCATCTCTCACTTCACCTGGGACGGCCGGACCGACAACGGCCCTGCCGAGGACGGTTCCTACCAGATCACCGTGATCCCGGACGACGAGTGGAGCCAGTACGCCGTCTCCACCTACGTCGCGGTCTTCAATCCTCCCCCGCAGGCACCTGAACTTGGGGGCCTGGATCCCGATCTGGAGGGAGGTTTCTTTGCGCTGCACGGCAATGCCGAACCGGGTAGCGCCCTTTATCTGTACCTCGACGACACCGAGGCCGAAGAGCTTACAGTCCCAAGCTCCGGTTCCTGGCAGTACTACTTCTATCTCAGCCCCGATACCAAACACACCCTTTCGGCCCGCTCATGGGCCAGGGGCAAATACGGTGAGTTCTCCCAGGAAATCCGGGTGCTGCACCACGAGGTCGCTCCGGGCGAAGTGCTGTCGCAGATCGCCGACTACTACCTACAAAACGGCGGGGACACCAGCGCCATCCGTCTCGCCAACGGTCTGTATGACGATGCCCTCACAGCCGGCTGGCACCTCCTGATCCTCGATCCCGTCCGGACGGGCCAGCCGACTGAAACCACGTATCTTGCGCCCGGCGACGGCACCTCCATCGGCCCGTACAGCGGTGCCGGGCTCACCCCCGATCCCATCAACACCAGCACTGGCGCCTTCCTGTACCAGTACACCGACTCTGCCCTGGCCGGCAAGATGCCCCTGCAGGTGCAGCGCAGCTACACCTCCGGCGATCCCTACGACGGCCCCCTGGGCTACGGCTGGCACTTCACTTACGACGTCCGCATCGTTTCCAACCGCGACGGCAGCCTGGATCTTTTCCGGGGCACGGGCCGGCGCAGCCACTATGCCAAAGGCCATGACGGCCGGTACTACCCTGATCAGGGGAACTTCGACCGCCTGGTGAAAAACCCAGACGGCTCCTTCACCTTGCAACGCTTTGACCATACCACCCCGACCTTCAATGTTTCGGGGCTGCTCACCACCATCGCCGACCGTTCCGGCAACCGGCTGAGCCTGAGCTACGACAAAGGGTATCTCTTGAGCCAGGTTCAAAGCAGCACCGGGGCCTACCTCCGCTTCACCCACGACACCGATGGCCGCATTTCTGCGGCAACCGACTGGGCCGGCCGCACCTGGCGCTACGCCTATGATGGCCGGCGCAACCTGGTGGCCGTCACCCAACCCGATGGCACCGCCTGGCGTTACGACTACGACGACGATCACCGCCTGACCAAGATCACCGGACCCCGCGACTTCACCCAGGTCACCAACGAGTACGATGCCTCAGGCCGCGTGGTGCGTCAGCTCGATGCCCGGGGCCTGGCCACCACCGTCGAGTACGACCCCGCACACCACCGGACCATCTTCGCCGATCCGGCCGGCGCCCGGGTGGTGGATACCTACGACGACCACGACCGCCTGGTCTCCCGCACCGACGCCCTTGGCCACACTGAATACTTCAGCTACGATTCGCAGGGGAACATTGCCTCCCACACCGATGCCAACGGGCGCACCGCGTTTTACGAGCACGACCCCGGCGGGCACCTCACCGCCATCCGCGACCCCCTGATTCGGGTGACCTCCTTTGCGTACAGCCAGGCGGGCGACCTGGCGCAGATCGCCGATCCGGCGCGCAATGTCACGACCCTCACCTACGACTCCCAGAGCAACCTCACGGGCATCACCGACCCGACGGGAGCCACCTCCAGCTTCGGCTATGACGCTTCTGGCAACCTGGTCCGCGCCGTCGATCCCCTGGGAGCGGTGACCAGGCTAGCCTACGACCGCGCCTCCAACCCGGTGAGTCTCACCGATCCCCTGGGCAACACCTTCACTTTCACCTTTGACGCCGCCGGCAACGCCATTGCCTCGGCCGGTCCCGACGGTGCCACCACCCGGATCGCCCGCGACTGGGCCGGCCACCCAACCAGCGTGGTTGACCCGTCCGGCGGGAAGACCACCTTCGCTTACGACCCCCAGGGCAACGTCTCCTCCATCACCGGGCCGAGCGGAGCCACCTACACCTACGGGTACGACGTAGCGGGGAACCTGGTGCAGGTCATTGACCCTTTGAACCAGGTCACCACCATGGAGTATGACGCGCGGGGCCGGATGACAAAGAAGGTGGCCCCCGGTGGAGCCACCACCACGTACTCGTATGATCCGGCGGGACGCCTGGTGCGCATGAGCGATCCGGTGGGGGCAGTCACTTTGTTGGAGTACGACCCGGCGGGCAACCTCACGCGCATCACCGACCCCAACCAGGGGGCGATGACCCTGGAGTACGACCCCTTGAACCGCCCAATGAAGCTCCGCGACCAATCCGGCGGCGAGGTGACCCTCACTTATGACGCCGCGGGGCGCCTGGCCTCCCGAACCGACCAATTGGGCGACCGCACAACGTATGCCTACGACGCCGCCGGCCGCCTGACAAGCGGCACCTATCCGGCTGGGGGCACCACGGCCCTTGATTATGACTTGGCCGGCGGCCCGGTGTCGGTTAAACTGCCTAATGGCGGAATCTACCGGTACGAGTACAGCGGGGGCAAACCGGTGAAGATCACCGATCCCCTGGGGCGCGCCATCCGTTCCGATTACGATCCGCTGGGGCGCGCAACCCGCGTGCTGGACGCCTTGGGACACTCCACCTCCTACGCGTACACGGCCGCGGGAGACGTGGGCCGGATCACCGATCCCAACGGCCACTCCACGACTTACGAATACGACCTCCTGCGCCGCCTCACCCGGGTGGTGGATGCCGCAGGCGGCGTCACGACCTACGGGTACAGCCCCTTTGGCCTGGCCTCGGTCACCGATCCGATGGGTCACACCACCAGGTACGACCGCGACCGGTCCGGCCATCTGCTGGCCGTCACCAATCCCCTGGGGCAGACCACGCGTTTCGGCTACGATCCCAAGGGCAACGTGATCTGGCGCACGGACCCCGATGGGCAAAAGACCAGCTTCAGCTACACACCCCGCGATCTGTTGGCCCGGATCAGCTACGCCGACGGCACCGCCGTATCGTTTGGCTACGACCTGGCCGGGCGGCGAACCGAGGCCCGCGGGCCGGAGGGCCTTAACCGTTACGCTTACGACCCCCTGGGGCGGGTCGTAACCGCCCTTGACTCCGCCGGGCGCCACACCGCCTACACCTACAGCCCCACCGGCAAACGCACCGGCATCACCTATCCCGACGGCCGCCAGGTGAAATACGACTACGACCTCGCCGACCGGCTGCGCAAGGTCACCGACTGGGCCGGCCAGTCCGTTTCGCTCGGCTATGATGCCGCGGGCGAACTGGTAGGCAAGGACTTCCCCGGCGGCCTCTCCTCCACTTACACCTACACTACCCTCGGGCAACTCGCCGGCATCGCCTCTTTCAACTCCCGCGGAGAGTTGGCGCAGGGGTTTGAATACCGGTATGATCCGGCGGGAAACACGGTGCTGCGCCGCCTGCTGGGGGGCGATGACGACGGAGCCGGAACCGACGCGGACACCACCGCTTATGCCTACGATCCACTGGACCGGCTCATCCAAGCCACGGAGATGTCTTCGGACGGCTCGGCCGTCAAGGAGACGCGCGATTACAGCTACGACCCGGCAGGAAACCGCGTGGCCCTGGTGGAGCGCGGCCCCGACGGGCTCACCGCCGAGACGGTCGAGTACCGGTACAACGCCGCCAACCAGCTTGTCTCCCTGACCAAGAGCGACGGCGACCTGCAGCGCTTCCAATACGACGTCCGCGGGAACCTGGCGGCCGTCTACGGTCACGAAGCGGATAGCTCTCAAGAGCCGCAAGCGGAGCAGAACCCGCAAGGTGTGCAGGACGAACTGCTTGCGTCCTACACCTTCGACGCAGCCAACCGCCTGGCAGCCTTTACCGACCAGTTGGGGCAGACGGCATCATTCGCTTACGACGCCGAAGGCCGCCGCACCAAGCGGGTACAGACCCTGCTGTGGCGCGGGCCCGGGAAAGGCAAGGGCAAGGCCCTGGGACGCCAGCCTGGGTTTGTGCCTCCCGGCCAGCAGGGAAAAGTGCAAGACGGTGTCGAACAATGGAACCAATCCCCAGGGCAGGATAAGGAATCCTTACCCAAGCCGGCGGGCGGGGTTTCCGCCCAGGGTGTCGCCGGGGGCGGGATAAGCGGGATCGGCAGCCTCGGTGATACCTGGCTGCAGCAATTCTCAAGCCTGGATGCCGGTTCATCCTTAGTGCGGGTGGCCGCCAAGGACACCACCCCGCCCGAAAAGTCCAACTCCAACGGCCCCGGCGGGGGCGGAAACGGCAATGGGAATGGCAACGGTAACTCCGCTGGAAATGGCAACGGCGGTGGCAACAAGCCCGATAACCCTGGCAACCACGCGAACGACAACGCCGGTCATGGCCAGGGCAAGGCCCTGGGTAAAGACGCCATCCATGGCCCCGGTGGAGACTCTGCGGAACACCGCAATGAGGGGGACAAGCCCCAGTACTATGCCGAAACGCTGAAGCTGATCAATGACCTGGCAGACCCTCTGTCACCGGTCCTCGTGGCTCAAGATGACCGGTCTGCCGATGTGCTCCTGAACCTGTGGGCTCCCACGGACCTGGCAGGCGAAGGTGTTGCGGGCTTGGGCGCTTTGGCAGGCGGAAACCTGCTGCGCACCGGTAACCCTGCGGAACAGGGGTGGGCCCTCGCCGACGCCCTGGGTAGCGTTACCGGGCTGATGGGCGGCGAGGGCAAGGTTGCCTTGCGGGTGGGCTACGACGAGTTCGGACGGCCGCACCCCGAGCGGCGCTTTGACCCCACCTTCCCCAACGGCACGGCCTATTTCGGCTACACCGGCCAGCCTTACGATTATGCCACGGGCTTCAATTACCTCCGGACCCGGCAATACGCCCCTACGCTGGGGCGGTTCGTAAGCCCCGACCCCTTGACCGGCTCAGCGTCGTTGGCCGGCGCAGTCCCGCAGGCTGGCACGACGCAACTGGCAGCCAGCCTGAACAGTTACCTCTATGCCCTGAACAACCCCCTGCGGTGGGTGGACCCGCTGGGGCTCTCCCCCACCGACACGCCGCAGAACACCGAGCAGTGGCTGGCGGAACAGATCGCAGCCGTCAGGACGATCGGTTTTGGGCTGAAGGCGATGTTTCTGACGGCATCGGGCAGTGGATTGAAGGTACTGGCCGCACTGATCGCGGCCGCCGGTGTCCCGTTGCCGGAATGGTTGGGTACGGCGCTGCTGGGCTTGGGCAACATCATTGGTGGGTTTGTCAGTGCTTTAGCCATGGTCAGCGGGGTGCTTGAAATAATCGACGCCGTTCAGGAGCCAAGTCTCGCGCTCAAGATGATCGGCATCTTGGAAGGCGCTGTAGACATCGCCTTGGGCGCCGTGGGAGCAACTGTTGCCATCTCAGTTCTGGCCGGCGCCGAACAGCTGGCCTCTATACTTGCTAGTGGAGGCGCCGCCTTAGGCGGTATTAGATTGGTTCTGGCCGTTACCGAGTTCACCATAAAATGGCACAGCCAATAACTGGAGGGGTATCATCCGTGCGGCAAAGGAAGGGGTATGGAAAAGTGTCGGACGTCGTTGCAATAGTCTACGGTCTGGTAGTAGGGAGTGTTGCCCTGGTAGCATCTCTGGGGGCAGTCTGGGCCTTGCGGCAGGAATTCCACATCAGTCTGCTCTGGTATCCCCTGTCACTCCTGCCGTTCGTCATCGTAATGAACAGTCTGGTAGTCTACTTCCTGGGGAAAAGCCCCGGGCAAGGTTTCAGGTTTTTTGTAAGCACCAACACTATTCTGCTCACTACCATGGCTCTTGGCCTAATGGGGTTTGCCATCTACGCTTGGGCTATGAGGCTTGACTTTCCGATGCGACTCAAAGCAGCGAACCTCACAGGTGGAACGCTTATTCTCTTTCTTGCCATTCAGTTGCATCGGTATTACATGTCGTACCTAAAGTAGCACTGTTGCTGAGAGCCTCAACCCAGGACAAGGTCTGGAACTTCCCGGGGATTTGCCTCGCCCGGACTGCCGTGGATGTCCCCTCGTGCCGTGAAAACCGTCTCCTGGTTACCGGGCACAACGGCAAGGGGGTCCAGCGGGTGGGCCATGACGAGTTCGGACGGCCGCACCCCGAACGGCGCTTTGACCCCACCTTCCCCAACGGCACGGCCTATTTCGGCTACACCGGCCAGCCTTACTTGCCGGAGGCCCGGCCTGGCGTTGTACTCTCTTACGGCCTGACGCTCAGCGATCTTTCCGTCTCTTCTTGCCTTCTTGGCTGGCATTCGCTGCTTTGGGCTGTGGACCCAGGTGACCGGCTTCAAGACGCCCCAGGAACGGCGTATCCGTATGGCAGCCATTCTGCCGCACCTCTTTCCTGCTGGACATCAAACGAGCAGCGGCCCGGGAATTCTCCCGGGCCGCTCCGACATGACCTGATCTTACCAGGGGGTAGATTCCTCGTCGGGTGGCGGAACGTCCTCACCGAGGCTGTTGCTCCCGGGGGCGGTTCCATTGACGTTGGCGCCCCCGTTGCCGCTTCCGTTGGTCTTGCCGCCAAGGAAACGCACGTTGCTGGCGACCACTTCGGTCACCTTGCGCCGCCGTCCGTCCTGGGTCTCGTACACCCGCGTCTGGATCCGGCCTTCGACCAGAACCTGGCGGCCCTTTGCGAGGTACTGAGCGCAGGTCTCGGCCAGCTTATCCCAGACCACGGTGTCGATGAAGTCCGCCTCATGCTTATCTCCGTCCCGGGGGACCCCCCTGTCAACCGCGACGGTCATCTTGGCGACCGCCTTGCCGGACGGGGTGTAGCGGAGTTCCGGGTCCCTGGTCAGCCTGCCGATCACAATGGCCTTGTTAAACACGTTAACGTTTTCCCTCCTTTTGCGCAGCCGGCGTGAACTTGGGGCAGGACACGATTTCGCCCACGGGCTGTTTGCAGGACTTAGCACAGTTCTGACACTTGCGAGCCAATGCATCCGTTCCCCCTTTCAGGCGGCAACCCAACGGACGGTACAGTCGCGCCGAACCTTGGCCTGGTATAAAGCCGTGTCGGCGTGGTGCAGGATGTCGTGGACAGGCTTATCGGCCAGTCCTTCGGCGATCCCGGCGCTGAATGTCGCGCCCGTGTTCTGGCGGATCACCTTGCGCATGCGCTCGACCAGGTGCTCGGCCTCGGCTTCGTTGGTCCTGGGAAGCATGAGCAAGAACTCCTCGCCCCCCCAGCGCACCGCCAGGTCGGTCTTGCGCGCGTTCTCCCCGAGAACCCGAGCCACCGAGCGAAGCAACTGGTCTCCCGCCTGGTGGCCGCGGGTATCGTTGTACTGTTTGACATGGTCCATGTCTAGGACCACTGCTGTCAGGCGACCGTTATACCGGCGTCTCAACATCCGGCCGAACCACGCGTCAGCGGCGCGGCGGTTGGCCAGGCCGGTGAGCGGATCTCGTCCCGCTTCCCGGCGGGAGAGCAGAAGGCTCACGGCAAGCCACACGATCACGGCGGCTTCAAGCAACGCGACTCCTGTCATCCTGCTGTTGCCTCCTCTCTGTCGAGCAGTCTTGTTAAGCGCTCGACAAGGGTCCTCGTCCTTTCTCTTGGGACCAACTCCGCTCCGCGAACGAACATCACGCAGAACCAATGCATTGTGGAGCCGTCTGAAGGGAAAACCAACATGGGCTCGTCCTCGATGGGTTTGCCGCAAAACATGCACTTCGGCGGGGCGGCTTTAACCGGCGCAGGAGCTGCCGCGAGCGGCTTTTCCTGGTCGAGCCACACCACGTTCTTTGGGTGCCAGGTCCAGCACGAATCGGGCAGGGCCTCGATGAAAGGCCGCAGAGCCTCAACCTGGTCGGCACTGATGCTGCGGATTGTCCGCAGCCTAAAGTAGCGTTTGACTTGATTCAGCACTTCGTAGTAGAGATGCTGATGATCTCCGAGCTTCCTGACGACCATGGTCTTGAAAGCGTCGGAGGGTTCGTCCGCTTCGCTTTTCTCCAGGCGGAGCCGAAGCCGATCCGACCTTCTGGAGAGGCGTTCCACCTCCCGCCTTACCTCCTGGGCCACTGCCATGGCTCTTCCCCTTTCTCCCGAGGGATGGCCGCGATGATCCCGGAGACCTCCGACATCAGGCGGTTCACCTCGTCGTTGCCCGCGCTCAGAAGCTCCAGGGCACATGCGTAGGTGATAGCACGGTGAAGCGTGTGATCAAGCTCTTCTCGGATCCTATCTCGAATCTCAAAAGTCAACAGGCCCTGCCGAAGAAGGCTTTGTCTAAGCGGCGTCCGCTAATTAGGTAGTTGTTCGTTTTGACACGTGTAGCTGGACGTGAAAGGGCGTGGAAGTGACGAGCTGTTTCTCCAGAGAAATCTTGAAGACGCCTAGCCAATTGACAGGACGCTGTAGGACATCGTATTATATAATCATACATCGCATACGAGGAGGCGCCGAGAAATGACCACCCTCTCAGTCAGAGTTACGGACGATCTAAAACGCCTCTTGGAGGCGAGGGCCAAGGGACAGCACCGCCAGCCATCCGATCAAGTCAGGCGGTATCTAGAAATCGCCATGATTGCGGAGGACAATCCGGACTTGTCTTTTTCAATGATTGAGGCCATCTTGGAGGCCCAGGCTGAACTGGACGCCGGTTTGGCTGAACCCTATGTATTCGAGGACAAGGATGTTCAGGGTTGAAGCCGCGCCCCGGTTCAACCGAATCGCCAAGAAGCTTCCGCCCAACGTGAAGAAGGTGCTGGATGAGGAAGTCCGACGTCTGGCAGTCGACCCCTACAAGGGCGACCAGAAAAGAGGCGCCCTACGGGGTGTCTTGGTGGAGAAGTTCGAAGCCGTCAACGACCAGTGGCTCTTGGCGTACCGGGTGCGTGAGGACGATAATGTAGTGCAGCTCCTGACCATCGGGCAGCACGAGAACTTCTACCGTGACCTGAACCGCTCCCTGCGCTGAGCGGATTCTACACAGTGGGATTTTCCAGCGTCATGTGTGGGAACGGTACGAAGCATCCTCAAACAGGCCCGGATCTTATCCAGGGCACCGGCCTAAGTGTGAGAGCTGGGTGGCTATTGAGATCGGATCCCCCGTCGGGGGCCGCTTGCCGCGCGGAGCGGGGCCTACTTCACCACCACGTTCACCAGCTTGCCCGGCACGGCAATCACCTTCACGACCGTCTTGCCTTCCAGGTAGGCCTGCAACTTGGGGCTGGCCAGGGCGGCCGCCTCAAAGTCCTTCCCCCGCAGCCCGAGCGGCAGGGGCACCACGTCGCGAACCCGCCCGTTTACCTGGACGACGATCTCCACCGTGTCCGCCTCGAGGGCCGCCGGGTCGTAGGCCGGCCACCCCTGGCGGTGGATGCTGCCCGCCTCCGACCAGCCGAGTTCCTCCCAGAGTTCCTCAGCCAGGTGGGGAGCGAAGGGCGCCAGCAGCAGCACGGTCTTTTCGATGGCTTCCCCGAGCACCTGCGCGTTCTGGTCCTCGACCCTCACCCGGTCGCGGTAGCTGTAGATGCCGTTGACCAGTTCCATGATGCCGGAAACGACGGTGTTGAAGTTGAACCGCTGCTCGATGTCCTCGGTGGCCTTTTTCACCGTCCGGTGGGCCAGGCGCAGCAGCTCGCGGTCCGCCTCCGGGCGCGCGTCGGCCGTCGCCGCCGCCTCGGTAGAGGGGTGGGAGGAGGCCGAGTTCAGGTCTCGGTGCCGGAAGTTGGAGAGTCTCTCGCGCGAGGCTTGCACCAGCCGCCAGACCCGGTGCAGGAAGCGCGAGGCCCCTTCGGCTCCCTGGTCGGTCCAGTCCAGGTCGCGCTCCGGCGGCGAGGCGAACAGGATGAACAGCCGCGCCGCGTCGGCCCCCCAGCGCTCCAGGATGTCGTCCGGGCTGACCACGTTGCCCTTGGACTTGGACATCTTGGCCCCGTCCTTGATCACCATACCCTGGGTCAGCAGCCGGGTGAAAGGCTCGTCGATCTGCACCAGCCCGGCATCCCGCAGCACCTTGGTGAAAAAGCGGGAATAGAGCAGGTGCAGCACCGCGTGTTCGATGCCGCCGATGTACTGGTCCACCGGCAGCCAGTAGCGGACGTCTTCGGCCGCGAAGGGGTGGCGGTCGTCGCGGGCCGAGGCGTAGCGGTAGAAGTACCAGGAAGAGCAGATGAAGGTGTCCATGGTGTCGGTCTCGCGCCGCCCCGGACCCCCGCACCGCGGACACCTGGTGTGGACGAAGGACTCCACGTCCGCCAGGGGGGAGGCGCCCTCGCCGGTGAACTTCACGTCCTCCGGCAGGACCACCGGCAGATCCGCCTCCGGGACCGGGACCACCCCGCACCGTTCACAGTAGACGATCGGAATCGGGGCTCCCCAGTAGCGTTGCCGGGAGATTAGCCAGTCCCGCAGGCGGTAGTTGATCTGCCGCCGGCCCAACCCCCGCGCTTCGATGTGCTCGATGATCCGCCGCTGCCCCTCTTCGCTGGGAAGGCCGCTGAAAACCCCCGAGTCGACCATGGTGCCGGGATCGGCGCACGCCTCGGTCATCGTCTCCGAGCGCAGCGTTCCGGCCGGGTTCTGAATCACCACGCGCACGGGCAGGTCGAACTGACGGGCGAACTCGAAGTCCCGCTGATCGTGGGCGGGAACGCCCATGACCGCCCCCGTCCCGTACTCCATCAGGACGTAGTTGGCGACCCAGATCGGCACCCGCTCGTTGTTCAGCGGGTTGACGGCGTAGGCTCCCGTCGGCAGGCCCTCCTTCTGCGCCTCCGCAGAGGTGCGGGCGAGCTCGCTGAGGGCCTTCATCCGCTCCTGGAACTGGCGCACCGGAGTCTCCTGGGCGGTCCCCGCCACCAGCCGGTCGACCAGCGGGTGCTCCGGGGCAAGCAGCATGAAGGTGACGCCGAAAAGGGTATCCGGGCGGGTGGTGTAGACGGTAATGGGCTTCCCCGCCGCCGGGCCGTCGGCCACCCGAAAGGTGACCTCCGCCCCTTCCGACCGCCCGATCCAGTTTTCCTGCATGATCCGGACCCGCTCGGGCCAGCCGCCCAGCAGCTCCAGGTCTTTCAGCAACTCGTCGGCGTACTCGGTGATGCGCAGATACCACTGTTCGAGGCTGGTCTTGGTCACCGGGGAGTCGCAGCGCCAGCAGCGCCCATCCTCCACCTGTTCATTGGCCAGCACCGTCCGGCACGACGGGCACCAGTTGACCCCGGACCGCTTCTTGTAGGCCAACCCGCGCTGGAAGAACAGCAGGAACAGCCACTGCGTCCAGCGGTAGTAGTCGGGATTGCAGGTGACCACCTCGCGGGCCCAATCGTAGGACAGACCCATCCGGCGAAGCTGCTCCTCCATGTGGGCAATATTATCCCTCGTCCACACCGCCGGGTGGATCCCATGCTGGATGGCGGCGTTCTCGGCCGGCATGCCGAAGGCATCGAAGCCGATGGGGTGCAGCACGTTGTAACCGCGCATCGTCTTGAAGCGGGCCAGCACATCCCCGATGGAGTAGTTGCGGACGTGCCCCATGTGCAGGGCGCCGGACGGGTAGGGGAACATCTCCAGGCAATAGAACTTGGGACGGGTGGGGTCGGCCTTCACCTCGTGGAGCCCCGCCTCGGCCCACCGCTGCTGCCACTTCGCCTCAACCGCCTTGAAGTTGTAACGATCCTCCACCGCCAGGCCCCCCATTCCCGCTTGGTCCCTTCAACGCCAAAGCCCCTCGCCCTGGTTAGGGACGAGAGGCCTCTCCCGCGGTGTTATCCTGCTTGATAAAGCGTGGAAAGTTTCTTTGGTGGAGCCAGGGGGGATCGAACCCCCGACCTCTTGAATGCCATTCAAGCGCTCTCCCAAACTGAGCTATGGCCCCACGCTTTACCCGTCTCAACCGCAATCCTGTTGCCTATTCGGTTAGCGAGCGCAGGTTTCATTATAAAATCAGGTCTATCAAAAGTCAAGCTGACGGCGGTTCAGCGGGCCGGCAACGGCACGATCGCCGCGTCGCCCCAGAGCCGCTCAAGGTTGTAGTAATCGCGTTCGTGCTCGTGAAAGACATGTACGACGACGTCGCCGTAGTCCAGCAGGATCCAGCGCCCCGTGTCATAACCCTCCCGGTGACGCTTGCCGACCTCGCGCCGGTCGAGCCGCTCCTCGATGTGATCCGCGACCGCCCGCGCCTGCGTGACGTTGGACGCGCTGCAGATGACGAAGTAATCCGCGATCGGAGTCACCGGCCGAAGGTCCAGGACCACGATGTTCGCGGCCTTCTTTTCCTCCGCGGCAGCGGCGGCCTCACGCGCCAAGGCTCCTGATTCCAACTACCTGGGGAAGCCTCCTTTCGGGCCCTATTGTACCCTACCCTATTCTGGTTCAGCCAGGCGAGTTCCTTCCGGTTCCCCCAACCCGCTCAGCAACCAGTTGCGCGCCTCGACCGTCCGGGGGTGAATCAGTTCCCGCCGCGAGAGGACGTAGCGGAGGGTTGCTTCTGTCGCCGCCAGGCAGGCGCCGCGCAGATCCCGCTCCGCCAACCGCCGCAGTTCGGCGACCCCGGGGAAATCCCGCCCGGGCTCGATGTAGTCGGCCAAGTAAATGACCTGGTCCAGCAGGGACATCGGCGCGGCGCCGGTCGTGTGCACCGCCACCGCCCGCAGGACCTCCGGGTCGGTCACGCCCAGCTCGGCGGGCGCGGTTCGGGCCGCCACCGGCCCGTGGAGCAACATCGGCCGATCCCGCTCGACGGCGTGCACCGGGAAGCCGAACCCCTCGGCCAGTCGCAACAATTCCCCGGCCGGTCGCTCCCGCTCAAGGTCGTGGACGATCGCCGCCACCTCCGCCCGCCGGACGTCGGCACCGTAACGGCCGGCCAGGGTTCGAGCCGCCTGCAGCACTCCCTCGGTATGGCGGTAACGGGCAGGAGAGAGGCGCCGGACTACCCGCCGGCACAATTCTGAAAGTTCCCCGGGGTACGAAGCCACTGGTTTACCTCCTACAGCGCCGCGGCGCAGGCGGTCCAGGCCAATAAATAAAGCCTCCGGTCGGAGTGGGGAGGCTCGGTACAAGCACCTGAACGATGGCTGGATCTGACACAGCCGAAGTAACGCCTGTATTCTGCCGGAACAGACTCGACGCTTTCTGTGGGCTCCGGGTCTGGCTAGAACTTGTTCTGCCGCGGCCGGGCCTCATTGACGATGATGTCTCGCCCGTCGAGCTGGGTGCCGTTTACCGCACCCACCGCGCGCTCAACATCTTCGTCCGCCACCTCAACGAAACCGAAGCCGCGGGAACGACCGGTTTCACGGTCGGTAATGATGCGGCAGCCCTTGACCTCGACGTGAGCGGCAAAAGCCTGGGCCAGTTCGTCTTCGGTGGTAGACCACGGAAGGTTACCGACATAAAGAGTTTTCGTCATTCAGACACCTCCTTTCCGCTGAGGCTTAACAAAATGGCGCCCCCCGGGCACCTTCGAGAGATGCGTTTTCTTGGATTGAACCGGGGATTGAAAAACTGCCTGCTGGAACTTAGTATGGCAATTATTCGACTTTAAATCGCGGATTCCTCTTTTTCCTCCCGATATAAATTGTGCTTCGTTATGTAGTTTTCTACGGACTCTGGCAAGAGGTACTTGACCGGTTGCCCGGCGGCCACCCGCCGCCGGATCTCGCTGGAGGAGAT
>JAJYMS010000237.1 GCA_021786825.1 Bacillota bacterium | reverse complement strand
GGCCGTACGTGAGCAGCAGGCTGCTGATCAACAGCAGGTAGATCATGACCACCCATTCCGCCACCCCCAGCGGGGCACGGTAGTAGGCGGCGATCTCGGGGAGAGCGATGTTGGTAATGCTGGCGTCCAGGGTGGCCATGAAGGCGCCGAGGGAGGTGACCGAAAGAACGAGGTGCTTCTGGGACCTGGCTAAGGCTGTCATAACGGTCTAAAACCTTCTACACAACTGACCCGTTCCCTTCCGGCGGCGGGTCGAGGAAAGAGGCACTCTTGTGGCCCCCCCTGCTTGGTTGCGGCGGGGGGCTTTTGGTCGCCGGTCTCCAGGGGTAACGGATCAAGAAAGGTCGAAAGGTGTCGACACAAAATTGCCGGATGCCCTTCGTCACCAGAAGGAATTGGGGGAATAGCGCAGAAAAGGGTTTAGTAAATCGTTTGCCCAAGAAAAGCAATACATAGGAGGAGAAGGCATGACCAAGCTGATCGACCTGACTCAGCCGTGGTGCGCACAGACGCCGACCTGGCCCTACTTTCCCAGCTCCGAGGTGACGGCTTTCCACAGCCATCACCGGGACAACGTGCATAGCCTGATCATCAAGACCAATATGCACTCCGGCACGCACGTTGATGCGCCGCTGCACTTCAATCCCCGTGGTTGGGACTGCGCGGAGGTTCCCCTGGAGCGGCTGGTGGGCACGGGGCTGGTCGTAGACCTGAGCGACGTGGTCGAGCCTTACACCCTCGTGAGCCGAAAGATGGTTGAAGACCGCCTGCCGGAGGAGCTGCGCAAGGACGACATCCTGATCCTTCACCTGGGATGGAAGAAGTACAGTTGGGTAGGCGAGGAAGAGGACGAAGTCATGTATTTTGACAAGCACCCGGGCCCGGACGAGAGCCTCACCGACTGGCTGGTGGAGAGGAACGTCAAGTGGGCCGGGTGTGACGCCCCCGCCTTTGAACACCCCTTCAACACGGCGATCCGGGACTACCGGCCCGACCTGGTGGCGGAATTCGAGCAGAAGTACGGTCCCATCGAGAAAATCGCGCCGCGCAAGAACATGCTTCACTGCCACCGCCGGATGATGGCCCGCAACCTGATGCATGTCGACAACCTGGGGGGAGATATCGACAAGGTGGTCAACCGCCGGGTGAACGTGGGGGCCTTTCCCTGGAAATTCATCCGCGGCGAGGCGTCGATCTGCCGGGTGATCGTCTTCGACGGGGATTAAGAGCCGCCCAAACTGTGAGTACCAATGCGGGGGAGGGGGAAGGGAAATGACCGAGCTGCCGGCGACAATGAAAGCCATGGTGCTCACCGGGGTCAACGAGATCAGCCTCCAGACGGTGCCCACGCCCCGGCCGGGGCCGGAGGACATCCTTTGCCGGGTGAAGGCGGTAGCCATCTGCGGCACCGACCCCCACATCATCCAGGGGGCTTACCCCGGGAGGTGGCCCAAGGCCTACCCGTTCATCCCCGGCCACGAGTGGGCCGGCGAAGTGGTGGCGGTGGGCGAGAAGGCCGCCAAATTCGGGTGGAGGCCGGGGGACCGGGTGGCCGGGACATCCCACGCCGGCTGCGGGTTCTGCCGCATGTGCACCACCGGGCGATACAACATGTGCGAGAACTATGGCCGCGAGGACCTGGGGCACCACCAGTACGGCCATTACACCAACGGCGCCTACGCGGAGTATGTGGTGCACAGCATGAAGAGCGTGCACAGAATCCCGGACCGTATCTCCTTTGACGAGGGGGCCATCGTTGACACCACCAGCATCGCCCTGCACTCGGTTAAGCGGGGCCGCGTTCAGCCCGGCGATACCGTGACGGTCTTCGGGCCGGGCCCCATGGGGCTGCTGGCTGTTGAGTGCGCCTGGGCCGTGGGGGCCGGCAGGGTATTGCTGGTGGGGGCCGGCGACCGGCTGGCCAAGGGGGCGCAGTACCAGGCGGAGCTCGTGGACTACACCGCGAGGGACCCGGTATCGGCTCTGCTTCAGGCCACCGGCGGGCGCGGCGCGGATGTGAGCATCGACTGCGCCTCCACGGCTGACACCATGATCCAGGCGGTGCAGGCCACCAGGAAGGGCGGGACCGTGGTCTACACGGGGGTGCCCCTGGAGCCCGTGCAGTTGCCGATGCAAAAGATCGTGTTGGAGGAAATGGACATCTTCGGCGTGCGGGCCAACCGCGGGACTTGCGAAGAGTCCATCCCGCTGATCGCCAGCGGGAAGGTCGACGTGAAGTCCCTGATTACCCACGTCTTTTCGCTGGAGGAGTTCCCGCGGGCCTACGAGGTCTTTACCAAGCGGATCGACGGCGCGCTGAAGGTGATTCTGCACCCCTAAAAGGCCTCACGGGCGGGTGAAGTGATGAGGGCGGTCGTATACCCGGTTCCCAACCGCTTCGAGATCAGAGACGTACCGGAGCCGAAGGCGGGGCCGGGACAGGTCCTGGTGAAAGTGAAGTCCACCACCATTTGCGCCACCGACATGAAAGTATTCACCGGGAACTTTCCGGGCGTCACCTTCCCCCACACCCCGGGTCACGAGTGGGCCGGGCAGATCGTGGAAACCGGGCCCGGCGTAGCCGGGCTGGCGGAGGGCGACCGGGTCGGGGTAGAAGTGCACGTGGGTTGTGGGCAATGCCGGCCGTGCGTCGCGGGCATGTACAACCTTTGCGAGAACTACGGTAACGTGGCTGCCGGTCACGCTCACATCGGCTTTACGGTGCCCGGCGGGATGGCGGAATACTGTACGATTTCAGCCAAGGCGGCCCACCGCCTCCCGGATGATCTCAGCTACGACGAGGGGGCCTTCACCGACAACATCGGTGTCGCTCTCCACGCGGTGGAGCGCACCGGCCTGCGGCCCGGCGAAACGGTGGCGGTCATCGGGCCGGGGGCCTTCGGGTTGCTGGCGGTGCAGACAGCCAGAGCCATGGGGGCGGGAAGGGTGGTCCTGGTGGGCACCCGCGCGGACCGTCTCCAGCGGGGTCTGGACCTGGGGGCCGACGCGCTGGTCGATGCAGGCGCCGCAACCGACCCCGCAGCCGCGGTAAGGGAGGCTTTCGGCGGGCGAGGGGCGGATGCCGTGGTGGAGTTTGCCGGCACGGAGTCGGCGGCGGTCCTGGCCCTCCAGGTCGCCCGCAGAGGCGGGCGGATCTGCCTGGCCGGGGCTACCGGGCCGGGGCGCAAGCTGAGTATCGACCTCAGCGTGATCGTGCGCGGCCACCTGGACGTCTGTGGCTCGGTTGCCAACCCCCAGTGGGTTTCCCTGCGGGGCCTGGAACTGATGAAGCGAGGTCTGGTCAACGTAAAGCCGCTTATCACCCACGATCTGTCCCTGGAGGATTTTCCGAGGGCCTGGGAGATGACCCACAATCGGTTGGACGGCGCCATCCGGGTGATGCTCCACCCGTGATCGGCCGAGAACGGAGCAAGCATGAGCGGGTTGGCTGAAGGGGGGGCGTGCCTTTGACGCGGGGGGAGACGGAAGAGCTGCTCGGACTGCTCCGCGCCATGCAGCGCATCAGGCAGTTTGAGCTCAAGGCGATCGACTTGTACCGGCAGAACTTCATCCCGGGTACCATTCACCCCTATCTGGGGCAAGAGGCGATGGCGGCCGGCGTTTGTCAGGCTCTGCGCCCGGAGGACTACCTCACCAGCACCCACCGCGGCCACGGCCACGTGCTCGCCAAGGGGGGGGACCCGAACCGGATGATGGCGGAGCTGCTCGGACGCGAGACCGGCTACTGTCACGGCCGGGGAGGTTCCATGCACATCGCCGACCTGAGCCTCGGGATCCTCGGGGCCAACGGGATCGTGGGCGGCGGCGTTCCCATCGCCGCCGGGGCGGGGCTGTCCGTAAAGCTGCGCCGGTCCAAGATC
>JAJYMS010000024.1 GCA_021786825.1 Bacillota bacterium | reverse complement strand
CCACGCCGGCGACACTCTGGGCATCGCCCGGGAGCGGCTGGTGGAAAAGGTCCTATACGCCGTGGATGAACTGACCGGTATGGTGGTGGCGGTGGCGCTGGTGCGTCCCACCAGAAGCATCTACGAAGTGGACGTGGCCGCGGTCAAGAAAAAGATGAAGGACAAGAGCTTCGCCCGCGGGGTTAACCGCGAGGACGTCTACCGGGGTGCCCGGGAGCTTGACGTGGACCTGGACAAGCACATCGCGACGGTCATCGAGGCCCTCAAAGAAGTGGCCGCGGCGTTGGAAATCGAGGGAAAGGCACAAGCGTGAAGCAGGAGTTGAAGGCGTACGCCCGGTCGTTGGGGTTGGCGGCGGTAGGGGTCTCCAGCGCCGAGCCGTTTTGGCGGGAGCGGCAACTCCTGCTTTCCCGCCAGCAGAGCGGCTTCAGCCCGCCGTTGAGCGAGGACGAAATCGAACGCCGGTGCACACCGGAGCGATCCCTTCCCGGAGCGCGGTCGATCCTCGCGGCGGCCCTCAGTTACTTTACCGACCGTGGGGGCGGTGAGGAGTTGCAGTTGGCCCGTCCCCCCGAGGGGGTGCGCGGCGGGCGGATCGCCCGTTACGCCCGCGGCCGCGACTACCACGCGGAGCTTAGGGAACGCCTCGAACACCTGGCGTCGTTCCTGCGCGAGGTGTTCCCCGGTGCGAGGTACGCCATCCAGGTGGATACCGGCCCCCTGCTCGACCGGGCCGTCGCGGTGCGGGCCGGGCTGGGCTGGTACGGGAAGAATGGCCTGGTGATCGTCCCCGGGGAGGGCTCCTGGGTGGCTCTGGGGGAAATTGTCACCGACGCGCCGCTGGAACCTGACGCCCCCGTGCAAGACTCCTGCGGGAATTGCCGCCGGTGCCTGGAGGCCTGCCCCACCGGGGCCCTCGAGGCCCCTTACACCGTTGACACCAAGCGCTGCGTGGCGCGCCTGTCCCAGACGCGCGGTTACATCCCGCAGGAATTCAGGGTGGCCATGGGGAACCGCTTATTCGGGTGCGACGCGTGCCAGGAGGTTTGCCCGCACAACTGCCCCAGGGAGGACCCGGACGTCGATTTGGCGTGGGTGATCGAGCTCGGCAGGACCCCGTTCCGGGAGGCCTTCGGGGAGTCGGCCGCGGCGTGGAGGGGTCGCGCTACCATGCAGCGCAACGCGCTCGTGGCCCTCGCCAACGTGACCTGCGCTGAGGTTCCGTTCCCCGGGAGACCGCCGGTGGAGGCGGAGCAACTGCTGGCCAGCGGGCTGCAAGACGACCGTCCGGTTATCCGGGGGCACGCCGCCTGGGCCCTCGGACGAACCGGCGGCTGGAATGCCCGGATCGCTCTCCGCGCACGCCTGGCCGCCGAGGGTGACCCCGGGGTACAAGGCGAGATCCGGCAGGCTGTCCGAAAGCTTGCGAGGGAGGAGGAAGGCACCCTTGGCGAAGAACTTGGCGGAGGCACCGGTTAAGGCGCCTTCCCGCAAACTGGGCGACCACTGGGAGGGCTGGAACGGCGAGGTCGAGGAGAACCGCGGGGACCTGGGGACCAACGCCTGGTTCTTCATGCTGTGCCTGGGGGCAGCCACGCTGGTGGTGACGGCTGGCGGCGGCCTGTCCTATTACCTCGTGCAGCCCCGGCTACGGGAAATCTCACCCTGGCTGGACCTGGGCTTGCTGGTCGCCGCGGGGGCGGCCGCCGTGGCGGTCTGGAGCTACTACCTCCTGCTCCTGGTCGCCCTGACCACCGGCCATAACCTGCTGGCGGTCATCTCTCGCCGCCATTTGGCCAACGGTTGGCTGGTGCCGCTGGCCTTCCGGGTGGGACGGGCGGTGGGGCTCTCGGAAGACCGCATCCGAAACTCCCTGCTGCAGGCCGGCAACGCCCTGGTGGTCGCCGGGAACCCTGCGGCGGTGCAGGAGACCCTGCTGATCATCCTGCCGCGATGCATGCATCTGACGATCCGGGAGCAGTTGCGCTCCCTCGCCGGCCGGTACGGTGTGCGTCTGTTCACCGCCGCCGGAGGCAACGTCGCCCGAAGGATCATCGCCGAACAGCGGCCCCAGGCCATTATCGCCGTGGCTTGTGAGCGTGACCTGGTTTCCGGGGTCCAGGAGGTAGGCAATCACATTCCGGTTATCGCTCTGGCCAATAAGCGTCCGGAAGGCCCCTGTCAGAATACTCTGGTGGACTTGTCTGACCTGGAGCGGGCCATCCGCCTATTTCTGCATCTCGACGACCCCCGGGGGCGGAAAATTGACCAGCCGACGATAGGGGGGTGAAGGGTCTGGGGAGGATCTACACGCGCACCGGAGACGCGGGCAAGACTGCGCTGCGTGGCGGAAAGCGGGTCAGCAAGAGCGACCCGCGGGTGGAGGCTTACGGAACGGTCGATGAGACGGCCAGCGCCCTGGGCGTGGCGGCGGCCGCCATGGCGCGCGGGACCGGCAACCCGGGATGGGACGAACTCATCGCCATCGTGACCGGCCTGCAGCGCGACCTGTTCATGGTCGGCGCGCGACTGGCCGCCCCGGACGGGAGTGGAGGCGAGGTGCCGGCGGCAGCCGACTTGGAGTCGGTCATCGACCGCTTCTCGGCCGGCTTGCCACCCTTCCGGCGCTTCATTTTGCCCGGCGGGGGACCGGCCGGAGCCGCCCTGCACCTGGCCCGGACCATCTGCCGGCGAGCGGAGCGGCGCGTGGTGGCTCTGTCAGAAGCAGAGCAGGTCGACCCCGACCTGCTTGCCTACCTCAATCGCCTCTCGGACCTGCTTTTCGTCCTGGCTCGCGTCGCGAACAGCCTGGAGGGGACCGCCGAGACCGAGTGGAGCCGGGTGTGACCGGCTCAGCCGACGGCGGCCTGCAGGCGCCGGAAGTCCTCCTCGTCAGGCACGCCGTCCCGGATTTCCCCGTATTCGTCGGAGTGGAAGTCTCCTCCGCCGGTCACCAGCAGGCCGCGCGCCCGCGCCAGGCGCACGTATTCCTTGCGGCGGGCGGGGTCGTGCCGCCAGTAGTGGCACTCGATTCCGTCCACGCCGGAGGCCAGCGCCGCTTCCAGGGCGGCGGGGCTCCTGATTGCCCCCGGATGGGCCACGACGGCTAGACCCCCGCGCCGGTGAATCAGGGCGACGGCGTCGTCCGGCTGGAAATCGTCACGAGGGATGTAATAGGGGCTGTTTTCTGCCAGGAACCTGAGGGTGGCGGCGGAGGGGCTAAGGGAGTAACCGCGGTTCACATAATGCAGGGCGAGGTGAAAGCGCAGGATTCCCTCCCCCCTCGCCAGGCGTGCCAGTTCAGCCCGGTCGTAGGCCAGCCCGGCCCCCGACCTGATGCCGTCGGCGGTGGCCAGAACCCAGGCCTCCGACTGGCGGCGGAGTTCCCGGACATCCCTCTCCAGTTCCGGCGAAATGCGGGAGAAGTAACCCAGGATGTGGACCTCGGAGCCGTGTCGGAAGGTGGTCAACTCCACTCCCCGGATGAATTGCAGACCGAGGGTCGCGGCGGCGCCGGCGGCTTCGCCAAGCCCGCCGACCGAGTCGTGGTCGGTCAGCGCCAGGCCGCGCAGCCTGGCCCCCTTGGCCCGGGCCACGACCTCCTCCGGGCTAAGGCTGCCGTCAGAGTAAAAGCTGTGGGTATGCAGGTTATACAAGTTCAGGGCCTCCTCTTTCCCATTCCCACTATTGTACACGGAACTTGCTAACTCGCCAATGGCCCGAGTATAATGGGAACGAAGAGGAGGTAGAAAACCGTGGAGGAACGCGTGCAAGCGGCCTTGGATCGCATCCGTCCCGCCTTGCGGGCTGACGGCGGGGACGTTGAACTGGTCGGGATCGAGGACGGAGTCGTGAAAGTCCGGTTGATGGGGTCGTGCTTCGGCTGTCC
>JAJYMS010000095.1 GCA_021786825.1 Bacillota bacterium | reverse complement strand
ATGTCCTCGAAGATGTTAAACTTCTCCTCCACCCTCAACTTCCCTCCCCAAAGATCTTGGCCGGCGGGCCCGGACCCCGGGCGCGGCCCGGGCGGAATTCCGCTAAAATCTCTATGCTTGTTCCACAGGGGAGTATGACTGGAGGATGACAACCCCCATAAAAAAAGCCCCCGGGCCCGTCTAGCGCCAGATGGCGCTAGCCGCCCCGAGGACGATCCAGGCGATGAAGCTGATCACCAGCACGGCCACCACGGCCGTGGCGAAGCGCCGGCGTCGGCGGCCGTAGGCCACAGGCTCACCTCATTCCTGATTTGAAAGGGAGCCGAGGTGCCAGGTTGCGGCTGGCACCTCGGCGGTGAAAGCTCCTGCCGGGAGCTTACGCTAAACCGTTACTGCGTATTGATGAGGTAGCCCTGGTTGCCGTCGCCCTTCTTGTGGCAGGTCTCGCAGACGCCCATGTTGGGCTTTCTCTTCAAGACCGAGCTGCCCATGGTCTCCACGGCTGTGGTGGAGGTCCAGAAACCGCTATCAGCGCCGGCGAGCGAGTCGACCCAGTACTGGTCGTTGGTGCCGTGAGCCACGTGGCAGGTCAGGCAGACGACCGTCTTGGTCTCGAACTTCAGGCCATTGTAGGCGCCGTTAACGGCGGCTGAATAGTTGTAGCCCACCTGGTGCCGGTAGGCCTGCTTGTAAGTTCCCGTGAGGGTCGTGGCGGACCCGTGGTACTGCAGGTCACCGCGGACGTTCCATAGCGCGGCGGTGGCGGTGTTGTAGTCGGTGTGGCAGGCGCCGCAGAAGGCGTTCAGCCCGCCCTTGTAGCTGATGGACTCGGTGGAGGTCAGGTAGCCGGTGTAGCTCATCTTCACCCGCAGGGCCGGGACGAAGTCAGCGGTAACGGTGTCGGTGGTCGCCGGCGCGGTGGTGAAGACGACCTTGGTGTAGCCGGCGCTGTTGTCGAACGTGAAGTCGACAGTTTCCGTCTTGGCGACAGCGTTGACGTACACCTTGGTCAGCTTGCTGTAGGGATAGCCCCGGATGAAGGTGTACTTCTCGCCGGGCTTGTAGCCGAGCTGGTGATCGCCGGCGGCCGGCACCACGGCCAGGAAGGTCTTGCCGCTGGTGTCGGCGGCGTCAGCAGTCATGGTGAAGCCCTTGTAGGGGCTGGTGGTGTAAGCGGTGCCCCAACTGCCGTCAGTGTTGACCGGCACGCGCTTGGAGACTGACAGGCCGTTCGGGTCCGGGCTCAGGATCCGGGCGTTGCCACCCTGGCCGTGCGGGCTATGGCAGGAGACACATTCAAACGCCTCCGTCCAGGTCCCGTTCGAGTCGTTTGGGGCGCTCGAGCCGGCTCCGCCGGGAGCCGCCGCGGTGTTGAGGCTGGCGGTCACGGCGTGGCGCGACTGGTCATAGACGCCCTCGGCCACGGTTAGGTTGAAGAGGCCGCCGGCGGTACGGGCAGTGGTGCTGCCGGGCAGGAACCCCTTGTCAACGTCGTAGGTGGCCGTCACGGTGCCGTCATGACACGCCAGGCAGGTGGCATTCGGGTCGGACCACTGCAACAGGTCCGCGCCAACAGCCGTGTGCGCCACATGGCAAGAGGCGCAGGCGTTGGTGTTCTTGGTGTACTGGCTGTGGATACGATTGGTGGCGGGGTCAGCCGGGATGACGATGTTGGTTCCCTCCGTGCCCAATCCAGGGCCCAGGAAACCCGTCGGCGACTGGTAACCAGTGCCATTCTGGCTGCCCGGTTGCAGCGCCGCGAAGGCCGTGGTTCCAAACACGAGCACCAGCGCGAGCGCAGCAATCGCAAGAAACGTGAACTTCCTCACTCTCAGAACCTCCTTCTTCGGATTGCGATGCACTGATAGCCTCATTTGCTGCTCACCCCCTTTCCGAGGCCGAATCCTTATCAAACCCTAAGGTTTGCACCCAGACCTTAACTTTCGAAGACCGCCACCCGGCGGTTGACCGTGTCAGTGATGTAAAACCGCCCCTGGTCGTCAATCCACAGGCCATTGGGCAGGCTGAACTTGTCGTCGTCAACCCCGGGCCCGCCGAAGACGAACAGCTTCTGCCCCTGGGCGTTGAAGGCGACGACCTGGTGGGTGAGGTTCGAAACTACGTAAATGGTGCCGTGGGCGTCAACGCCGACCCCGCGCGGGTTGATGATCAGCGAATCACCCTTGCCCCCGGGGGCTCCGTTGAAGCTCAGGAGGTACTTGCCCTGGTCGCTGAACACCTCCACGCGGTCGTTGCCGGTGTCCACGACGTAGATCTGGTTGCCGGAGGCGAGGACGAAGTTGGGCGACTTGAACTCGCCGTTGGCCGTTCCCTTCTTGCCGAACTCGAGCAGCTTCTGGCCGTCCAGCGAGTATACGAGCACCTGGTTCTTGATCAGGTCGGTGATGTAGAAGCGGTCGCCGGAGATGTAGAGGCCCGCGGGTTTCTGGAAGACGTGATCCCCCGGCTTCGCCTCGGCGAAGTAGCGCAGGAATTGCCCCGCGTTGTCGTATACCTTGATGGCCCCCACCGTCATGTCGGCGACGTAGATCTGCCCCTGGGCATCGACGGCGATCCCGTACGGGAAATCGAGCGCTCCCGGGCCGGAGCCCGGCTCGCCGAAGCTCCCGATGGGCCTGCCATCGTAGTCGAACACCTGCACCCGGTGGCCCCCGGCGTCGGAAACATAGATGCGGCGTCCGCTTACGGTCACGGCCATGGGCTTCCGGAAGGACTCCCCGCCGGCGGGGCCATATAGGCTGTAGAGGAACCTGGGCGGTCCGGGCTGAAGCTCGGGCAGGCGAGTGGTCACAAGCTGGGCAGGGTTCCGCCGGGCCCAGTAGAAGTACCCGAACCCCGCCGCCTCGATCAGGAAGATGGCCATGATGATCCACGCCACGGAGTTCCAGGTCAGCTTGATGCGTTTCAGCAACGCCCTCATCGGTCACCCTTCTCTTGAGTAGGTAGTCGTCAGGCCGGCTTCTTGGCCGCCTTCACCCGTTCCAGCGCGTCCCTGGCCGGTTGGTACTGGGGGTCGAAGTCGCTCGCCGCCTGGTACCGTTCCTGCGCCTCGTCGAGCTTGCCCATCCCCTCGTAGACCTTCCCCAGGTCCATCAGGATCTCAACCTCGCCGGGCCGGAGCCGGAGGGCTGTCTCCAGTTCCTGGGCGGCCTCTTCCATCTTCCCCTGCTTCGTGTGGGCCAGGCCAAGCTGCCAGTGCGCCTGGTAGGACTTCGGAACGATGCTGACCGCGCGTTCAAAGGCGGACACCGCCCGGTCCCATTTCTCGATCTTCATGTACGTAAGCCCCAAGTTGAACTGAGCCGTATAGTGCTTGTCGTTCAACTCGATCGCCTTACTGTAACGGGCCAGGGCCTGGTTGTAGTCGCCCTTGCGGTAATACGCCCAACCAAGCGCCACCTGGTTGTCGGCATTATTGGGATCTTGCTGCACCTTCTCCATCGCCGCGGCCAGGTCCCGGTCCACGCGCGGGGTAGTGTCATAGCGGTTCCAGAAGTAATGCTTCCCGATGCTAGTGCCGACCAGGAAGAAGACTACCGCCGCCGCCGCAATCACCGAGAACGCCACAATAGAGGGCAGGGTTTTCGGGCTGGGGCTGGCCGGCAGGGCTGGGCCCTGCGCGGGCACCGCACCTTCTGGCTGGGACATGCAAGTCGCCTCCTGAGAATGGAACAACTGTTGCTACTTGATGGTATGGCAGCGGGAACAGGCTGTCTTGTTGTGGCAACTGATGCACAGCGCTGTCAGTTGCTGCCCGGGGCGGAGCTGGATGGGGTGACCCGGGCCTGGCTTAACGTGCGCCCCGATGTGGCACTGGGTGCAGACGGTCTTGGTCGCCTTGGGGTACTTGGGCGACGGCGTGTCGTTGTGG
>JAJYMS010000187.1 GCA_021786825.1 Bacillota bacterium | reverse complement strand
GACGTCATGGAGACGGGGGGAGGATGGAAAGATGTACGTCAGACCAGGCGGACAGCCCGCCGGCTCGGCTAGCGCGGGGCAGAGCAACCCCGCCCCCGGAGTCGCGGCGCCTCTCCCGTTGAAGTACTTTGCCGACATCTACACCCTGGCGGAGTTGGAGGTGCGGCGGCTGCGCCACGACCCGACCGAGTTGCTGATGCGCGGCGTGCAGCCGGCCCTGTGGCTGTTGGTCTTCGGCCAGGCCATGGGCCGCGTGCGCGGCATGCCCACCGGCCCCTTCAGCTACCTCCAGTTCATGACCCCCGGCATCCTGGCCCAGTCGGTGGTGTTCATCGCCATTTTCTCGGGCATCTCGATCATCTGGGAGCGGGACATGGGCCTGCTGCAAAAAATGCTGGCCGCACCGGTGGCCCGGTCGGCCCTGGTCCTCGGCAAGATGGTGGGGGCGGGGACGCGGGCGATGAGCCAGGCGGCCGTCGTCCTGCTCCTCTCCCTGCTCATCCGCACCCCGCTGCGCTGGGGGGTTCTGCAACTGCTGGGCGTGATGGCCACGGTCATGCTGGGGGCGGCCTTCTTCGCCGGCCTTTCCATGGCCATTGCCGCCCTGGTGAAGACCCGCGAGCGCTTCATGGGGATCGGCCAGGTGATCACCATGCCGCTGTTTTTCGCCTCCAACGCCCTCTACCCGCTGGAGATCATGCCGACCTGGCTAAAGTACATCTCCCTGGGCAACCCGCTCAGCTACATGGTGAACGTCCTGCGGGCGATGTTGCTGGCGGGCGCCCCGGCCGCCCTGCCGCTGGACTTCGGGGTGCTGCTGGTGGCCACCGCCGCCATGGTGGCGGTCACGACCTGGCTCTACCCCCACGTGGCGACCTGACAGCCCCCTTGGCTGATGTTCCGTCCCGGATCATGGCGAGGAAACTAGGCAACGTGACGTAGCAATTGGGTGAGGAAACGTTCTGCTGACAAATCCAGGGCGGGTTCGGAGTAGTTTTCCGGGCGGTCAGCAAGTTGACGGTCGGAGGTTAAGAAGCATGCAGCGGTGTACTGCCGCTCTAGAACCAACTTTCGACAAAACAACTCGTAACGTTTGATGTAGGACGCGTCAAGGAATTCTTCAAACACCTGGAAATGCGGTTCTTTGACTTCCACGGGCGAGCGGGACTTGGGAGAGTCCTCAAGCAGCAGCAAATATCCAAGAAACGGGGTTGGTGAGTCAAGGAAGGCGCCTTCGCGAAAGGCCGTCCAGATATCGAGCGCACTACCCATCGCTTCTTCCGTTCTATTGTTGAAATTGTTACCGAAGGAGGGACCCACCTGGGACTTCAATTCAATTGCAGCTCGGAGTTGGCCGGCCCTAACCACCACAATGTCCCACTCCTTACTCGGTCGATAGAAACCGGGTAGTTCGACCTTAGTGTTGGTGTGTACCTCCTCGACATCCACGCCAGTTGCAGCTATCGATTCTACGATCTTGCGGGAGAAGCCGTCCAGGTGTCGACCCGCCGTAACCGCGCTCCGACCGCCCTGGTCGGAGGCGCCTCGCTGTTGCTGCTTTAGGGCAGCGTCATCGCGGCTTTGCCAGAATTCGCGGACAGCTTCAGAAAACACATAGGGCTCGACTTGAATCGCTACCACATCTCCTCTAGAGCAAGTTGGGAGTGGCCAAGTTGAGCTAAACGCCGTTTAGCCATGGCAAAGTAGCTGGGCTCCACTTCAACGCCGATGCTGTGCCGCCCCCAGCGACCCGCCCCCAGGTTGGTAGTACCGGTCCCCGCAAAGGGATCAAGCACATTGTCACCAACAAAGGAAAACATTCGAACCAGGCGCTCCGCAAGAGCTAGAGGGAAGGGAGCCGGGTGGTTACGAGTCGACGCGCCCGGGATCGTCCAGATCTGCTGAAACCATTCGCGGTGGAGGTTTTCTGGGATGATCGACAGAACTCTTGCGGAAAGAGAAGGCTGTCGATAGCCACCAGGCTTTCGCTGAAAGAGGATATATTCAATGTCATTCTTGATTACGGCGTTAGGCTCATATGGCTTACCTAAGAAGCCAGAGCCGTTTTCCACCTCAAACCTGGCGTTTCCGATCTTATGCCAGATGATCGGGGACAGGTTATCGAATCCGATCTTGCGGCAGTGCTCCTGGATGCTCGCGTGAAGTGGGAAGACCACGTGGCGGCCGAATTTACGGCGAGGAACCAGAACATCACCAACGACAGCCACAAGGCGTCCGCCGGGTACCAGTACCCGGAATGCTTGCCGCCATACTTCGTCCAACGCCTCAATGAAGTTTTCGTATTCTTCGATTGCGCCCAGTTGTCCTTGACTCTTGGGGTACTCCTTCAGGGTCCAGTACGGGGGTGACGTTACCACCAGGTGTACCGACTGGTCAGACACTTGACTGATTGCCTCCCGGCTGTCCCCCAGCAGCAAGCGGTGGCGGGTGGGCAGTCGCCGGACGACGGTCTCTATTTGAGCCATCAATTCCGGATCTTTGGCAAGAACCGGGATCGCTTTCTGCTCATCCTTCCGGGTCAAAGCGACTGCTTTGGCCGGAATCAGTTCGTCAAAAGTCTCAATTAGAAACTGAGGTTCTAACGCAAAGACTTGTTCCACCCGGTGCTCCTCGATCTGACTTTGGTCCGTGATAAGCGAACTGCAACGTCAGTCTATACGTCCATGATGACTCTGACTTTCGTGGCCAACTTGCTCAAACCCTTCCCTCATGACAGGCAGACTCGATTATTCAAATAGCATAGGTCACCATTTCACGGTGGAATACCTCACGGTTGGGTCGTCCGCGACGTTGGTAGAGTACCCTCCCCCGCGCTCCCCGGGGGGTCCTCCGCTGGACTCTCCAACAACCGCCGGGCTTCAGCCTCCTGCTCGACCGGCACCAGGACCCGCACCTCCGCCATGGGACCCACCTTCAGCCCGTACAGGTCGCCGACACTCTCGAAATTGGTAACCGCCGGGATTCCCGCTGAACGCAGGAGCCCGGCGGCCAACTCGGCCTCAACCCGGCTGTTGACCACCTTGACCTTGACCAGTCGCCCGGAGGCGGGGTCCGCCGCGTTGCGCTCAACCGCTCGCACCGCGACCGCCATCCCGATCAGGGCAAGCGCCACCACGAGATAGGCAATCCACACCTGACCACACCCCCCGGCTTAATCATACCACCCGAATTCTTCACCGCCGGGAAGGTTTTCCTGCCAGCCGCGGGAAGTTCGCCCGCCGTCAACTGATGGCCAGCATGCGCTCCAGGGCCAGCCGCGCGCCCGCGGCCACCTCCGGGGCGACCTTCACCTCGTTCACCACCCGCCCCGCCCGCAGGTTCTCGAGGGTCCCCAGCAGGTTGGCGGGGGTTATCCGCATCATCATCGGACAATACCAGACCCGGTCGCCCAGGAACACGACCTCCCGGTCAGGGTATTCCCGGGCGAGCCGCTCCACCAGGTTGATCTCGGTGCCGATGGCCCACGACGATCCCGGCTCTCCGGCGGCCACCTGCCGGATGATGTAGTCCGTCGAACCCACCAGGTCCGCCGCTTGGGCGACTTCGGCCCGGCATTCGGGGTGGACGACCACCACGACGCCGGGGTGTCTCTCCCGGACCGCCCGCACCTGCTCCACCGAGAACCGGCGGTGTACGGCGCAGAAGCCCCTCCATAATATGAGCCTCGGACCGCGCGCCCCCGGTGCGCCCGGGCGTCCGACCGGCGCCGCCCCCGCCGGGTCCGCCGTCTCCGCCGGGTCTTCCGCCCGCGGATCCCAGACCGCCATGTCCCCGTCGCCAAGCCCCAGCCGGAGGCCGGCGTTGCGGCCCAGGTGCTCGTCCGGTACAAAGAGCACCCGCCTGCCCTGCCCCAGGGCCCAGCGCAGGATGGCCA
>JAJYMS010000079.1 GCA_021786825.1 Bacillota bacterium | reverse complement strand
CATGACCTTCGGGTTTTACGAGTCCATGACCACTATCCCCAGCTACCTCGGCGAGGCCATGGACGCTTACGGGGTCAGCGGGTTCCTGCGGTTCAGGCGGCTCTTCTTTCCCGCCAGCATTCCGAAGCTTGTTTACAACAGCATCATGTCGTGGGCCGGCGGCTGGTATTTCCTGATCGCCGCCGAGATCATCGCCATCGGGCCGGTTCGCTACTCCCTTCCCGGCCTCGGAAGCTACCTGGTCCAGACGGCCGAAAAAGGCGAGTTAGGGGCCACCGTGGTCGGCCTCCTCACCCTGGTGTCGATGATCGTGGCCCTGGACGTGGTCGTGTGGCGCCCGCTGTCGGTCTGGGCCGAGAACTTCAAGTACGAGTTTTCCACCGGCGCCGTCCGGGAGTCGCTCTTCTACGACCTCTGGAAGCACTCGCCCCTGCTCCGCCTGGTCCGCCGCCTGGCCAGCCGCCTTGGTTCCCGGGCGGTCGGCCTCCTCAACGGCTGGGTCCTGGCGATGGCTGGCTGGCGGACCCGTTCCCGCGTGGTGAACCGCGGCGTGGTCTTGCTGCGAACCGCCGTCGGCGCCGGCCTGATCGGCTTGCTGGCCTACGTCTCCGCCCGGGGAGGGCTGGCGATCCTGTCCACCTTGCGGCACCCTCTGGCGCCCGAGGCGCGGCTGATCCCCGCCGGTATGCTTTTCTCCCTCCTGCGGTTGGTGGCCGCCTACCTGATTTCGCTGGCCTGGACCCTGCCCTGCGCCATCTGGATCAGCCATTCGGAGCGGGTCTACGAGCTGCTCACGCCGGTCTTCGAGGTGGCCGCCTCCGTGCCCGCCACGGCCCTGTTCCCCATCATCGTTCTGCTATTGGCCCGGCTCACCGGCGGCATGACCCTGGCCTCGATCCTGCTGGTGTTGACGGGAATGCAGTGGTACCTGCTGTTCAACCTGATTGGGGGAGTCAGGTCGATTCCCAACGACCTGCGGGAAGCGGCCGCCGCGTACGGGCTCAAGGGCCCCCTGTACTGGCGCCGGGTGGTGATTCCGGCCCTCCTCCCCTCCCTGATCACCGGCAGCATCACCGCCTGGGGCGGCGGCTGGAACGCGCTGATCGTCTCCGAATACGTCGTGTATGCCGGTCACACCTACCAGGCCTTCGGCATCGGCTCGATCCTCGACCGCGCCACTTACGCCACCGGCGACTTTCAGACCATCTGGCTTTCCCTGGCGGCCATGGTGGTCGTGATCGTCGCCATGAACCGCCTCCTCTGGCGGCGGTTGTACGAGTACGTCGCCAACCGCTACCGTATCGAATACTAGCCCCCGGGGGGTGCGACCCGTGACACTGCTGGAAGTACGGCACGTGAACAAGACCTTCACCGATGAGAACCGCTCGATCACGGTGTTGGACGACCTATCCTTCCGGCTTGAAGGGGGCGAGTTCGTCTGCCTGGTGGGACCGTCGGGCTCGGGCAAGAGCACGCTCCTGCGAATGGTCGCGGGGCTGGTCCGCCCGACCAGCGGCGAGATCGTCTACCGCGGCCAGCCCGTCGCCGGGATCTGCCGCAAGGTCGCCGTCATCTTTCAGTCCTTCGCCCTGCTTCCTTGGCTCTCCGTGCATGACAACGTTTCCCTGGGGCTGGAGGCCGCGGGGGTGCCCAGGGAAGAGCGGCAGCGGCGGGCCAGCGTATACATCGACAAGGTCGGCCTGGACGGCTTCGAGGACGCCTACCCCCGGGAACTTTCGGGTGGGATGAAGCAGCGCGTGGGCATCGCCCGGGCGCTGACGGTCGAACCGGAACTGCTGTTGATGGACGAACCCTTTTCGGCCCTGGACGCGCTGACCGCTCAGAACCTGCGCGAGGAGGTCCTGACCCTCTGGCAGGACGAGAGCCTGCCGGTGGACTCGGTGCTGATGGTGACCCACGGCATCGAAGAGGCGGTGTTTATGGCCGACCGGGTGATTGTACTTTCGGCCCGGCCGGGTAAGCTCGTCGCAGACGTCAAAATCGACCTGCCACGGCCCAGGAATATGAAAACTGACCAATTCGGAAAATTGACAGATAAAATCTATTCCCTTATCCTGTAGCTACAGGCTTAACGGAGCACGGCCTAAGGGGGTTACCGGACCAGATGGACGTTGCGCCTCTACCCCGAGCCGGGATAGGGTCGGTCATCGGACTGCTGGAAATCATCGATGATGCGGGCGGAAAGGATGATGTCTTCAAGCTCGCCAGAGGCTTGCAGATGGAACTGGACGATATCCTTCCGGTCATCGACGCAGGCAAACTTCTGGGATTGATCAAAGTCAAGGATGGCGACGTCTCCCTGACCCAAACCGGGTCGTCTCTCTTACGCAGCGACGTGAACGGGCGAAAGGAGTTGCTCGGTACCCAGCTCGCCAAGTTGAAGGTCTTTCAGCAAGTCCTGAACGTCCTGAAGTCCAAGCGCAACCGGGAGGTGCGCCGCGACTATTTCGTGGACCTGTTCGAAGCCCGGATGTCCGACGACGACGCGGCGTCGTTGCTGAAAACGATCATCGACTGGGGCCGGTACGCGGAAATGATCGGGTATGACCGCAATGAGGACGTCCTCTACCTGCCGGAAGAGGAGTCCGCGCCCAGCCAGCCGACGAGATAAGCCCGGCCAAGATCGCAGGGGCCACCCAGGGTGGCCCTTTAGTTTGCCCGGAATAGGATATTCATGTGTGACGCGGAAGGAAAGGAGGCTCCGAGCGTGCACTCGGGAGTTCCCTGGCCCAGCGTATGGGCGGCCGCTCCCCCCGGCCTGGCCGGAGCCGCCGCGCCGGGCGCCACCCTGCCGTCACCCGGCCCTCCCCCGGGGGTCAACGCCTCCCTGATTGAGGCGGTCGTCGGCAGCATGAACCTGCTGCAGACCCTCGCCAACCTACATACCTTGAACACCCTGCAGGTGCTGAACACCCTGCCCACCACCTGGGCCCTGAACTCGCTCGCCCAGGTTTATCTCGGCAACCCGGCGCCGCCTGGGATCGCGGGGGCCGCGGCGGTCCAGACGCCCTGGGCGTCTTTGGCGGCCGCTCCAGACCCTCACCCCGCTGCCCCGACCTTCACCCCCGCCGGGGCGGACGCTGCGCCTCCGGGCACGCCGGCCCCCCTCATCCGCAAACTTCCCTTCGGCGAGTTTGTGCAACCGCCGGCGAACGGCCGGTTCAGCTCCGATCAACCGCAGCCGAAGAACCGGCATTACCAGACGGGCACGATCAAGTACTTCTATGCCGGTCCGTAGTTCGCCGGTCCGGGAGGAAGGGCGGCGTGGGAAGCCCGGGACTTGACGAACAAGGCATCTTGCGGATCCTGGAGGCGGAAATCCAGGCCGGCAAGCCGGTTTCGGCCTCGGGGTTGCGGCGCGCCATCGCGCGGGCGATGGTGGAAAACAACCGCCGCCTGCTCCTCGACTTCGGGCGGCCGGAACGGCCGCCGCTGGTCCACGAGGCCCTGGGGGAACTGCGAAAGCTGCAAGAAGGACTGGACCTGGGGTCGGCCGGAATCCCCGAGGTCCGCGCGGCCATCCGGAGGATTAGCCGCCAGCTCGAAACCTTGACCGAATCCGAATGAAGCCGGCCCGCCTCAGGCCGTCGGGGTCGGGCCGCCCCCGGGAGGCGGCCAACCTCCGGGCCACCCGACCCACGGCGCCGGGTTCGGCCCCGGCGGCGGGAAGGCACCCGGGGGAGGCACGGCGGCCCCCGGCGGAGGCAAGGTCGGAGAAGCCTCAGGCATGTCCGGACCCGCGGCAGACCCAGCCGGCGCGGGGGGAGGCGGCGCCGCGGATTGGTCCTGGGCGGTGCCGGGGCCGGCGTACGGGAAACGCCGCATCGTTCGCAAGTTGGGGTAGCGCACCCACCGGTACATGGCAGACCTCCTACTCTCGAAGCTTCCAGGTAGACCTGCTA
>JAJYMS010000050.1 GCA_021786825.1 Bacillota bacterium | reverse complement strand
GGTGTCGGTCTGGCTGAACTACTGGCTCTTCCTGGACCAGGATGGCTTTGACGCGTTGCAGCCCGTCTTTCGCTACGCGGCCAACTGCTTCGGGCGACCGCTGGCCTCCCTCGAGATTCAGGCCCTTGTCCGCTGGGGCCAGGATTACGGCCTGGATCCGCTGGTGATATCGGAACTGCTGTACCGCTTCGTCGAACTGCGGGGCAAGAAGCACTGGAAGTACCTCGACGCCGTCGCCCGCGGCTGGCATGACGAGGGGATCCGCTCGATGGAAGACCTCCGTGCCCACCTGGACCAGGACCACACCTTTCGGGCCAGGTACAACCGGATCCTGAAGGCCCTCAACCCGGGGCGCTTGCTGATGTCGGCGGAGCGCGAGATGATCAAGAAGTGGTCCGGCGATTGGGGCTTTTCCGACGAGGTCATCCTGCGCTCGTGCGAGGCCGCCGCCGGGAGTCAGAACCCGCTCAAGCGCGTCGACCGCATCCTCGACCAGTGGAACAAGGCGGGGGTGCGCACCGTCGCCGACGCGGACCGGGAGCGGGACAAGATCAAGCAACGCTGGGAGAGCCTCCAGTCCCGGCGCGGCGAAAAAAAACCGCGGGACGAAGGCCTGCGGGACTTGACCAACCCCAAGAAGTATGACGACATCATGGACTGGTGAGGAACTGCTGCTGCAGGTCCTTCGCCTTCTTCCGGCGGTAGTCGGGAACCTGCTTGAAATTCAGGACCAGAGTCATCTCCATCAGTCTGGAGGCCAGGCGCTCGTGCCGCTCGCTCAGCTCGCTCAGGGTCACGTTGGACGTAACCAGCGTCGGGAGGAGGTTGGCGCAGCGGTAATCCACCAGCAGGTAGGCCTGATCCAGTTCCCACCCGCTCTCCAGCCCGAAGCCGACCTCGTCGAGCAGCAGCAGCGGCGCCCGGGTGGCCTCGCCGAGCAAGCGGTGCGACTCCGCCGCGTCGGTGAACAGCAGCGATCGGGCTTGCTGCAGCAGGAGTTTCATATTCCAGGCCTGGCCCCGGATCCCGTGGCGCCGGGCCACTTCGTTCAGAATTGCGGTGGCCAGCCGCGTCTTGCCGGTGCCGGCGCCGCCATAGAGGTATAGCCCGAAGCCAAGCCGGCCCTCGGTCGCCCACTGCTCCAGGTACTGCCGGGCGCGCTGCAGCACCGTCGCGGCTTCCGGAACGGGATCGAAAGAATCGAGGAAGCTCCCCGCGTAAACGTCGCCGACCGCTCCTCCCGGCCAGCCGCGCGCGGCGGGAGTCCGGCCGGTCAGCCGGGCCTGCTCCCGCTCCCACTCCTCCACCTCGCAACGGCAACGCGCCGGCTCGATCCACCGCTTGCCCCCGCGCGGCAACTCCACCAGCACCGGTTCCACCATGCCCCCGCAACGCTCGCAACGGCGCGGCTCCGGCCGCTCCTGCCGCACCGGGGGCAGCTTGTTCAGGCTGGACAGCACCTCGCCCAACGCCCTCGGACCGCCCTTTCCCAAAGTCGAGGACCTTTCCTTCCCGCCCTGGCCGGGCCCCTAGGTTTTCGCCATCCTGACCCTGGAGACCTTCCTGCAACCAGAGGGCCGGGAGATTCGTCCAAAAAAACGATCAACCAAAGACTTTATGGGGAGGGATTCCAATGCAGCGAACCGCCCGCCTTGCCGCCGCGGCCTTCGCCATCGCCGGCCTGCTGCTGGGTCTGGCCCTGGTGGCTGGGCCGGCACACCCGCGCACGGCCCAGGCCGCCCAGACCGACTCCGGCGCGGAACGCGTCCTCAGCCTAACCGGCTCGGCCAGCACCAACCTCCGGCCCGACACCGCCGAGGTGCGCCTGGTCGTGCGCACCGACGCGCCCCAGGCCAAGGACGCCGTCGCTGCCAACGGCCGGGTGCTGTCCGCGGTCACCGCCCGGCTGCGGGACCTCGGGGTCAAGGACGAGGACGTCCGCACCGCCGGCTGGAACCTGCTCCCCCAGTACGATTATGGGGATCAACCCACCGGTAAGCCGCCCCAACTGGTGGGCTACCAGGTGCAGTCGACCCTGGCGGTTCGCACCCCGGGGGTCGACCAGGTCGGCGACCTCGTCGACGCCGCCGTCGCCGCGGGGGCCAATGGCGTGGAGGGCGTCAGCTACTTCGTCAAGGACCCGTCCGCCGTGGACGATCAGCTTCTGCAGCGGGCCGTGCAGGCGGCCCGGGGCAAGGCCGACCTGATGGCTCGCCTGCTGGGAGTGCGCGTTATCGGGGTGCGCCGGGCCTCGGTGGAGGGGCCGGTCCTCGGTGGCCCGGTTCCCGCGGAGGCGGCGGTGACCCGGCCGGGCGCCGCGACGTTCCTTCCTCCCGGCACCAGCGAGGTGACCCGGACGGTCCAGGTCGATTTCATGCTGGGCGACCAGTAGGGAGCGGCGGCTGTCACCAAACGGCGGTCATGGGACGGCGGCCTTCAGTCGGTGGCCTCGGAGACCAGCTTGAAGGCACCCTTCTGCCAGATCCAGGACTGCTGCGACCGGCGCGTGGAGATGGTCGTCCAGCGGCGCTCGGGCTGCGGCACCGCCTGCCCGGTCGTCCGCGCCTTCACCTCCCGGGAGTCGACGTTGATGCGAAAGTCCCGGTCGTGCTGCTCGAAGGTGATCTCGGCGTCCACGGCGACCCTGACCCACCCGGGGTCGCGGGTGACTCCCTGCCACGCCTCGTTGATGAAAGAACGGGAACTCCGGACCCCCTTCCAGACCTCCGCGAAGGCGTCCTTGCGCCAGACGTAGATCCGTAGCCAATCGGTGACGGTGTAGGCGCCCAGCATCTGGTCGGCGTGCTCCTGCACCACCAGCGCCTGCTGCTTCAACCCCGGCAGCCTGATCAGACTGACGCTGCCGATGTCACCCAGGTCGGTGATCCGGCCCACCAGTTTCCTGCTTGGATCGAACACCGCGATGGCGCCCACGTGCGGCGCCGCGCTCAGGACCACGATGGTCTCCTCCCCCCGGGCGGGGGTGACGTCACCCGTCTCCTGGTAGGCCTGCACCAGGTTCTCCGGGAAACGCCCAGCCAGGCCCAACTGCTGCAGCGCCTCCCGCACCAGCCCCGCGTCAGCCCGGGCGGCGGCGCTCACCTGGAGCACGCCCCCTTCACCCAGACCCGCCCAGGTCAGGCCGCCCGGCGGCAGCCCCTTGGCCCACACCAGCGAACCGACCGCCAGCGCCGCGAGCACCAGGCCGAGGCCAAGCCGCACGCGCTCCCGGTTCGACGGCCACCGCCACCTTGCCAACTTCGCCCCCTCCTCCCGCCCCGGCGTGCTTCGCTGCCGGGGCGCCTGTCAAAGACCTATGCGCGTCCCGACAGGGACTTGTGCGGAGAATGGTGAAAAAGGTTCCAACGGGAGGTGGCCGCCGCGTGTGGGGCAAGCCGGTGGTCGATCGAACCGCGGGGGTGCTGGTGGCGGCAGCCCTGGTCGCTTCCCTGGCCGGCTGCGGAAGTGCCGAGCCGTCGCAGACGGGACAGCCCGCTCCGAGCGACCAGCCGGGGCAAGCGGAGGGCGCTCCCGAAGCACCTCCTGATCGGCGGATCTACGTCGTCAGGGGCAGTGACCTCCAGTGGGTCACCTCAGGCGTCCCGATCAGCGTTGGGACGTCCGGGACCACCCTGGGTTTCCGGCTGACGCCTGGACTGACCGAAGACCAGGTCCGAACCACTCTCCGGGTGAGTGGAGTTAAAGTCGGACGGTTGCAGTGGTGGCCTAACGACGGAACACTGCATCTGGACCTCGCAGCCCCGCGGGCGGGCGAACGGGGCGAAATTCGGGTGCTCGGGCTGGCCCCGAAAGGGGGGGACCTCCGGGTGGGCCTGTGGATCGTGGAGAACCCGCTCGTGGCGGTCACGGCGCGGGCGGGCGGAGGCGTGTGGCAACCCCTTGGTCCCTGGACTTTACCGCCGGGGCC
>JAJYMS010000073.1 GCA_021786825.1 Bacillota bacterium | reverse complement strand
GGAGGATACTCTGGGACATAGGCGGAGGAAGTCCTCCCTTCGGGGAGATGTGGTGTCTTCGATCAACACCTGGCTTTCCTACCGCCTATCGATTTTCCTCCACACTTCTTACTCTAGAGCCCCTCGGCCCTCAGAGCACGAAGTCATTTCGCAGCCTGCAGTATGGTGCTCAACCCTTTCCCGCTGCCGGTCCGCACGTCCTCGTAAGATGGATTAGGTGCTATAACCAGCTATCTCACGGGCCGCGTGTTTATCGGCTTTATTACCATGTACCCAATCAACACTCGCTGTGCCCGCAGGCCAGGCACTTGGCGCAACCCTCCACGTAGACGAAGGCGCTCAGGCCACAGGCCGGGCAGAGGTTGAAGGCGCTGTTGGCGGTGGACGGCGCCGCGGCGGCCGCCTCCTCCCCCACGGGCAGGGTGGGGTCGAAGAGGTTCACCTGCCGCTGCTGGGGTCCGTCGGCGTTCTCGCCCTCCTCCTGTCCGCGCAGGAACTCCATCAGGAACAGGCCGATGGCGTCAGGCACCGAACGCACCCGGTTGGGGCCGAAGCCCACCGAGCGGCTGCCGCCGATGCCGCTCAACTGGTGGGCGACCTCCTCCGGGTCCACTCCCGCGCGGAAGGCCAGCGAAACGAGCCTGGCGATGGCCTCGGTGAAGGCGGAGATGTCGCTCCCGGCCTTGCCGATCTGGGCAAAGAGTTCGAAGGGATGTTTCTCCATCAGGTTCAGGGTGAGGTAGAGGTTGCCCACCGGGGTCTCCCTGACGTCGGTTACCCCTTGCAGGCGCCGCGGGCGCCCCACCGGGCGGATCTTGCCCCAGTGACCGTTCGTTCGTGGCCCGCTGTGCTCTTCCGGCCTGGCTCCTTCCGCCTCTGGCGTTCTTTCCGCGTCTTCCCCCGCTACCCTGGCCTGGGGCGGTTGCTCCGCCTTGGCTTCCTTGCGTCCCACGTTAAGCACCTGCACCTCCCGGCTGCCGTCGCGGTAGACCGTGACCCCCTTGCAGCCCAGTTCGTACGCCAACCGGTATACCTGCGCCACGTCCTCGCGGGTGGCTTCGTTGGGGAAGTTGACCGTCTTGCTGACAGCGTTGTCGGTGTACTGCTGGAAAGCCGCCTGCATTCGCACGTGCCACTCCGGCGTGATCTCCGGGGCGGTGACGAAGGCCCGCTGAACCTCCTCCGGCACCCTCTCGAGACCCCGCAGCTTGCCGGTGTCGGCAATCTCGTCCATCAGCCGCTTGGAGTAGAAGCCTTTTGCCCGGGCCACCTCCTCGAGCTGCGGGTAGACCTCCAGCAGGCGGTCGTTGTCCAGCACCTTGCGAACGAAGCACAGCGAGAAGACCGGTTCGATTCCCCCCGAGGCGCCGCAGATGATGGAGATCGTTCCGGTCGGGGCGATCGTGGTCGTGGTGGCGTTGCGCAGTCCGAACTCGCGGACCGCCTGGCTCAGTCGCTCCCAGTCCACCGGCGGGCGATAAGGGGCCCCCAACGGCGGGTGGGATTCCCTAATCCGCCGTTCGAAGGGAGTTGCGCGGTCGTAGATGCTGCCCGCGAAGTTGGGGAAGCTGCCGCGCTCGTGTGCCAGGGCCGCCGATTCCTGCTTGCTTTGGTAGTCGATCCACTCCATCAGGTCGCGGCCCAGTTCCACCCCCTCATCCGAGTCGTAGGGAACGCCCAGCTTGATCAACAAGTCGGCGAAGCCCATCACGCCCAGGCCGACCTTGCGGTTGGCGCGGGTCATCTCCTCGATCTCGTCCAGCGGGAACTTGTTGGCGTCGATGATGTTGTCGAGGAAGCGGGTCGCCAGCCTGGTCACCTCGGCCAGCCGCTCGAAGTCCACCCGGCCATCCTTGTACATCAGCCCCAGGTTGATCGAGCCCAGGTTGCAGGACTCGTACGGCAGCAGAGGTTGTTCGCCGCAATTGTGGGCCACCACACCGTTGGCCACCAGGGACGACGTCACCGGTTCGTTGATGTCGTAAACCGTAACCGCTTCGTCCGGCTCGACGCTCACCACCGCGCTGCTGAACCGGGCGGGCCGGCGAGGCGCCCGGGCAATTTGCTCCAGCTTGGCCTGTTTCTCGGGATGCAGGGCGAACCCGACCTCGTGCCTGAAGGTCACCAGGTCGGTGCCGTTGATGACCAGCTCGTAAGCGGTCCCGGAGTTGGGGCGGTCGTAGATGTGGCTGAACATCCCAAGGTTGAGGAGCAGAAGCTGCACGTCCTGCAGGAGACCTTTGGAGGCGGAACGGAGCCTGACATCCCGGTGCCCGGGAGATAGGTCGTTTACCGTGGCGGCGGAGCTGAAGAGGGCGGCCAGGAAAGCCCGCACGGTATTCCCGGTGGCGGTGAAAAGCGCGCGCGGGACCCGCTTCTGGCCGGGGCGGGTCAGCCGGCCCTCACCGGTCAGCCTGCCCAGGAAAAGACCCAGGTCGGGCCCGATGTCGTCCGTCGCGGCGAAGCTCCCGGCACCGGACTGCACCAGCACCTGGTCACCCGGGCGAAGGTCGGCCGCCTTGACCCACCCCCCGCTGGTGAGGAGACGGTGGTCCGGCGTCACCCGAAGCTCCTGTCCATTGGCCAGGGTCACCTTGACCGTAGCCTTCCGCCCGGTCGGGAAGACGCGGCCGTGTCGCATCGTCACTCCCGGAACCGCGTAAGATGAGCCGTTCACCACCTCGACCCGGCCCCCCACCCGGTCGTCCGTGGCGACCAGGGCACCACCGATTCCCACGCGGTAATACAGGTCCTCGATCCTCTCGAGACCCCGCTCGGTGGCAATCAACGTATCAGGGTGAAAACACGGATTGGTGCTCTCAATGGCTCCCACCTGGGGCGTCGGGTTGGCGGCGTTCATCCGGTCCAGGAAGACGATGCCGGGCTCGCCGTTGCGCCAGGCCATATCCACGATCAGGTCCCAGACCTCGCGGGCCCGCTGCGACTTCACAACCTCGCCGGTCCGCGGGCTGACCAACCGGTACTCCCGGTCCTCCTCCACCGCCCGCATGAACTCCTCCGTCAGTCCGGCGGAGATGTTGAAGTTGGTGATGTCCGAGTTGTCCTTCTTGCAGGTGATGAACTCCAGGATGTCCGGGTGGTCCGCCCGCAGGATGCCCATGTTGGCCCCCCGGCGGGTGTTGTGGCTGACGAATCCGTTGGCGATGTACGTGTTGTTGGCCGGCACGGAGAGATCCAGGGTCTGCGACACGCCCTCTTCAACGCTGGACACTTGGTCATAGAACTGCTGGTCCGCCAGGAAACGGGCCAGGGGGCTGTGGTGGAGCTCCGCGTGTTTCGCGACCAAAACCCCTGAGCGGCTGCGCGTCAGGTCCCGAGGGGCCTTCGGGCCGCTGCCCCTCCCCGGCCCGATGTACACCTGGGCCCTGGCCAGGGCCTGGTTAGGAATGGTGTCGTTAAACTCCCACGCCTTACCCTGCCTCCGCTGAAGCCTTTCGTTCTTCCCGGCGGAGACGAAACCGATGCGGGTGGCAAAGGTCTCCAGACCCGCCCGCGTCACGATCCTCAAGCGGTACAAGGGGTTACGTCCCGGGGATGTCTCCCTCCTGGTCACCGCGCTATAGCCGGCCGGCATCCCCAGGGACAAGAGCAGGGTCTGCACGTCCTCGATGAGCTGCCGCGAAACGCTCGACAGGGAAGGATACCCCTCGGCACTGACGGTCCCATCCGCGCTGAACAGCCCGCGGAGAAAAGCCCTGGCGAAGGACGCTCCCGCCCTGAAGACGATCTCAGGAACCCTGGCTTCAAGGGCCGACGCCTTGGTGACACCGAGGTGCTGGAGCCAGGTCACCAGAACGGTCGAGTCGGCGAAGTCATTGGAGTTCGCGCCGTTCGGCTCCCGCCGCGGGATGGGAGTAACTCCGAAGAGGTTTCTCCCCAACGAAACCATTCGCTCCGCCACCTCCGGATCG
>JAJYMS010000039.1 GCA_021786825.1 Bacillota bacterium | reverse complement strand
TGTTCACGCGAAATCCCCTCCTTCGGCACAGACTGGTTCACTCGGCCCCCGTCGCATCGACCACCTTGCTCAACAGCCGGACATCTTCATCGAAATAAAAACCCCGTTTGGAGTACTTCGCCTTGACCCCTTCCGGAATCTCCCAGGCGGTGACGGTCCGGCCGTACCACTGCCAACCAGGAGCCTTTCCGGGATCCTTCCCGGCGGCCTCCAGGAGGCGCAGGGCCGGTTGGATGCACTCGACCTTGCAACCGGTGCGCAACCCCACCTGGCGGGAGAGATCCTCCGGCGTGGAGGCTCCCAGGATGATCGCCGCCGCCACTTCTTCCGCTCGCGTGGTGGTGCAGAAGCAAACCACCTGCTCGGGGTGCAGGTGCGCCCGAGCGCAGAGTTCGCACACCCTGGCGTAGTCCACCTGGCCGACGTCGACGTGCAGCACCTTTGGTTCGTCGCGTTTCTGCAGCGTAATCGCCTCGGTGGGGCAGCGTTGTTCGCAAGCTCCGCAGCCCGAGCAGGTCTCGAGGTCGATTACCGCCAGGCGGTTCTCCAGGGTAATTGAAACCGTGGGGCAAACCGACTTGCAAATGACGCACCCCGGGCATTTCTCGGGATCCACCCGGGCGTAAAGGGTGACCGTTCGCATGACAACCTTCCCTCCTTACTTGCAGCGTGGCCGCGAGGTCAGAAGGCTCGATGGGCCGTCCGGCCGCCCAGTTGATCGGAAATCTCCCGGGCCGCCAGCTTGACCGCCTCCACTATCCGCGCATGTTTTTCCCCGCGCAGCCGGTTGGTGGGCGCCGCGATGGAGACTGCCGCCACTACGCAACCCGTGTGATCCCACACGGGAGCACCCACACAACTGAGCCCCTCGCTCACTTCCTCGTCGTCGGTGGCAAACCCCTGGGCCCGCACCTGGGCCAGGTGCCGCTTCAACCCGCTGGAGTCGGTAATGGTGTGCGCTGTCAGGCGCGGCAAGCCGAGCAAGCGAACAATCTCGTCGAGTTGTTCTTCGGGGAGATGGGCCAGAATCGATTTGCCCACCGCCGAGCAATGGGCGGGGAGGCGCGTCCCGACACGCGTGACAATGCGCATGGATTCGGGGCTTTCCACCTTATCGATGTACACCGCCTCGCCCCTGTCCAGGACCACCAGGTGGGCCGTTTCGCGAAACTCCGCCACCAGTCGCTCCAGTAGCGGGTGAGCCACCTGCCGGAGATCGGCCCCTTCCAGCACCCGGTTGCCGAGTTCGAACAGGCGCAGCCCCAGCCGGTACTGGCCCGCAGCGTTCCGCTGCACCAGGCCGCGGTCCGCCAGGGTGGACAAAAGGCCGAACAGCGTGCTCTTGGGCAAGCCCACCCGGCGGCTCAGGTCGCTCACCCCCAGCTCACGCCCCTCCTCCGCCAGGGCTTCCAGGATGTCCACCGCCCGGCTGACCGATTGAACCAGGGGACGATCCACCGGGTGGGGGCGGATGCCCGCCCCCACCGGTTCCCGTGTCGGACGCCTCACGACCTAGCGCAGCGCCACGCCCTGGCTGGGCGAGGCGCTCTGTTTGAAGTCGGCCCGTTCGAGGAGCAGGGAGATGACAACCCCCCCCACCAGCGCCCAGAAGGGAGCGCCGACGCGGAAGAAGGTCACGTTGGACACGCTGATCAGGAAGGCGAACATCGCTCCCAGGCGGAACTTGCCGGAGAACGCCTCGCGAAAGGTGCTCACCAGCACGCCCAGCATGGCCAGGCCGCCCAAAAGGGTAATCAGGCCCATCGGCACGACCTTGGTCAGGGAGACGGCCACCGCGGCGAAAAGGGCGAAGACCGCCCAAAGGATGGCGTTGATCACCCCGGAGGCGTAGCGGCCTTCCTTGGGACCGGAGCCGGGATCCGCCAGGATGGCCGTGGTGGGGCCGGCGATGCACATGGGGTGGCCGCCGAGGAGCGAGTTGACCAGCGAACCGACACCGCTCCAGGTGGTGAAAGCGGTGACCGGCGGCCGATAACCCTCCGCCAGCAACACGCCGATGGCCTGCACGTTCTGCACCCCGATGACCATCAGGGTCAGGGGGATGGCCAGTTCAAAGAAGCCATTGGCCGAGAAAGTCGGAGCGAATAGGTGGATCGGCGGCAGGTGCCAGGCCAGCTTGGCCCACTTGGCCTCCCCCAGCGCGGTCACCGCCACCAGGCCGACCACCAGCGCCGCCAGGGTCGGTGGCAGCTTGGCCGAAACCTTCGGCAAGAGCGTCAACCCGATAAAGACCCCGAAAGTAACGATGGCAGCCGCGGGAATAGCCGGAAAGGCAGTGACGATGCTGATGCCAAAGGGCATCAACACGCCGGCAACCATGCCCATCATCACCGGCAGCGGCACCCACTTGATGGCCCACTTTACGAGTCCAGACATCCCCAGCACCAGCACCAGCACGCCGGTCATGATGTAGGCGCCGACGGCTTCGTTGAAGTTCATGTGTTGCAGCGCCTCGCCGATCAAAATCGCCCCCGGGATGGTCCAGGCCACCGAGATCGGCTGTCGGTAATAAAGGGTGAAAAAGAGCGAAGCGATGCCGGCGGTCAGGTAAATGATAAAGATCCACAGGGCCACGACCTCGGGACTCAACTTGGCTTGCCCGCCCGCCGCCATTATCACCAGCGCCTTCGTGGCGGCGAAGAACCAGGCCACGACGCCGCTGCCGATGGCGGCCAGAGACAGGAATTTGGGCAGATCGCGCAGGCTGGAACTGAAGCCGGGGCCGCGTTCCATGAAGGCTCCCATCACCTGGGGTTCAGGTTCGCGGCCCGAAACCGGTTGCGTGACGACTGTCGCCACTCCAGACTCCTCCTCTACTCTGCCGTTTGCGTGGGTCGATTAGAGCCTAAATGATTGACAGCCGGTTTCACCCCCTTGTTCGGCATCGTCGAACGCTGTTCTTTAATTTGGGATGAAGGAATGTTCGCCAAGGTTTGGATGTTTCCTGCCCAGCGCTGGAAAAAACGCTACTTGGGCGACAATTGCCTGGACGCCTCCGCCTGGACCGCCTGGTAGACCACTTTGACGGGAACTCCCGTCCGGCGGGCGGCTTCCTTGCACTGGTCGTATTCAGGCGAAAAATTCAGCACCACACCGTCCCGGCGGGCTACCTTGACTTGAATGGAACCGTACGGCGTATCCAGCGAGATCATTTCCCGGTCCAGCATCCGTTTGCGGACCTCGTACGTCCGCGCGCCAATGGTGGTGGATTCCCGAAACAACAAATCCAGCAGGGCGTCGACCCGCTGGGGGAGCGTCAGGATATGGATCACCGTCCCCGGGCGGTGTTTCTTCATGTAGACCGGCGAGAGGTAAACGTCCAGCGCCCCGGCTTGGAACAACCGCTCGATCAGGTAGTCGAAGAACTGGGGGTTCATGTCGTCGATGTTGGATTCCAGCATCACCGCTTCACCCGGAGCAGCCTGGCCGCTCGCGGGGACGCCTCCCGCCTCCACGCCGCCCTGGAACCCATCCGCGCCGGTGAGGAAGCCTCGCAACACGTTGGGCAGCTCCTCCAGGTCGCGGGTACCGGCACCGTATCCGACCCGGTGGGGCCGCAAGCCTGGCAGCGGGCCGAAATGCCGGCAAATGGTGGTGAGAATGGCCGCCCCGGTGGGGGTCACCAGTTCTCCGGAGACACCCGTGCTGTAAACGGGGACACCTCGGAGCAGCTCGGCGGTGGCGGGCGCCGGGACGGGGTAGACGCCGTGGGCAGTCCGGACCGTACCGCTGCCCACGTGCACCGGCGAGGAGTACACAAGCTCGATTCCCAAGGCCTCGAGGCCGATTGCCGCCCCGACGATGTCGACGATGGAGTCCACCGCCCCGACCTCGTGGAAGTGAACCTCATCGATTGAAACACCGTGGATTTTGGCCTCCGCCTCACCCAACCGCCGAAAGATCCTCCCCGCC
>JAJYMS010000272.1 GCA_021786825.1 Bacillota bacterium | reverse complement strand
CGATTTGGACTCCATGGCGGCCATGGCCTCGGTGTCGCCGGCGTTGACGATCTGGAAGTCTTTTTCGGTCAGGCCCTGCTGCTTGGCCCAGAGCATGAAGGCGGTGTAGTTGCCCGAGCCGACCTTAATGGCGATTTTCTTGCCCTTGAGTTGCTCCATGTTCTGAATCGGGGAGTCGTTCGGGACCACCACCCGGTACTTGCCGCCGCCGGTCTCGGAAACGCCGATGGCAACCAGGTCTTTGGGAGCCTGGGCCAGGGCGGTAAGGGCAGGGGTGACGCCCAACTCTGCCGCGTCAATCGTTCCGGCCAGCAAGGCGTCCCGAGAATCCGGGCCGTCGGGAAAAAGCTTCGTCTCCAACTTGAGATTGTATTTCTGGTCATAACCGCTGTTGACCAGCACGATGTTCAGGGGGGTGAGCCGGTAGCCCCAGCGGATGGTCGCGGGGCCGCTAACAGCGGCCCCCTGTGCCGAACCGGAGTTGGACGGCGGGGACGTTTTGGCGGTCTGCACCTGACCGCAGCCAGGCACGAACAGAACGAGCAGCAGCCATGCCACGGGGGCCATCCAGCGGAGCCGTAAGGACTTTGCCACTTCGCAACCTCCTGACCGTATTTCCCCCTGCTGTGAGCAAGCGCCGTGCCAACCAGAAAAGCGACCTCCGGTGGGGGCGGTGGTCGCGTAGAACCGGTGTGTCCCTAAGGGTTACGGGTTCCAAACACCCGGGCCCCGGAAACACGCTCGAATCAAACTACGGACAAACCGTTCATGTATGTTCAACGATCGGTCAGATCCCTGTCGCCGACAGGTGCGCCGCGGCGCTCCGGTCCGAACCCGTCCGTCAGTCCCAGGCGCCGCAGCAACTTCCAGAGCGTGGTCCGGCTGATGCCAAGCTCTCGGGCGAGGCGGGCGTGGTTCCCCCGGTAGCGAACCAGCAGCTCTTGCAAGGCAAGCGGCCCCGTGGGCGGCTCAGTCTCAGGGGCGGCCCCTGCGTGCCTGGCGGCCTCCGGGAAAGCGGCGGGGAGAACGTCGGTGAGTTCCTCGAGCAGAAGCCGCTCTAACCGCTCCGGTGGGATACGGTCCCGCAAGATCACGTACTTCTGCGCCAGGTTCTCAAGTTCGCGAATGTTACCCGGCCAGGCATACGCCTGCATGGCGGCGACCGTGGCGGCGCTCAGCCGCGGATCGGCGGCCGCCGGGTTGACCTCCAGCCTCTGCACAAAGCGGGCAAACAGGAGCGGGATGTCCTCGGAGCGTTCCCGCAGGGGCGGCAAGACCAGCTTCAACACGTTCAGGCGGTAGTAGAGATCCGGCCGAAACTGGCGGCCGGCCACCAGTGCCGACAGCGGCTGGTTGCTGGCCGCGATGATGCGGACATCCAGCGGAATCACGCTGTTGCCCCCGAGACGGATCATTTCCCGTTCCTGAATCACTCGCAGGAGGCGGGCCTGCAGGGCCGGCGAGGTGGCGTTGACCTCGTCGAGAAAGATGGTGCCGCCGTGGGCCAGTTCGAACAGGCCCGCTTTTCCGCCCCGGCGGGCGCCGGTGAAGGCGCCCTCTTCGTAACCGAACAGCTCGCTCTCCAAGAGGTTCTCCGGCAGGGCCCCGCAGTTGATCGCCACGAATGGCCCGCTGCGCCGGGGGCTGGCGTTATGAATGGACTGGGCGACGAGTTCCTTGCCGGTGCCGGTCTCTCCGATCAACAACACCGTGGAGTCGGTCTGGGCGTAACTGCGGGCCTTCCACAGCGCCTCCCGGAGCGCCCCGGACGATCCGACCAGATCATCGAAGGTGAACCGGGCCGTAAGGCCCCGGCTGTACAGTTGCCGGCGAATTTTCGCCTCGAGGCGCTGGATCTGGGTGGCATCCTGGAAGGTGGCCAGCGCTCCTGAAACCTCTTTGTCCACCAGGATGGGCACCAGGTTGACGGCCCAGGTGATACCGCCTCGGGCCCGCACCACCCCCAGTTCGGCCTGGGGGTTAAACAGGAGTTGTTCCAGTCCCAGTTCGGGAGCCACCTGGGTGATGGGGCGGCCAAGGGCCTCGTTGACGGCCATGCCGAGGCGTCGGGCGGCCGCCCTGTTCACGACATTGACCTGTCCCCGCTGATCGATCGCCACAATGCCATCCGAAGCGTAGTCGAGGATCGCCTGGAGCTGGCGGGTGCGCGCCATCTCCTGGCGCCGGATCTGGCCCAGTTCCTGCGCCTTGTTGATGGCGGCCCGGACCGTCTCGGGCCCTGACTCAAGGAGGACGGACGGCACCCCGTGCTCCCGCGCGACGTCCACGGTGTACCAGCCGCCGACCAGGACTTCCGCTCCGGCCTCCAGCGCCGCCGCGACCGCCGCCCGGACCTCGGCCAGGTCCCGGCACACCGCCGAGATGAATAGCTTGATGCCCAGGATCGGGGCCAGTTTGTTGGCATCGGGTTCCAGATCGTAGAAGCTGATCAGGGCGACCTTGCGCCCCAGCGGGCGGGCCGCATCCATGGCGTGCAACAGGTCGTAGGGGGTGGGATTACAGTCGGTGACCTGGACATCAACCGCCGCCCGCACGGAGGTTACCGTGGGGCCGCGGGTGATGAAAACGTCGAACGGCTGCCGGGCGATCAGCCTCCTGGCCACCGCCGCGCCCTGGTCCAGAGCTCCTTCGACCACGGTGACCGGCACGTCGAGCTTTTGAACGACGTCTCTGGCGGTGGCCGCCAGTTGGGGAAACGGTGCGATGAGTGCCAGCCTGACCATGTGCGTCACCCCTACCCACAGAAATAAGATTAGACGAAGTTTCGGCGGCGCAGATCCTCCTCCATCCGCCGGATTCCCGGGTCGAAGGCCTCCGGCGGGATCAGCTGGAGGGAGGAAAAGGCCTTGTCGCGGAAGGGCTGGACATCGTGAAGCTCGTAGGAGATTCCTTCAGGTCCTCCGTCACCCGGTGAAATCCCGCTCGCGCCAAAAGGGCGCGCAGGTCCTTTACGCCGGGATACCGGCGCAATTCCAGCCTCACGGTCTCGGGAAAGTAGGTGCTCAACGGCTGGCGGTGGCGAGTGCCAGGTGTTCACCCCGGCCGACCTTCAACCGAAGGGAGGCGTCCAGCACTGCGGGGTGGAGACGCCGATGGCGGCTGTATTCCGCGGCAATTTGGTCGTAGTCGATTATCTGGATCCCTCCAATGCGGTCACAGCGTCCACCGGCCATCCCCCGGCAGCGCGCCGACCGTCAGCCGGTTGTGCCGCGCCGGCAGCGCGTCGCCGTGACATATCGGGCTAGCGAAAAGGCCACAATAGGGGCGGAGGTGGTAGGCGGATGCCGCATGAGCAACACGTCCACTGCAGCGTCGACAACTGCCACTACTGGGGCAGTGGCAACATGTGCAAAGCCAACGAGATCTTCGTCACCTCGGACCAGCTCGTCAGAAACGCCGCGGACAGCCTTGACGCGCCTCACGCCGCGGTAGCGGTCCCGACTCCGGTCGCCGATTGCGCGGAGACGGCCTGCAAGACCTTCGTCCGCCACGGCAGCGGCGACAAGGTCAAGGCCGACGGGGTAACCAGGCTGAGTTAGCAACACCGGCCAAACCACCGGCCCGGACAGCGCCCGACCCGAACGGCGCCCGACTCGAAAACCCCGCCCGCACGCCCCGGGGGCGGGGTTTTTTCTTGCCGCCGGGTGACCCGCCATCTCCGGCTCCGCGGTCGCCCTTCAGGGAGCCCGCTTGCCGACCGTGGCCATGTAGATCACGAACTCGTCCTCGCCGTCCAACCCCAGCAGGTCGTTTATGGCGCCATCGTCGTAAGCGGCGATGACACAGCAATCCGCGTCCACGGCCTGGACCCCCAGATAAAGGTTCTGGCCCACGTGCCCGGCGTCCAGGTGCATGTACCGGTAGGCCCGCTCCTGGTACCGCCAGAAGCTGCGCTGGGCCACCGCCACCCAGATGAAGGT
>JAJYMS010000242.1 GCA_021786825.1 Bacillota bacterium | reverse complement strand
GCCGGCGATCGCGTTGGAAAGAGGAGGGAGATCGGTGCTCCAACCCAAAAGGGTCAAACATCGTAAGGTCCACCGGGGCCGGATGAGCGGCCAGGCCATTCGTGGCAGCGAGATCACCTTCGGCGAATTCGGCCTGCAGGCGATGGAGCCGGCATGGATCACCGACCGCCAGATCGAGGCCGCCCGTATCGCCCTGACGCGTTACATTAAGCGCGGCGGCAAGGTTTGGATCAAGATCTTCCCCGACAAACCCATCACCAAGAAGCCTGCCGAGACCAGAATGGGTTCCGGCAAGGGCGCCCCAGAGTTCTGGGTCGCGGTGGTCCGCCCCGGCCGGGTGATGTTCGAGTTGGCCGGTGTCCCCGAGGAGGCGGCCCGCGAAGCCATGCGGCTGGCCGCCCACAAGCTGCCGATCAAGACCAAGTTCGTGGTTCGCGAGGAACTGGGTGGTGAAGTTCATGAAGGTTAAGGAAGTGCGTGACCTTTCCGCCGCCGAACTGGAACAGAAGATGGACCAACTGAAGGACGAGTTGTTTAACCTTCGCTTCCAGCTCGCCACCGGCCAGCTGGAGAACCCCGCCCGGATCAAGGAAGTTCGCCGTTCCATTGCCAGGGTCAAGACGGTTTTGCGGGAACGGGAACTCGGGTTTGCGTCGGGCAGCTAGGAGGTAGTAAGGTGAACGAGGATCGCGCGCAGCGCAAGAGCCGAGTGGGCAAGGTGGTCAGTGATAAGATGGACAAGACGGTTGTGGTGCTCGTGGAACGTCTGGTCGCCCACCCGGTGTACGGCAGGCGGATCAAACAGAGCAAACGGCTCAAGGCCCACAATGACGGTAACCAGGCCAAGCTTGGCGACAGGGTGAAGGTGGCGGAGACCCGGCCTCTTTCCCGCGACAAGCGGTGGCGTGTGGTGGAAATTCTGGAAAGGGCCAAGTAACAGCTTAGGGAGGCCTTGGACATGATTCAGGCCCAGACCCGCCTGGTCGTGGCTGATAACACCGGCGCCAAAGAACTGATGTGCATCCAGGTTATGGGCGGTTCCTACCGCAAATTCGGCAACATCGGCGATGTTATCGTGGCTTCGGTGAAAGAGGCCGCCCCCGGCGGAGTAGTGAAGAAGGGCGACGTGGTGAAAGCGGTCATCGTTCGTTCCAAGAAAGGTTTGGGGCGCAAGGATGGCTCGCATATCCGCTTCGACGAGAACGCCGCGGTCATTTTGAAGGACGACAAGGAACCCAAGGGCACGCGCATCTTTGGGCCGGTGGCCAGGGAACTCCGCGACAAGGAGTTCATGAAGATTGTTTCGCTGGCCCCAGAGGTGCTCTAGGCTAGGAGGCACTGCAGCGATGGAGAAGGTACACGTCAAGAAGGGCGACTCGGTGCTGGTGATCTCCGGCAAAGAGAAGGGCAAGCGGGGGAAGGTCCTGCGGGTAGTCCCAGACAAGGGACGGCTCATGATCGAGGGCATCAACATGATCAAGAAGCACCAGAAGCCCACCCAGAAAGTGATGCAGGGCGGCATCATCGAGCAGGAGGCCTTGGTTGACGCCTCGACCGTCATGCTCGTTTGCCCCCGGTGCAGTAGTCCTACCCGCGTTCGCACGCAGGTACTGGCCGACGGGGCCAGGGTCCGTGCCTGCGTCAGATGCGGGGAGGTCATCGATAAGTAGGAGGGCTAGTCATGGCCAGGCTGAAGGAGAAATACCTGTCCGAGGCCGTACCGGCGCTCACGAAGCGCTTCAACTACAACAACGTCATGCAGGCGCCACACCTGGAGAAGATCGTCGTCAACATGGGAGTGGGCGACGCCATTCAGAACTCCAAGGCAATCGACGCCGCGGTAAATGACCTGGCGGTCGTCACTGGACAAAAGCCGGTCGTCACCCGGGCCAAGAAGTCCATTGCCAACTTCAAGGTCCGGGCGGGGATGCAGATCGGCGCCAAGGTGACCCTGCGCGGGAACCGAATGTACGACTTCCTGGACCGGCTGGTCAACGTGGCGCTGCCCAGGGTACGCGACTTTCGCGGCCTGTCTCCCAAGTCCTTCGACGGCAGGGGCAACTATGCGCTGGGTTTGAAGGAGCAGCTCATCTTCCCGGAAATCGACTACGACAAGGTCGAGAAGGTCCGGGGGATGGATGTTATCATAGTAACCTCGGCCCGTACCGACGAGGAGGCCAAGGAGCTGCTGAAGCACCTCGGCATGCCTTTCAGAGAGTAGCGGGAGCCAAAGGAGGGCGAATCGTGGCCAAGAAGGCGTTGATCAACAAGGCCCGTAGCGAACCGAAGTTCAAGGTCCGCAAGTATAATCGCTGCAAGATCTGCGGTCGTCCTCACGCTTATATGAGGAAATTTGGCCTCTGCCGGCACTGTTTCCGGCTCAGAGCACACCGGGGCGAGCTGCCCGGCATCAAGAAAGCCAGCTGGTAGTCGAAAAGGGGGACTATACCGTGGCCATGACCGATCCCATTGCCGACCTGCTCACCCGAATTCGTAATGCCAATTCGGTCAATCATGAGCACGTCGATATCCCGGGTTCGAAACTGAAGCGGGCGATCGCCCAACTGCTCAAGGACGAGGGGTTCATACGGGACTTTGAATGGCTTCAGAACGGTCCCCAAGGGACGATCAGAGTCTACCTGAAGTATGGGCCGAACAAGAGTAAGGTTATCTCGGGACTGCGGCGCATCTCCAAACCGGGTTTGCGGGTCTACGCCCGACGGCACGAGGTACCGAAGGTTCTCGGGGGCCTGGGAATTGCCGTCATCTCGACTTCCAAGGGTCTTGTGTCCGATCGGCAGGCCAGGGCGGAAGGCCTTGGCGGGGAAGTGCTGTGCTACATCTGGTAAGGTGGGAAATCCAACCTGGAGGCGTAAGCTATGTCTCGAGTCGGCAAAAAGCCAATCGTTCTCCCGGCCGGAGTTGAAGTTAGTGTCGAGGGCCACCTGGTTACCGTGAAGGGACCCAAAGGCGAACTTGCCCGCGAAGTCCACCGCGATATGCAGGTGAAGGTCGCCGACCAACAGGTGACGGTCGAGCGCCCGTCTGACGGGCGCCTGCACCGATCGCTGCACGGCCTGACAAGAACCCTGGTGGCCAACATGGTGGAGGGTGTGACCAAGGGGTTTCAACGTTCCCTGGAGCTGGTAGGCACCGGCTACCGGGCCGCCAAATCGGGGCCGAAATTGGTCTTAACGGTGGGCTATTCCCACCCGGTCGAGATCGTCCCTCCCAGCGGGATCGAAATTGATGTTCCCAGCCCGGCCGCGGTGGTGGTGAAGGGGATCGACAAGGAACTGGTCGGGTCGCTTTCGGCCAGTATCCGCTCGGTTCGCAGGCCGGAGCCCTACCTGGGTAAAGGGATCCGCTACGCCGGGGAGCGCGTCCGCCGCAAGGTCGGCAAGACGGGCAAGAAGTAAGCCGGGGGAGTGAGCTTCGATGATCAAGAAAGAGGACAAGAAGATCGCCCGCCGGGTTCGCCACCGGCGCGTCCGCAGCAAGGTCGTCGGCCTGCCCGGCCGGCCGCGGTTGAATGTCTGCCGCAGCGGGAACCACATCTACGCCCAGTTGATCGAGGACACCTCCGGTCGCACCCTGGCGGCCGCCTCCACCCTGGAGGAGGAACTGCGTGGGAAGTTCAAATCCGGCGGCAACATCGAGGCCGCCCGGGCGGTGGGGGCCTTGATTGCGGCCAGGGCCAAGGAAAAGGGTATCAATCAGGTTGTCTTCGACCGCGGAGGCTACCTGTACCACGGACGCGTCGCGGCCCTGGCGGCGGCGGCGCGGGAAGCGGGGCTGGAATTCTAAGCGGCCGTTCGGGCCGGTCAGTTAAAGGAGTGAAAGCGTGGCCAGGATTGACTATAGCCAGATGGAACTGAAGGAGAAGGTCGTTTCCATCAACCGGGTAGCCAAGGTGGTCAAGGGCGGGCGCCGGTTCAGCTTCAGTGCGCTGGTCGTC
>JAJYMS010000184.1 GCA_021786825.1 Bacillota bacterium | reverse complement strand
ATACCAGGACAATGGAGGTAAACATGGCCGCGTAGTCCTGCCACCGGTTCTGGCGCAAAGCGGAGATGATCCCGGCCGGCAGGCCGATCAACAGCGCCAGGGCCAGGGAAAGGCCGCCGAGGGTGGCTGACACTGGAAACCCGTCGTTGATGATGTCGTTGACCGTGCGGCCTTCTTGCTTGTAGGAGGGCCCCAGGTCCCACACGGCCACCCGTCCCAGGTATTCCACGTACTGCCGCCAGAGGGGCTGATCCAGGCGGTAGCGGGCCTGGATGTTTCGGAGGATGCTCTCGGGAATCCTCTTCTCCGTGTCGAAAGGCCCACCGGGAATGGCGCGCATCAGGAAGAAGGTGGCCGTGATCACCACCCAGATGACCAGGAACATGGCCAGGACTCGCTGGACAATATAGCGGGACACTTTACCAACTCCTCATGGGCAAGGAAAGTGGAGGCGCGGGCCATTGCACCCCCTCGCCTCCACTTGCCACCGCAGGGTGATCTCTACTTGCTTTCCAGGTAGGCGGCCTTGAAGTCGTCAAAGCCGAGGGCCGACGACTGCACACCCTTCAGGTTGTCTTTCTTCAGGTAGTTGTGGACGTAGAAGTAGATGGGCAGCACGGGCTGCTCGTCCATCAGGATCTTCTCGGCCTCGTGCATGTTCTTCATGCGGACGTTCTGGTCGCCGGTCTTCTTGGCATCGGACACCAGCTTGTCGTAGGTGGCGTTGGCCCAACCGGTCTGGTTGTTGCCGCCGTCCTTGACGAACATGTCGACGAAGGTCATCGGGTCGAGGTAGTCGCCGATCCAGCCGGCGCGGGAGACCTGGTAGTCAAGCTTGGCCTGGCTCTTCAGGTACACCTTCCACTCCTGGTTGGTGAGCTTGACGTTGATCCCCAGGTTCTTCTTCCACATCTCCTGGATGGCCTCGGCGATCTTCTTGTGCCCCTCGGAGGTGTTGTAAAGGATCGTCAGCTCGGGAAAACCCTTGCCGTCCGGGTACCCGGCCTCGGCCAGCAGCTTCTTGGCCTTGTCGAGGTCGTTGTCCTTGTAGAAGTCGCCGCCATTCTGCCGGAAGTCGCCGGATACGTCCGGGACGCCGCCGGGAACGAAGGCGAGGGCCGGGGCCTGGCCGCCCTTGACGACATTCTTGATCAAGGACGCCCGGTCGATGGCCAGGGTGAGAGCCTGGCGGACCTTCACGTTGTCAAGGGGCGGCTTGGTGACGTTGAACCGGTAGTAGTAGGTGCCCAGGAGCGGCCCAATCTTCAGTTTGCCCTCGGCCCGCAGGCGGTCGATGTCGGTCGTCGGTACCGAACTGGTCATGTCGATCTGGTCGGTTTCGAACATGGTCATCTCGGTGTTTAGGGAATCAACCAGGGTGAAGACCAGCTTGTCGATCTTGACGTTCTTGGCGTCCCAGTAGTTGGGGTTCCTGACCATCACGATCTTCTCGTTGTGGGTCCAGGACTCCATTTTGAAGGGGCCGGCGCCGTTATAGGTCTCCGGCTTGGTGAACCACTTGTCCGGGTCGGCTTCGACGTTCTTCTTGTAGACGGGGTACAGGGTCGGGAAGGCGACCATCGAGAGCCAGTAGGCAGTCGGGGCTTCCAGGGTGACCTCCAGGGTCTTCGGGTCCACGACCTTGATGCCCAGATCTTTCTTGCCCTGCTCGATCTTATCTTCGATTTCCTTCTTCTTGGCCGGATCCTTGTCCCAGTCCTTGGGCAGCTCGATGGTGTTCAGCTTCTCGCCGCCCTTGATGTAATAGAGCTGATACGCATACTCGGAGGCGAGCCGCGGGTCGAGAGCGCGCTTCCAGGAGTACTCGAAGTCAGCGGCGGTGATGGGATCACCGTTCGCCCACTTGATGCCGTCGCGGAGCTTGAAGGTGTAGGTCAGCCCGTCGGAGGAAACGGTCCAACTCCCCGCCAGCGCCGGGGTCGGCTTCGACTCAACCAGCCGGGTCAGGCCTTCGTTGAGGGCCATTTCGATGTTGGCCTCCGGAATGCCGGTCGACTTGGCCGGGTCGAGTGTCTCAGGCTCGGTGCCGTCGTTGAAACGGACGACCATCTCTTTTTTCTCGGGAGCCCCAGGAGCGCTCGGTTTGCTGGTGCACCCCACCAACAGTGAAGCGATCAAGGTGACAGCAACCAAGACGGTCCAGACTTTCTTCATCTTAGTTCTTAACCCCCTCATAAACAATTGGAAAGGTGTGGCAGGCAAACAACCGATCCAGCCTTGTGTAGCAACCACCTCCAGGCAGGCAGAATGCTATTAGGGGACAACATCCCTTTCTTTGTATTCGCTTTCGTGCCGTCCTTTCCTGCTCGGTCGGAGGACGGGCCGCTCCCAATTTTATCCCCCCGGTTTGCTACAGGATTTGTCGTAGAGATGTGCGCTTCGTGGTGGGCCCGGACAGCGACTGCAAGTGGGCCTTCACCGAGGGACGGCCGAAGCAGTAGACTACCGCCGCCTTGCTACCGCAAATGACAGGCCACCAGGTGATTGTTGCCCACGTCCCGGAACTCGGGCTCCACCTCGCGGCAAACGGCTTCCGCGTAGCGGCAGCGGGTGTGGAAGCGGCAACCCGTCGGCGGGTTCACTGGGCTGGGCACGTCGCCCTCCAGCACGATCCTCTCCCGCCGCGCCTCCGGGTCGGGGATGGGGATCGCGGACATCAGGGCTTCGGTGTAGGGATGCCGGGGGCGGTCGTACATCTCGCGCTTGTCCGCCAACTCCACCAGCTTGCCCAGGTACATCACCCCGACCCGGTCGGAGATATGCTTCACCACCGCCAGCCCATGGGCAATGAAGATGTAGGTCAGCCCGAACTCTTTTTGCAGGTCCGACAGCAGGTTCAATATCTGCGACTGGATCGATACGTCCAGCGCCGACACCGGCTCGTCGCAAATGATCAGCTTGGGGTGCAGCGCCAGTGCCCGGGCCACCCCGATGCGCTGCCGCTGTCCGCCCGAGAATTCGTGGGGATAGCGGCGGGCGTGCGCCGGCGAGAGCCCCACCACCTCCAGCAGGTGCTGCACCCGCCGGGCCTTCTCGGCCCCGTGCGCGACCCCGTGGATGCCCAGCGGCTCGCCGATGATCTCGCCCACCGTCATCCGGGGGTTCAGCGAGGCGTAGGGGTCCTGGAAGACGATCTGCATCTCCCGGCGCTGCCGGCGCATCTGCGCGCGGTCCAGGGCAAAGATGTCCCGGCCCTCGAAGGTCACCTTGCCCCCGGTCGGCTCGACCAGGCGCAGGATCACTTTGCCCAGGGTGCTCTTCCCGCACCCCGACTCCCCTACCAGCCCCAGCGTCTCCCCGCGGCGAACGGTGAAACTCACGCCGTCAACCGCCCTGACGTACCCCACCGGCCGGGAAAAGACCCCCCCGGTCACCGCAAAGTACTTCCTTACGTCCTCGACCTCCACCAGCACCTCGGCGGCCAGGCCCTTCTCCGCCACGCTCATCCGGCCACCCCCCTTGCCTCACCGCTCTGACGCAGCCAGCAGGCGACCGACCGGCCCCCGCCGACCGCCGTCAGCGCGGGCTCCCGGGACCGGCAGAGGTCGGTGGCATGCGGGCAGCGCGGATGGAAGCGGCACCCCCCGGGCAGGTTCTGCGGGTTGGGCACCAGCCCCTCGATCACGTGCAGCCGGGGCCGGTCCTGGTCCAGCCGCGGGATCGAGTGCAGCAGCCCCTCTGTGTAGGGGTGCAGCGGCCGGCGGAAGATGGAGACCACATCAGCCTCTTCCACCACCACCCCGGCGTACATCACCACCACCCGCTCGGCCATCTCGGCGATCACTCCCAGGTCGTGGGTGATCAGCATGATGGCCATTCCCAGTTCCCGCTTGAGCTTCTTCATCAGCTCCAGAATCTGCGCCTGAATCGTCACGTCCAGGGCCGTCGTCGGCTCGTCGGCGATCAAAAGCCGCGGGTTGCACGACAGCGCCATGGCGATCATCACCCG
>JAJYMS010000037.1 GCA_021786825.1 Bacillota bacterium | reverse complement strand
ATAGTTGAGACGACGCCCGCCGGCCCACCATGGGCGGTGGGCTTTTTCTTTGCAATGCCCCACCAGCATGGTAAACTTGGCTTGAAGCACGTCCAGGGGGGACCAGGATGGCGTTGTTGCGCTCAGTCAACGTACTCGACACGCTGGCCGCGATCATCGACATCGGGGTCGTCTCCTACGTCTTCTACCGCCTGTTCATGCTCATCCGGGGTACGCGGGCGATCCAGTTGATCAAGGGCATCTTCATCCTGGTGGTGGCCACCTTCGTCAGCCGGTGGCTGAACCTGCGCGAGGTCAACTGGCTGCTGAAGCGCATCACTGACATGCTGATCGTGGCCATTCCGGTCGTCTTCCAACCGGAACTGCGCCGGGCCCTGGAACAGCTCGGGCGGGGCCGGCTGTTCGTGGCGCCCTTCGAGGCCCTGGACGAGAGCGCCCGCAAGCACTTGCTGGACGAACTGGGGCGCGCGGCCGAGATGCTTTCCAAGAACAAGATCGGTGCCCTGCTGGTGCTGGAGCGGGAGACCGGGTTGAATGACTACGCCGAGACCGGCATCCAGTTGGATGCGGTCGTGTCGGCCGAGTTCGTGACCAACATCTTCATTCCCAACACCCCGCTCCACGACGGGGCGGCCATCGTGAGGGGCAACCGGGTGGTGGCGGCCGGGTGCTTCCTGCCGCTGGTGGAGGATCATGAAGTCGGCCCGGAGCTGGGGAGTCGCCACCGGGCCGCCATTGGGATCACCGAGCACTCCGACGCGGCGGCGCTGGTCGTATCCGAGGAGACCGGCACCATCTCGGTGGCCAACGCCGGCACCCTGATCCGCAACCTGGACGGCAAGGGCCTGCGCGAACTGCTGGATTCCCTGCTGCGGGGGAAGCCGACCACCGGGCCGCTGGCTTTCCTGAACCGGGGGGCGTCCTGATGGATCGTTTCCTCGAGAAGGACCTGGCCGTCAAGATCCTTTCGGTCCTGTTGGCGATCGTCCTCTGGTTCCAGGTGACCTCCGACGAATCCGCCACTCCCCGCCGGGTTTTCGAGCGGGTGGGGGTACAGGTCGTCGGACTGGATCCTGCCCTGGCGCTGGTGGACGCCGGCCAGCGCCCGGCGGTACGGGTGACGGTACAGGGGAGCCAGCTGTCCTTGAACCGCGTGCGGGCGGAGGACGTGCGGGCCCAGGTGAACCTGGCGGCGGCGCAGCCGGGGACCGCCCTTTACCGCGTCGAGGTCACGGTGCCCAAAGGAGTCAACATCACTGACGTCGCGCCCTCCACCCTGACCCTGGCGGTCGAACCCAGGACCGCGCGGCAGGTGCCGATCCAGGTGCGCACGGTGGGCGAGGTCACGTCCGACTACGTGGTCGGCCAGCCGGTCACGAAGGAGACCCAGGCCACCGTGACGGGTCCCAAGTCGCGCGTGGATGCGGTGGGCTACGTCGTCGGATTGGCGGACGTGAAGGGGGTTACCGAGGACGCGCGGCGGACCGTCCACCTGACCGCTGTTTCCCCCGACGGGAAGGAGATCGGCGGGCTCGTCCTTGCGCCGGAGAGCATCGAGGTCACCGTGCCGGTCAACAAGCTTCCCCCCGGCGCCATCCTGACGGTTAACGTGCGCACCTCCGGCCAGGTGGCGGCCGGGTACCGGGTGGCGGGAGTGAAGGTCCTGCCCGCCCAGGTCCGGCTGCGGGCGACCCCGGACCAACTGAAGGGGATCATCTCCGTGGACACGGCGGTCATCGACCTTGCCGGAGCGACGGGCGCCATCGTCCGGGAGGTCGATCTGGCGGTGCCGGCGGGAACCTACGTGGTCCAGCCGGCGAGGGTCGCCGTGACCATCGACGTGGCTCCCGACCTTCTGACCAGGCGCTTGCCGAACCTGCCGGTGAGGGTTCGCAACCTCCCGGATGACAAAAAGGCCACCCTGGCGCCCTCGGTGGTCACCGCCGTGATCAGCGGGCCGCGCGCCCAGGTGGAGAAGCTGGGGGCTGACGACGTCGTTCTTTTCGTCGACGCCGCCAACCTGGGGGCGGGTACCCAGCAGCTGCTGGTGCAGGCCGAGTTGCCGGCGGGCGTGCAGTTCGTGGGGGCCGAACCACGGACGATCCAGGTCGAGGTTCACTGATGCCCCTGCGCCTGACCCAGCTCCGGATTCCGGTTTCGCAGGTCGCCCCGGTTGCGCAGGTCGCCCCGGGCCTCGCCCCGGGCCGGGCGGGCGTGCCGGAGTTTCTGGCGCGGGCCGCCGCCCGGCGTCTGGGGGTGGAGCCCCCGGCGGTCAGCCGGGTGTTGGTTCGCCGCCGGGCCCTTGACGCGCGTCACCGCGGCGAACCGAGCTACGTCTATACCGTGGACGTTGAACTGGCCCTGCCGGAGGACGCCATCCTGCAGGCCGCCGCCGGACCCGATTTGCGCTGGGTGCCGCCGCCGGCGCCGGTGCTGACGGCGATGGAGGCGGGGCCGGGGGAGGCCACGGGGGCGGGTCGAGGCCGCCGGGAGCGGCTGGCCGCGCGCCCTGTCGTGATCGGGGCAGGTCCGGCCGGCATCTTCGCGGCGCTGAAGCTGGCGGCCCACGGTTTTGCGCCCCTGGTCCTGGAGCGCGGCCGGGAGGTTCGCCGCCGGGTCGAGGACGTGGAGCGATTCTGGCGGGAAGGCCGCCTGGATCCGGCCTCCAACGTGCAGTTCGGCGAGGGCGGGGCGGGGACGTTTTCCGACGGCAAGCTGACCACCCGGATCGACGACCCGCGCGTCGACGAGGTGCTGGCCACCCTGGTGGCGGCCGGTGCCCCGGAGGAGATCACCTACGTCGCCCGGCCGCACATCGGCACCGACCGCCTGCGCCACGTCGTCAGCGAGTTGCGCCGCCGCCTGCTGGACCTGGGCGGGGAGGTCCGCTTCGAGGCCCAGGTAACCGACATCGTGCTGGAGGGCGGCCGCGTCCGTGGCGTGGCCGTCAACGGTGCGGAAGAGATGCCTACCAGGCTGGTGGTGCTGGCCCCGGGACACAGCGCCCGGGACACCTACCGGCTGCTGGCCCGCCTGGGATTGGATCTCTCGCCGAAGGCCTTCTCCATCGGGGTGCGCATCGAACACCGGCAGCGGGAGATCGACCGCGCCCAGTACGGCCAATGGGCCGGTCACCCGGCCCTGGGCCCATCCGACTACCAGCTCTCCCTGCGCGATGAAAAGGCCGGGCGCGCCGCCTACGCGTTTTGCATGTGCCCGGGCGGAATGGTGGTGGGAGCCGCCTCGGAAGAGGGCGGGGTGGTGACCAACGGGATGAGCTACAGCGCCCGCGACGAACAAAACGCCAACAGCGCCCTCGTCGTCTCGGTCGGCCCGGGCGACTTCGGCGTGGACCCCCTGGGCGGAATCCGCTTTCAGCGCCGCTGGGAGGAGGCGGCCTTCCGGGCGGGGGGCGGGGACTACCGCGCCCCGGCCCAACGAGCCGGCGATTTCCAGGCCGGACGCGCCACGCCCGACGGGGACCTGAGCCGGGACCGCGACGGCGGCCGGGACACGCGCCCGCGGCCAACCTACCGCCCGGGGGTGCGCGGCGCCGACCTGCACGATTGCCTGCCGGAGCCGGTGACCGGCATGCTGGCGCGCGCCCTGGGAGAGTTTGACCGCAAGCTGCGCGGCTTCGGGCGGCCGGAGGCGGTCTTGACCGGGGTGGAGACCCGCACCTCGGCCCCGCTGCGAATCAACCGCGGCGAGGACGGGCAGGCCGCCGGAATTGACGGTCTCTACCCGGCCGGGGAGGGAGCCGGCTACGCGGGGGGCATCGTCAGCGCCGCGGTGGATGGACTGCGCGCGGCGGAGCGAATCATCGCGCGGTTTGCCCCGCCGCAAACCCCGCAAGGGAAAGGAGCTTAGCATGGCACGCCTCTTCGGCACCGATGGGGTGCGGGGAATCGCCAACTCGTTCGACCTGTCACCCGAACTCGCCTACCGCCTGGGACGGGCGGGGGCCTACCTGCTGGTCGCCCAGGCCTTCGGACAAGACACCCGCCCGCGCGTGGTGGTCGGCAAGGACCCGCGCCGCTCCGGCGACATGCTG
>JAJYMS010000115.1 GCA_021786825.1 Bacillota bacterium | reverse complement strand
GCCGATGGGCGTCTCCAGGGACACCGGCTCCTGCGCGATCTTCATGATCTCGCGCACGCGCTCCACGGAAATATCCATCTCGTCGGCGATCTCCTCCGGCGAGGGTTCGCGCCCCAGTTCCTGCAAAAGCTGCCGCGAGACCCGGATCAGCTTGTTGATGGTCTCCACCATGTGCACGGGGATGCGGATGGTGCGGGCCTGGTCGGCGATGGCCCGGGTGATAGCCTGGCGGATCCACCAGGTGGCGTAGGTGCTGAACTTGTACCCTTTGCGGTAATCGAATTTCTCGACCGCCTTGATGAGGCCCAGGTTGCCCTCCTGGATCAGATCCAAAAACAGCATACCCCTGCCGACGTAGCGCTTGGCAATGCTCACCACCAGGCGCAGGTTGGCCTCCGCCAGGCGCCGTTTGGCCTCCTCCTGGCCAGCCTCGATCCGTTTCGCCAGCTCGACCTCTTCCTCGGCGGTCAGCAACGGTACCCGGCCGATCTCCTTGAGGTACATCCGGACGGGGTCATCGATGGCGACGCCTTCGGGCACGCTAAGGTCGGCCTCCGGCGGCTCCGCGGCCTCGATGGTCACGGGTCCGGTGGGCGGCGGCTCCGGCACCTCCGGCTCCGGCGCCTCGCCAACCACTTCGATCCCGGCCTCCGCCAGGGTTTCGTAAATGTCGTCGATTTGGTCCGGGGTCAGCTCATGTCCCTGAAAGGTGTCCATGACCTCGGAGTAGCTGAGCATGCCCCGCTTCTTGCCGCGGGCCACCAGCTCCTTCAGAGCCTCCGCTCGGCTGTCGACGTCCGCCATGTGTTCACCTTCTTGGGGTATCTCCCGGGCTGAGGGCCTTCGCTTTGCGTGCAAGTTCTTGATACTCCTTGATTAACGGGGGATCCACGGCCTCACCGCGTTCCTCGGCGGCGGCGATGCTGCGCCGGATCTCACCCATTCTTTGCACCATTTTATGTTCCGTGATAACCTTGATGCAGTCATTTACCAGGCGTGCCCCCTGCGCCCCGGAGGGACCGGCTCCCAGTACCAGGGCCGCCGCGAGGGACTGCAGCTCGGCGGGCAGGTCCGCCGGCACCCCGGCAGGGCCCGGCTGGCTGTAGAGCACCCGGGCCAGACGGCCCAAGTCCGGTTCGCTGTACAGGTCCGGTGGAATCTTCTCCCGCACCGCCTCCACCAGTTGCGGGTCGCGCAGGATGGTGGCGAGCAGATCCCGCTGGGCTTTCAGGAAAACCGCGTCGGAGGGTTTTCTGGCAGGCGCTCCGCTCTTTTCTCCAGTATTATGCCAACTTTTGCCGCCGATATCCCCTTGGGAACCGGTGCGGGACGCCGAGGGGGTTCCGGCGGGGGGCCTGGAGTCGCGCAGGTAGCGCTTGACTTCATTTGTCAGCGCCTCCGGGGTGGTGTCCAGTTCGCTGGTCAACCGCCGGAGATGCTCGGCCCTTTCAACCGGATCGGCGTGGGCAATCACCGGGATAACCGCTTTGGCAATGGCCGCTTTGCCTTCGGGGGTCCCTGAGGAGTGGCGGCCCCGGGCCAGCCGGAGCTTGAAGCTGACCAATCCCTCCGCCCCCTCCACGGCCGCCCGGAAGGCGTCGGCTCCCCGCGCCCGGATGAATTCATCGGGGTCCTTGCCCTCTTCCAGCCGCAGCACGCGCACCTGGCACCCCAGCCCGGCCACCAGATCCAGTCCCCTCAGGGTCGCGGCCTGGCCCGCGGAGTCGGCGTCGTAGGCGATGATCACCTGCTCCGCCTGCTGCCGGAGCAACTCCCCCTGGGCCGCGGTCAAGGCCGTACCCATCGAGGCCACCACGTTGTCAATCCCGGCCTGGTGCGCGGCGATGGCATCCATGTACCCCTCGACGATCACCGCCTGTTCACGGCGGCGGATGGCGTCCCTGGCCAGGTGCAGGGCGTAGAGGTTTTTCCCCTTGTCAAAGACGGAACTCTCCGGGGAGTTGAGGTACTTGGGTTCCTGGCCGTCCTTCAAGGCCCGGCCGCCGAACCCGATCACCCGCCCGCGAAGGTCGCGGATGGGAAACATCACCCGGCCCCGGAAGCGGTCGTAAAAGCCCGGCCTGCCGTCACTGCGCTGGCTCACCAGGCCCAGGCGGGCCAACAACTGCGGCTCCGACCCCTGCCGCACGAGCGCCCGGAGCAGGTTGTCCCAGCTCTCCGGCGCGAAGCCGAGTTCAAAGCGCTCGATGGTCTCGGGGCGCAGGCTCCGGCCCGCCAGGTATTCCCTCGCCGCCTGCCCGGTGGGGCCGGCAAGCTGTCCCCGGAAGTGGCCGGCGGCCATCTCCAGGACCCGCGTGGCCTCCTCCCGCTCCCGGCGCCCGCGCCGGGCGGTGGGGCTCTCCTCCCGCTCCAGGGAAATCCCGGCTCGCTCGGCCAGAATCCGCAGGGCCTCGCCAAAACCGACGTTCTCCCGGAGTTGGATGAAGTTGAAGACGTTCCCCCCCACCTGGCACCCGAAACAGTAGAACAGGCCCTTGTCGGGAGAAACGTGGAAGGAGGCGGTCTTCTCGCCATGAAACGGACAAAGCCCGAGGTAGTCCTTACCACGCTTCTTCAGCGCGACGTAGTCGGAGATGACCGCGACGATGTCGCTCCGTTGCCGAACCAGTTCGACCAAAGCATCGTCCTGCACGACTCGCCCTCTCCGCCGCCGCTGGCTGCCAGGCTGCATGGGTGGCTACCAAAAAGCCCATCCGTTCAACGGATGGGGAGGGCTGCGAGGTCGGCGGTATTCCCACAGTTGGCCGGTAGAAAGGTTGACTTCATTTCCTTGCGATAGCAGCATTCTACAGCGATTATCGATAATCCTGCCGGGCGGGCGTCTTTTTCATCACGTTGATCAAATTCCGAACCTTCCAACAAATTCCTTTGCCGGGTCCGGGGGGAACAGGAGGCACCCCGAAGGGCCGGGGTGCCTCGAACCGCGGAAGATCAGACGAATTCAGGCCGACTTGCTCTGGGATTCCTTCTTGGGCATAAACAGCGGAGGTAGGATGGCGGAGAGATAGCCGAAGAGAACGCCCAGGAGGACCGGGAGCAGAGTTTTGCCGATCGCCGCGGTGGTGGCCCCCATGCCGAAAAAGGATGCGGCGCTGGCGAACTGGGCCGGCACGAACTCGAACCCTTTGACCAGGCCGAGGACGGTCATGATGAAGGCCACGATGACGACCGCGATGGCCAGGCCGATGGTCCCACCGCCCAGGAAGGGAGTGATCTGCACCGCGATCCAGCCCAGGAGCGTGCCCGTGATGATCGGGAGCCCCGCCTTGTAGATCGATTTGGCGTCCCCGCCGCTGGCGAAAAAGAGTGCCCACCCCACGAACGTCGGCCAAGTGGCGATCCCAACGGTGATGGAAATCCAGGTCCAGATGCCGGCCAGCACACCGATGCTGATACCAAGACCTACCAGCGTCATGTCTTCTTGCCTCCCATCGATTATTGGGGACTAGTGAGCTGCCTTCGGGGGGGCGCCTTTGCCAGCCAGAAACGCCCGACCGATGGCGTCGGCGGCGACGATGGCCCGGTACACCTTGGTGGCGTCCACCGGGAAGGGCATGTTGTGCATGATGGTTCCGGGGCGCGAGGCGAAATCGGCCGCCGTCTTCAACTTCTCGGGCGTGGGGTCGGTGATGCCAATCTGGGCCAGGGTAATGGGCAGTCCAACGTTGTAGGCGAAGTTGAGGACTTCCTCAATTTGCTGGGTGGAGCGGTTCTCCAGCACCAGTTGGACGAGCGTTCCCACGGCAACCTTCTCACCGTGGTAGTAGTGGTGGGTCTCGGGGAGGGCGGTAAACCCGTCGTGGGTGGAGTGGGCGGCGGCGAGGCCGCTGGACTCAAAGCCCACGCCGCTGAGCAGCGTGTTGGCCTCGACGATCTTCTCCACGGCCTCCGTGGGCACTTTCCGCTCGGCGGCAAGCTTGGCGGAAACCCCGTACTCCAGCAGCAGGTCGTAGCACAGCCGCGCCAGCGAAAGGGCGCTGGTGGTCGAATGCCCGCCCGGCAGGTTGCCGGCGAAGGCCTTGGCACAGGCGTCGGCTTCGAACCAGGTGGCCAGCGCGTCGCCCATGCCGGAAACCAGCAGGCGCACGGGAGCCCGAGCGATGACCTCGGTGTCCACCAGCACCAGGTTGGGGTTCCACGGCAGGACGTAGTACCGCTCAAACACGCCCTCGTCG
>JAJYMS010000090.1 GCA_021786825.1 Bacillota bacterium | reverse complement strand
TCTTTCGGGCTCGCCGGTAGCCGCCGAAATCACAGTCTTTGGGAGCGCCGCTATCGTCCCGGTTCAGGTTGGACAGGGCAAAGTTCTGCAAGATGTGGGTCTCAACAAACATGCTATCTTCTCCTTTCTCAGGAAGCCGCCTTCTCCGGGCGCCAAAAGGCCCGGGCCCATTCCCATTGCGCCTGCCTGTTCTCCCATCCCCACCGGCGGACATCGTGCAGCAGTTGGGCCCAATCAACGGGGATCTCGTTGGATTTCAGCAGGCCCACAATCCGCCGAAGGTGCTGGAACAGGTCCTCGGGGTGGGAATGCAAGATCGCCTCAAACCGAGACTCCACGCTCGCCGGGGTTTCCTTGGTCTTCTGCCGCTCTTCGGCCACCATCATCGCGAGGGACGCGCCAACGTTGGTAAGATGGCCCTCCTTCAGCTCGTCGGGCCACGGCTTGGGATAGTAGGCGAACAGTGCTGCCACCTGGCAGGCCGCCTCTTCGTCCCGAGCACCGCCCAAACCAGCCGGCAGGTAGCGAAGCATCCATGAGAGATCGGCAGCGTCCATCGCCAAGCCGCGGCGCAGGGCCGCTAGGGTCGCCCGGTCCTGCTGCTCCGCCAACCTCTTGAGCCATTCGGCAAAGCGGCGTTCAGCCTCAGACGGCTGACTCATACTCTCGCTCCTTTCCTACCGGCTCCAACGCCTTGGACAACTCACGGTTGAAGTACCCCTCCGCGGTAACCAGGGCTTTCAGAGCACCGCGGCTGGTCTCCAATTTGAGCCTAACCGCGCGGAACGCTTTTCGGGCGGCGCGCGACAGTTCCTCCCCCCATGACTGCAGGTCGTCCCCTTGCGGAATCGCCTCTAGCAACCTCCGGAACGGCTCTTCCAGGTTGGGCCAGAAGAGGTTTTCAGCGGCAATTTGGCGCACCAGCGCCTCCACCTCCAGCTCCGTGACCAATTGACCGGCCAGGAACCACATGCTGCGGCGCAATGCTGTACCGACGTCCCTGGCCAAATCCAATGCTTGCTTGAGTTGATCCAACAGGAACTCGTCGTTGAGGTAGGCGAGGGGTAGCGGTAGGCGCTCACTCCGCCAGCGTTCAACGCTGCGGGGCTTGAGGGCGGCGGTGGCCAGACCGAAAATGGCAAGTTGGTATTGCGGTCGGGCCACAATCTCGCCCGCCTCCCGCCATTGGTTTACCTTGCCCAACCAGTCGAGCACCTCCGGCCTGGAGCCATCAGGCAGCTTCATGTGCAAGAGCGCATGGCAGTCCCGCCAGACCGCCTTATCCGCCGCCAGCCCCTCCGGGCTCCACACCCCCTTGTCGTCTCTCTTGTAGCGTTTGAAAGGGTCCCAGCGGATAGGCACGGTGGCGAGGCGATAGTTTTGCTGGATCTGACACCAGGCGACGCGCGAAGGGGATCCCTGTGGGACCAAGTGAATACGGCGGCTTAGCCACGTAAGATAGTCGGTCCGACCGAGAGGAAAGGTTCCTCTCTCATCAGGTTCGGGTAGGCTGTCGCGCTCCCAGAACGGGGCGTCATCGGCACTCTCCTGAAAAGCGGGCCAAAAGGCCTCACTCGTTAGGTTTAGGGCCGTGGTTTCGAAGAGGTTGTCGCCGTACGCGAGGACGTTTAACCCCCGGGTCAAGGGCCCATCCTTTAAGTCAAACGGCCGGCTGTTGCCAAGCCCGATAGCAAATGCCTGGTACGCGAGGAGGTAGCAAGCAGCCCTACCGGCGGGAATGGCCTCTACCCCTTCCACCTTGCCGTGATCAAAGAGGGTGGCGTTGTTACCGGAGGCCGCCTCCAGTAAAAGCGCTGCGATGGGGCGCACCCCTGCCTCCGCCATGCGGGGCACCTGCCCAAAGGGCCGCCAGGTGTCAAAGAGGTCAAACCGGTGCTTCCAGGTTGTGAGATACAGCTCCAAGGCAGTAGCGTCCCACTGCCCGCGTTGCCACAGCAGCTTCCAGTCAGCCGAGCTCTTAGGTCCGAAAACCCGATGGAGGATGGCCAGGAGAAGTCGATGAAGCGCAACGGTCACCAGGGGCGACGGGTCATGAATCTCCCGGATGGCATGGGCATTGCATAGGACATCCCGCAGGCTTGCCCTCTGACGAGAACCATCTGACGCGATGCCCGGGATCCATGGCTCGTCCACCAAGTTGAAACTGCTCACCGCTCACTCTCCTTCCCGCGAACCCTGATCAGGACACCAAGTTCGGGGTGTTCCTCGATTTCCCAGTCTCCCACCTCCGCAATCCGGTCTTGGTTCAAAATGAGAAGCCTATGGTGGCGCAGCATTGCCGACTTGCACCACCCCCGTGGGACAACCTGCTTCAGAAGCAACGGTACAACACTTCCGTGGGTGAGGGTGAGGGAACGGCCAAGTAAGTAAAGGGTTTGGTCCCTACCAGGCTCCGCCTGCAGGTCAAGCGCTTTGGCCTCCTCCCTAGGTAAGAGAACCACTGGGGCGGAGGGTTCACTCAGGCGGGTCAACGCCTGAAACGACGGGTCCACCTCCGGATTCTCTTCTTCGAGTTGCTCGTTGTGCCGGGTCAGCAGGTCCGCGGCGTCCGGTTCGGCCACAATGTAAGACTTCGCTAACTTGCTGTCGCGTGCCAGCCTCTCCTGTAACCTGCGGTAGGTCTCAGACCAGGCGGCTCGAACTTCCTCAGGCAGATCGCCAGGGCACCCTTCTGTCCCGTAGACGGCCTCAACCAGGGGCTCTATGTCCTCGGGGATGTTGATCTGGTCCCTATGCTGAAGGGCCAGCCAGGAGCGCAAGAGGATGTGAGGGTGGTACACGTGCTCCATGGCGAGGCCGAAGTCGGGCAGCCCGTGCAGATCAGCCTCTGGCCGGAGGAGCCACAAGGTGGGCGTGTGAAGTTGCAGTGGTCGGGCGTTTCGCTCGTGCCGGTGCAGACGTCCGGCGCGCTGCAGGATGAGGTCAACCGGCGCCACTTCGGACACCATCAGGTCGAAATCGATGTCCAGGGATTGCTCCACCACCTGGGTCGCCACCAGGACGAACCGCCGGGGCCGCTTGGTCCCCGCCACTCCGTCCTTGCCAAAACGAGCTAGGGTCCGCCTCTCGCGAGCATCCCGTTCCGTAAAAACATACCGGGCGTGAAATAGCTCTAGTTCTTCGGCGGGAAAGCAAAACTTCAATGCCTCGTAGACTTGTTGAGCACGACGGACGGTGTTGCAGATTACCGCAGCGCAACCGCCACGGGTGAGGGCCTTCTCGAGTTCCTCCCCGAGGGGAAACGGGTCCCCCGGCTTGGTAGGACGCCCCCCATCAACCCACCTCACTTCCACCCTGCGTTCGCCGCGCTGAGGAATTGGGCAAACTCCTTTCCCTGTTGGCGAACACCAACTGACTCGCGGGTAGGGGGGCTCACTCATCGGGTCGGGAGCACGCTCGCCGAGTCCCCGCGCGAAAGCAGCGATCAGCTCCTGGCGCCTTTTGGCGGGCAAGGTCGCTGAAAGCAGGACCACCGATGATCGCAAACTTGCCAGCCACGTCAGCAGTCGCTCCAAGACTTGCGTCATGTAGGCGTCGTAGGCGTGAACTTCATCGATAATTACGGTCTTGCCGGTCACGCCAAAGAGCCTCACGAAGTAGTGACGGGTCTGTAGGACCGAAAGGAGCACCTGGTCTACCGTGCCCACCCCAAAGGGAGCCAGCAAGCCGCGCTTACGGCGGGTGAACCACTCGGCCGCTACCAAGTTGGGTGACGAGCCGTCGTACCCCGGTTCTCCGTCAACGTTCGACGGGTGCAACACCCTTTCGGCATTTTGGCACACCGCCTCAAATTCCGCTGATAGAGCCGCATGCCCATGTAGGAGTTGAATGTTAACGGTCTCCTCCGGGTATCTCCGCGCCAGAAACTGCTTTATTCGGGTAAACATCTGGTTACTGGTGGCTTGGGTGGGAAGGGCAAAATAGAACCCATGCTGGCCCCGAATGTTACTCCAGCGGTCGGCCAGGTACAGGGCGGCTTCCGTCTTCCCACCCCCCATGGGACTCTCCGCCAATACCAGGGACGGGGCCGGAAGGCCATCGGCCAGTTGCACAATGACGTCCTGGAGCGGGTTTGGGTCGAAAGGGAAAAGAGAGCTGAAAGCAAGTTGGCCGTGGTCACTGCTCCATTGGTTCCAACCGAGCTGTGACAAGGCTAGCGCAGCCTGCTCCCGAGCACGGTCCGCATACTCGGCTAAATCGGCTCCTGGTGCGACGTAGGGAAAGAACTTCTCGTCAGAGCCGATCCAATCCGCTATGGAGGTTAGGCCAGCTAACACCATTAGGACCCACGGAGTCTGGTTCAGGTCACCCTGGGGCAAAGGCTTGCCGTCAAGCCCACATAGACTCTTGAGAGCGTGCCCCAAGTCGAACCGCACAGCCTCCCAGGTCTTGCCTCCCAGCGCCGATGAACCGATCCCCTGGAGGTCACCGCCCCGCGGAAAGGTACCGTGGTGCCCCCCTACGGCCTCGGCCACAGGTTGCGCCACCTCGGGCGACAGTCCCAATTCCAGTAGGAACCGGAGGAGAACCTTCGTTGAAATGAAGTTGTGAGGCGCCTTGGGCACCGGGCGGGGCAGGTCGAAACCAGCTTGTCCAATCCGACTCCAGCCGAGCTTCCATTTGTGGGCAAAGCCTGGCGCACCCTTGCCAATGTCATGCAAGCCCACCCAATAAGCCATCCAATCCCGCGCAGCTTCTTCGTCGGGGAGCTTTAGCTGATTGGCCAGCCTGCGCCTCACGATTGGAGCAAGCGTTACGGGCCAAAGCGCCTTCGCCACCATAGCCACGTCAACTAGGTGGTAGATGAGGGGATGGTACAAGTCGGCGGCCTGTTCACCCCTCGTGCCCCGCGGGCTCTTGCCCCAGAGTGCCCAGTGGGCGGGAAGGATGGGACGGTTCAAGATGCGCCACCTCGCTTTCCCGGGTCGGGTGGTCAGCGCAAATGGGGTAGGGTCAACAGGTGGAGAGCTAGAACCTTCGTGGCAAGAGTGACGCTGATAGTTGTCGCGGCACTCTTCCTCTCGCTTTGCTGGTCAGCTTCCGATTTCTCGATTCAAGGAGGACGAGGTACGCACCAAGTGACGAGTACCCTTCGGCAGCAGCCCCCTCTTCGAGAAGCCTTCGCTGTTCAGCAGTTACGGTAACCGTTCCAAAGCCATGATCGTAAGTAGACAACCTCCGGCGGGGCGTGTGTCCAGGAGAATGGTCTCTTCACTCCATCGGCACATCACCTTCTTTCGCGTGCTCCCCCAAGTACGTGGGGACGATGTCAATGTCGCCTGCGGTGAGCTTCAGGCTCCCGGTTCACCCCCACGTGCGTGGGGACGATAAGTCATACTGCCCTAGGCCGAACGTCACGTTCGGTTCACCCCCACGTGCGTGGGGACGATGTCGGCCTTCCTTGCCAAGCGCCCTCCTGATCCGGTTCACCCCCACGTGCGTGGGGACGATATCTCAGCTTCCAGCCGCCATCCGGCTGTGGCCGGTTCACCCCCACGTGCGTGGGGACGATGATTCAAGCCGCCATCCGGCTGTGGCTTTAGTCGGTTCACCCCCACGTGCGTGGGGACGATACTGGAAAGAGTGGCTTCACTCCGGTCTCCTTGTCGGAAAACAGTCGCCAAGTCACACAATACTACTTTTCGATTGGCCTTCCTTAAAAAACCAGTCTAGTCGTTCGACACTCTGATGAGCAATAGGCCCTCGTAGTCCTCTACAATACGGCTCGTATTGCCCCAGGACCTCATGGTAAAGCCTTGTTCGTTTGCTGCGTTGTGAATCAACATGCATGCCCCGCCGTTAGCGCCTTGGCATACCTTTTCCCAGAGCTTGTCGCGAACCATCGCCGAGAGGCTTCCGACGAACACCCCGGCTTTAGGTTCGAGCATCCACCGAGTCAACTCGCCGCGCAGGCTAGGGGGTACCCGTTCCAAAATCATCACCGCCATCGAGCGTCTCCTTCTGTAGCCCGGCGAAGTTTACGCCTCCCGCAACGTCCGCACCAGTTGGCTCCCAAAGGCTACCGGGTCTGGCCTCTTCCTCATCAAAGCCCTCACCTTCCGGTCCACCCGAAAAGCTGAGCAATCGCTGCAGATCGGGGACGATCCGCTGCAGCAGCCGGCGCTCGGAGAAAATATCCCGCATTCGGTGCCGCACCCGAGTCTCCAACCTGTCGGACCCCTTCGCTACTTCCTCAAAGGCGGCTGGAACCGCAAACTCCGTCTTGTAGAGGTTAGCTACGTCGTAGATAAACGATAACCGTTTGCCCGTATGGATGAATCCCAAGGCCGGAGAATACCCGGCGGAAACGACCGCAGCATGGCAAATGCCATACAAAGTACTATTCGCCGCTGACAGGGCCCTGTTCACAGGATCGCCGCGATTCCAAGCATTCCGGTTGTAGTTGCGTCCTTCCCAGGGGAGACCATAGTCACGACTCGCCGTTGCATATGCCTGTCGAACCCTGATACCTTCCTTGCCGCGAATTTGCTGAAGGGTAAGTGAGGGGTCGAGTGGCTCGGGAAAGCGCATTTGGTACATTCTAATCACAACTTCCAGATGCATGCGAGGATCTGCCCACAGCCGGGCCTGTTGCAGCATCGCCGCACTACTCCGTGTTTCTCCCATGCCCTCGGCGTAGAAGCGCACGCCCTCCTCGCCGGTCCAGATGGCCAGGCAACCGTTGTCAGCCAGAGCACTTATGGCCGCATGCGTCACAGTGGTTCCCGGGCCGAGCATCAGAACTGCCAGGGAGGCAGCCGGTACGTCGACCTTTCCGCGCTCGTCGCGTAGAACAATCGCCTTCTCGGAGCGGTCTATGCGGCAGTGCTCCACGTAGAGGTAGCTCCACCCATCCCTGACCTTGGGTAGCAGGTGCAAATCCTTCATGGCAGTGAACCCGGAGCAGCAGGAAGGGTGCCAGCCAGGCAACTTCCTGCTGCCCGGTGGGAAAACGTGAAAGGACATATCGGCCCTGCCCGGGGCATGAAGTCTTGGCAGTGGCATTGGCGGCCGGACTCCTGCCTGCGACCATAGGGAAACACGGAGGGACTCAAAGGGTCACCTCGCTTTTCCGAGTACCAATGCGGTGCACAACATAGCCAAGACAATTACGGCCCTACCTTTTCTTTAAGCATAAACCCGGATCATGACAACGGTGTGTCAGTCCAAGTTGTGGGAGCTGGGAATTCCGTCAGGCAGTAAAACCCATTATCGTAATTCCGGGAGCTTCTGCCACACGTTTCAAACATTCCCAGCCTGACGTCCTGGCATGCCAAACAAAACGCACACCCGGCAAGAGTGCCGGGTGAGACTTGCGGTAGCGGCGGTGCCTTGACATTCTCTAGCGTTTTCTTCTTTCATCATCGTCCGGCCGCAGAAGGTCTTGCAGGGTCGTTTGGGCCAGGGTTCCAAGTGCACTTTTCAGATCGCGAGCATCAATCGGCCTGACCATGACCAAGTCCTCGTAAGCCAGAACTGAACCGGCGTTGGGGCACCAGGACAAGCCCGCGTTCCTTGAATACCGCCTCCAACTGTCTGGAAAACGGTATCACCATGTCTCTGACGTTTGTTGAGGCTGGATATTCATGACAATAAACGTGCTGGGAAACGCTACGAAAGCCCCGCCGAAGATGGCGAGGCTGGTACTTCGCAAGGTGGCCCGGCAAGAGGCGGTCCGCCGCCGGGGCCGAAGCCCCGAACGCGCCGCCGCTACCCCTACTCGAACGCGGACGGGTTGAGGCGCGGGTCGAAGCCTTCCTTCATGTTGCCCTTGGCGATCTGAAGGCTCTTGCCGATGAGGGCCAGGATCAGGGGATGGCGGCAGAGTTGGCGGGCTGACCGCAGGTCGCCCAGACAGGAGGCCGCAATCTGGGCCATTCTCGTTTCGCCGCGGTGCCGCATGAAGTCCACCGCCAGTTCAAACCGGCGCAGGAAGCGATCCCTTTGGGGAACCACCAGGCGCTCGCACAGGTAACGTTTCACCGCTTCGGCCTGGGCCAGTACGGCGGACCGAGAGACCTTTGAGCGCCCGGCCGCCGCCCGCCCGGACTCAGACCGGGGGGCTTCTGACCGGCGGCCCCCGGCGCGCTTGAAGAGCCGGTCGAGTTGGTCGACGGCGTCATAGACCGCCGGGTCGTCCAGAAACCAGTCGTCCAGGTCGGGCGTAGCCAGCAAGAGGGTCATCAGTTCGTTGATCCGGGACGGAGAGCCAAGGTCCGTTAAGGCTTTGGGCATCGGCCCGGGGGCGGGTTGGTAGCGCCGCGGGACGAGCCAATCCGGCGGGAAGAAGTCTCGCCAGAAGTGAAAGGCCGTGGGCAGGGGCGCCCACAGGGCGTCGCGGACCAGGGGGCCGGCGTACGCCGCGTCCCCATGCACCACCGGCAAGGACGGGGAAAGAGAGGTGAAGGTCTCGTCCACCTCCGGCCTGGTCAGCTCAAAGGCACCGTAAACATCCTTGATGCCCTCCTCGGCGTTGAGGAGGAGGTTGATCATGGTGAAGGCGGGCCGGCGGCGCGGGTGCTTGCGCACCACCCAGACGGTCCGGCTCCCGCGGCCGTCGACGCCGCTGACCGCGACGTCGTTGATGGGGCCAGCCAGTTCGTTCACGTCCGGCCCATGCGGCTCGACGCCCAGTCGCCGCAACACCTCGGCATATCCGGCCGCCTGGCGGCGGATATCGGGAGTCAAACCGCCCTGGGCCAGTTCCAAGTAGGCGGCCAGTCGCCGTCCGGCGAACTCGTCGGGGCTTTGAGGAACCGCTTTGATCGGGGCGGCTGGATTCGTCGGGGCGACTGGATTCGTCAGGGCGGCTGGATTCGTCGGGGCGCCCGCCGCCAGGCTGGGGTTCGCGTCCGACCCAGGGACCCCCCCGTTCCACCCTTCCTCCAGCCGGCCCAGGCCTTCCAAGGCCACCGCCTGCAGGCCGGGGTCGGGAAGACGCGCCATGATCGCCAGGAAAGGCGTGGCCCGGACATCGCGGTGCTGGGCCAGGGATTGGACGGCTTCCAGCCGCGCGCCGGGGTTCTGGTCTCCCAGGGTCTGCACCACGGGGACCAGGATTCGCTCGTCCCTGGCCACCGCCTCGATGAAGCTGAGGTCGGCTTCCTCCTGGGCTTTCTGCAGATCGTCGCAGTAGGAGTTGAGGGGAAGCTGGGAGACATCCACGCCGAAGGTCGCCAGCACGTTGAGAAGGATTAGCTTGGCGTGGTCGGGGACGCGGCGGTCCCCCATCAGTTCCAGCAAGGACGGGACGACCGCCTCGGTGCCGAGTTCCTCCATGATCCGCGCCAGCATGGGCGCCGCTTCGCGGTCCGCCCGCCGCAGACGGGTGGTCACCACCGGAAGTACCTCGGGTCCCATGCGTTCGAGCCGCTCCAGCACCTCCTGGAAGCGGCGCTCGGTGAGCCTGGAAGGTTTGACGGTATCCAGGTAATCGGAGATCTTGCGTTGGGCCAGGAGCTTGTAGTCTACGCGGCTCAAGGGTTACCTCTCTAAGGGGACGGATGGGCGGCGGTGCCCCTTCACGCGCCTGCTTCGGCGGGGTTGCCTCAATGCGGGTATTATATCACCCCCGGCGCGCCGTCTCCAGACCAGCGGCCCGCGCCAAGGCCCTGGATTTGCCAGGACGCGGCGGCGGATGATCGCTGGGACCGCTAATCCTTCTCCCGTGTGGCGGCTTCCTCCAGCCCTTCCACCAGCCCTTCTTTTAGGGTATCCCCGAGGACCTCCAGGTCGGAGGCCACCTCCAGGGCTGCCCGGTCGGGCCTGGCCTGCCGCACGCGTACCCCGCCGTAAATCAGGACCGCCAGCGCCGCTCCCCAGGCAACCATTACCGGCGCCAGCGTACCGGTGTGGCGAGGCAAACCCAGGCCGTGATCCGCGAAGATCATGGCCAACGAGGTATGCGCCAGCACCGCGCCACCGGCGTAGACCACGATGGGGTAGCGGTTCATCAGGCTCCCCAGGATGTTGCTCCCGGCCACCACGATGGGAATGCTTAGGAGCAGCCCAAACGCCAGCAGGGTGATACTTCCCCCGGCGGCCCCGGCCACCCCTAACACGTTGTCAAAGGACATGGATACGTCCGCGATGACGATCGTGGCCATGGCTCCCCAGAAATGGGCGCTGGACTGCACGTCGTGCTCGTCGTCCTCGCCGGCGACCAGTTTCCAGGTGATCCAGACCAGGACGAGCCCGCCGAGCGCGCTGAGGTACGGCACGCGAACGAGCAGCGTGGCCAGGGCGGTGAGGGTCACCCTGAACAGGATCGCGCCGCCCGCACCGAGCGTGGCCGCCAGCCTTCGCTGGCGATGGGGCAGGTTTCTGATGGCCAACCCGATGACGGCCGCGTTGTCCCCCGATAAGACCAGGTCGATTAGCGTGATCGAAAGGACCGCCGATAGCGTCGCCACGCGAAAAGCCTCCTCGAAAAGCCAGCTCGAAAGGCCGTCCCGGTAGTCCTGCCGGCCAAAGCTTGTCCTGGCGCGGGCCGCCCCCCACCAGGAAGCCCTGGTCCCCAAGGGCCAGGGCTTCCGCCTGCTCCCGGCTCAACCCCCGGTCTGACCCCGGTCTCAGCCGCTGCTGATCTTTACTTCTTGGCGCCCTTCTTCAGCAACGGTTCCAACTCCTTGATGACCTTGAAGATGCCCTCGGATGCCTGGTAGAATTCATCCGGTCCAAGCGGCTGCAAGGTCTGCTTGGCTTTCGCGGCCGACGCCAGGTAGTCCTGATCCTTGAAGGCTTTCTCGAAGGCCTTTGCGAGAATGCCGAGCTTGTCTTTCGGCAACCCCGCCGGCGCGAACACGCCCGTCATCTGGTCCATCTTGATGTCCTTGTACCCCAGGTCGACCATGGTTGGAATCTCGGGAGCGGACTGATCCTTTTGCGGACCAAACACGGCGAGCACTCGCAGCTTCTTCTGTTTCTGCAGCGGGTAATAGCTATCGAGCGCGCCCGTGCCCATCTCCGTCTGCCCGCCCGCGACGGCCATGGCCGCCTCGACCCCGCTGTTATAAGGCACATAGGTCAGCTTGACCCCGGCCTTGTTCTGAAGCATCATGGCCGCGATGTAGGCGTTGCTTCCCACGCCCGTCCCGGCCGAACTAAGGGGCTTCTTTTGCGACGCCTGCTTCAGGTCGTCAAGTGACTTGATCGGCGAGTCATAGGGCACCGCTACGCAGTCATAGTTCTTGCCGGCGATGTTATAGACATGTACGAATTTGAGCACGTCGAACGCCCCACCGGACACGATCTGGCCGGACGACATCGAGGGCTGTTGGGAAACCAGCAGCGTGTAACCGTCGGGTGGCTGCTTGAACACGTAGGACCGGGCGATGTTGCCCCCGGCGCCCTCCATGTTCTCGATCACCACCGGGACCCCCAGGTACTTGGACAGGTAGGGCTCAATCAGCCGGGCAGCGGCGTCCGTCGTACCCCCGGCCTTATGCGTAATGATCAGCCGCACCGGTTTCGATGGGTACTTTTCCCCGCCTGACTGCTCCTGCTGCTGCGCTGCCGGCGGTTGGTTCTTGTCCCCGGCAGCCGGTTTCTGACTGGAGCAACCCGACGCCGCTGCCAGGGCGACCAGCAGGACCAATCCTACCGCCGCCGATAACCACCATTTGCCGTGTTGGAGCTTTTTCACAAGCTTCCCTCCCCTTTGCGGACTTTTGTTGTTGCGCGGCTCCACCGGAACCCGATCCGTCTTGTAGTCATCTATCACCCCCGCTCGCGTCCTGGCAAAACCAACGTATCGAGGCCCAGCCGCGAAAGCGTCTCCCTCGTGGGCAAACCCGTCTTCAGGTCCCAGCCGAAGGCGCGGTAGAAGTCGTCCTTCAGCCTCTCCAGGGGCACGACCGAGCCCTGGTGGGGGCCGTCGGGCAAGGGCTCTTTCAGCAGCCTGGCCGGGAGGCGGTCGTCTTCCCGTCGCGCGCCCTCGCGTCCGTTGTAAGCGCGTTCGAGGTTCAGGACCCGGTCTCCGATCAACTTGAGGTCGTCGGGCGTAACTTTCCAGCCGAGTACCGATGAAACAGCCAGGGCGATCGGTTCCCATTCGACCACGGTCCTCGAGAACGTGCACATGATGGCCGAATCAAAGAGGGCTCTGGTGATTCCCGTTCGCTTCACCAGGTCTCCCTTGCCCTCGACCTGGGTGCCCGTGCCGTCAAGAGACTCCACGCGTGCCGGAAGGCCCAGGTCGTGGTGGCACCCGCCCCGGTTGCTGATCGCAAACTGCAGCGCCTGGCCGAAGGAACCTCGGCACTCGTAGCCTCCGAACTCCATCCCCTTGGCATGCATGGCGAACTCGTCGGAGCCTTGTCCCAGCCTTTGGGACGCAACCCTGCTCCCGTCGGCGAAGAGAGCGCCGACCCCTTGCCGGTAGGCCATCTTCCGGATCATCTCGGCGATTGCCGCATGGTTGCCGAACGTCAGTTGCAGACCATCGGTCTCCGCCGGGGTCAGGATCCCGCGCTCAAAGCACTCCATGGCAAAGGCGACGGTGCACCCGGCCGACATCGCGTCCAGGCCGAGCTCGTCGCACAACCGCTCCGCCGCCGCCACGGCGTCGAACCGGTCCGTCCCGCAGTTGGACCCCAGGGCGTAAACGCATTCGTATTCAGGGCCCTCGGTCGTGATTCCGGCATAATCCCCCTCCCGGACCAGGGCCACCTTCGAGCAGGGGGTCGGGCAATAGGGTCCACACGTCCGATCCGCGACGATCCACTGCGACCGGACGTTGACCGAACACAGCTTGTCCGCTCCTTCAAACACCCCGGTCCGCCAGTTCCGAGTGGGTAGCAGCCCGAGGGTGTTCAGCGTCACCACGTCGGCCAGGGTTCCGTAGAGGGAGCGCCGCCTGGCCCACTCTGGATGCGCCCGCACCGCGGCCGCAATCGTCGACTGGGCCTTCCGCAGTCCGGCCCGGTCGGCGACCTCCACCTCGCCGGTCCCCCGGATGACGATCCCCTTGAGGTTCTTGGCGCCCATCACCGCCCCCGGACCGCCTCGGGCGAAGGTGCGCCGGCGTTCTCCTTCCGTGACGATGCAGGCGATCTTCACCTGGCGCTCGCCCGCCGGCCCGATGACCAGGGTGGATGCCTCCCGGTCCCCCGTCTCCTCCCGCATGAAGGCCTGCGCGTCGGTGGTCTGCATCCCCCACATCGGAGTGGCGTCGCGGAACTCGACGGTGTGGTCCCTGATCTGCAAGAAGGTGGGAGTGTCCGCGCGGCCGGTCACGATCAGTGCCCAATAGCCGCAGCGTTTCAGTCCGGCCGCGAAGCGGCCCCCGGCGTTGCTGGACAGCAGCATCCCGGTGAGGGGCGACTTGCCCGTGACGAAGCAACGGCTGCCGAAGAAGGCGCTGGTGCCCTGGAGGGGGCCGGTGACAAAGATCAGGGCATTCTCGGGACCGAGGGGGTCCGCCCCTGGAGGCACCTCATCCCAAAGGAGCCGGACGCCCAACCCCCGCCCCCCCAGGAAGCCTCGGATGGCTTCCTCGTCGAGCGCGAACTCGCCGGACTCGCGTTTGCTGAGGTCGACTCGCAAGGCCTTGAATCCTGACAACGACGAATCCTCCTCTCGGGCCCTACCGTTGGTGGGTTGGGGCGGCGAGGGCATAGGGGTCCACCAGCACGTCGACGACGGCGAGTCCCTTTACGCCGAAGGCCTGCCTCAGCGCTCCCTCCAGCTCCTCGGGTTGCCTCACCTGGGTACCCCATCCGCCAAAAAGGCGGGCGATATCACCGAAGTTCGGGTTGGAGAAGTCACAGCCGATGTAGCGCCGGTCGAAGAACGCGTGCTGATAAGACCGGATGTTGCCGAAGCCGGAATCGTTGAACACCACGGCCACCACGTCGATGCCCTCCCGGACCGCCGTTTCCAGTTCTCCCAGGGTCATCATGAAGGCGCCGTCCCCCAGGACACACACCGCCGTCCGCGAAGGCTGGCCCATCTTGGCCCCCAGGGCCAGCGGGAAGCCGGAGCCGACCGTGCCGAAGTCCTCGGCGTTGAGGAAGGTGCCCCCCTCCCGGGTATCACAGCACTTGCGGACGAACTTGGCGAAATTCCCGCCGTCCAGCACGTACAGGGCGTCGTCGGGGACCACGCCATGCAAGCTATAGGCGGCGTACTGGGGCTTGATGGGGGTTTCCCGCGCTTCTCCCCACCGCGCCCGCTTGGCGAGCCACTCCCTCTTCCAGGCCGCCGGCCGGGGGTCGGCCTCCCGCGCGGGCTTGCCCTTCACCCGCCGGACCAGATCAGCCAGGAAGGGGCGGGTGGGGCTCAGGACTCCCGACTCCACCGGGTAGATCAATCCGATCCTCTCGGGTACCGCTGACACGTGGACTATCTTGGTGTCCGGAGCCAGCAGGTCCCGGGAGAAATTGGTGGAAAGGAAGTCAAAATGGGCGCCCAGGGCCAGGAGGAGGTCAGCCGTGGCGATGGCCCGGTTGGCACAGTCCCAGCCGTTCTTGCCGATCGGCCCCAGGCCCAGCGGGTGGACGGCCGGAAAGGCGTCCAGGTGGTTGATGGTGGTTACCACCGGCAGGGACAGGGCCTCGGCCAACTCCAGGAGCAACGGCGTGGCCCTCTCCCGCAGGATCTCACCGCCGGCCAGGACGACCGGGAACCGGGCCGCCTCCAGGCTTGCCAGAACCCTGGCCGCGAGGGCGTCGTTCAGTCCCTCCAGGGGGCTCTCCTCGGGGGCCCGGTACCGCTCCGGCGAAAGGGGCGGATAGCTGATGGTCTCGCGGAGGAGGTTTACCGGGATATTGATGTGAACCGGGCCCGGACGGCCCGAGAGGGCGATCCTGAAAGCCTTTCTGACGATGTCCGGCGCCTGCTGCGCGCGGGTGACCATGCAGCTCCACTTGGTGATCGGTCTGAACAGGCTGACCTCGTCGATTTCCTGGAAGAAATCCCGCTGGTGCACGTCCAGTTCAGCCTTGCCCGTAAGGGCGATCACCGGGGCCGAGGCCTTGTAGGCCGCCGCGATCCCCGTCAGCAGGTTGGTGGCGCCAGGGCCGTGGGTAGCCAGGCAAACCGCGGCTGAGTGCGACGACAGGGCGTAGCCATGGGCCATGAAGGCCGCGTTGGCCTCGTGTCGCGTGAGCACGAACCGCAACTCCGGCTCCCGGTGGACCGCGTCAAGCAGCTCCAGAATCTGCGAGCCGGGCAAACCGAAGATGTACCTGACCCCTTCCTGCTTGAGGCAATCGACAATGGCCTCGGCTACGGTACAAGTCTTCACGGCTTCGATACCTCCCATCATCAACCACCGAGGTACTTCGCTTTCACCTCGGGGTTGTGCGATAACTCGCCGGGCTCGCCGGCCATGGCCACCACCCCGTTCTCGAGGATGTAGGCTCGGTCGGTCAGTTCCAGCGCGGCGTAAACGTTCTGCTCCACCAGGAGCACGGTGCCGCCCTGGTCGTGGATCTCGCGGATCGTTTCAAAGATCTTTTCGGCCACGACCGGAGCCAGTCCCAGGGAGGGCTCGTCCAGTAGCAACAGCTTGGGGTTCGACATCAGGCCCCTCCCGATGGCCAGCATCTGCTGCTCGCCGCCGCTGAGGGTGCCGGCCTTCTGTTGCAACCTTTCCTTCAAGACCGGGAAGAGGTCGAGCACCTTGGCGAGATTTGCCTTGTACTGCCCGCTGTTCTTGATCGCATAGCCCCCGGCCACGAGGTTCTCCAGCACTGAGAAGTGCGGGAACACCATTCTTCCTTCCGGGACCAGCGCTATCCCTCGCCGCAAAATCTGGTGAGGCCTGGATCCGTGGAGATCCTGACCCATAAACCTGATCCTACCCCGGGCGGGTTGGAGCAAGCCGGCAATCGCCTTCAAGGTGGTGGTCTTGCCTGCCCCATTGGCTCCCAGAATGGCCACGATTTCACCTGGCTGGATGTCGAGGGAAATCCCTTTGACAGCCCTCAGTTGCCCGTACCTGACCTCGATGTCCTCTACTGCGAGCAAGGCCTTTCAATCCTTCCGGTGGGACTTTTTCCCCAGATAGGCCTCGATGACCAGGGGATCCGAGCGGACCTGTTCGGGGGAACCTTCCGCGATCTTGACCCCGTGATTCAACACCGAGATGCGTTGGGAACACCCCATCACCGCCGTCATGTCATGCTCCACGAGGACCACCGCAACCCCTTCCCCGGCGATGTTTCGGATCGTCTCCATGACCCGGTTTGTCTCCGCCGGGTTCATTCCCGCCATCGGCTCATCGAGCAGCAAGACGGTCGGGCTCATGCCCATGGCCCTGGCCAGTTCCAGCAGGCGTTGCTCTCCGTGGGCAAGGTTGCGAGCCAGTTCCCGCGCCTTGTGGCGCAGCCCCACGAAATCCAGAAGTTCAAGGGCTCGCTGCTGGAGGCGCCGCTCTTCCGCAATCATCGCCGGCGCCTTGACCGCCGCGCTCCAGAAACCCTGTCGCGCCCGGCAATGCTGGCCGATCAAGACGTTCTCCAGGGCCGTGGCTCCCCCGAACAGCCGCAGGTTTTGGAATGTCCGGGCGATGCCCAGCCTGGCGACGGCGTGGGGAGGCAAACCCACCAGGGGCTTGCCGGCGAACCTGACTGAACCGGCGGAAGGCCGGCAAAAGCCGGTGATCACGTTGAAGAGGGTCGACTTTCCGGAGCCGTTGGGTCCGATCAGCGAATGGATCATTCCCCGGTCGATGCCGAGGTCCACACCGTTCAGGGCCCTGACCCCGCCAAACCGCACCACCGCTCCCTGGACCTCAAGCAGCATGGCGACCTCCGGCAGGCAACAATCGCCAAAGACCCGTCAGGCCGCTGGGGAGGAACACGCACACGAGCGCCACCGCAACACCGTAGACGATCATCTGGTAATCCCTGAAAGGCCGCAGCAGTTCGAAGCCCGCCGTGACCAGCAAGGGCCCCAGGAACGAGCCGGCGATGCTTCCCGTACCGCCGATGACCAGCATCAGGAGGAACAGCACCGACAGGGAGAGGCCGAAGTAATCCGGAAACAGCGACCCCGCAAACTCGGCGTAGATCCCACCCGCCAGGCCGGCGTAGGCGGAACTGAGCGCGAATGCCGCCAATCGGTAGGCCGTGGGGTTGATTCCCATCATCCTCGCCGCCGTGGCGTCCTCCCGAACCGCCAGCAGAGCCCTGCCAAACTTGCCGCTCAGGACATTGCGGGTGAAGGCCAGGATCACCACCGTCGCCCCCAGCACCAGGTAGTAAAAAGCGGTCGGGGTTTTGATGGAGAGGCTTCCCAGCGTGAGCGGGGGGATGCCCAGCAGCCCCTCCGAGCCTCCGGTGAGCTGATTTTCGTTGACCAGCCAGAGCTGGACGATCCGGCCGAATCCCACGGTAACCAGCGCCAGGTAGCCCCCGTGCAACTTGATGGAGGTCAGTCCGATCAGCAATCCGGCGACGACCGCGGCCGCCGTGCCAAGGAGGAGAGCGGCCCCAAAGGAAACCGCCTGGTAAGTCGTCAAGATCCCCACCGCGTACGCGCCGATGGCGAAGAAGCCCGCCTGGCCGAGGGAGACCAGGCCGGTATTGCCCATCAGGATGTTGAGCCCCAGGGTGACGATCCCCATGATCCCGGCCATCGTCGCCAGGTGCAGCAGGTAGTAACTGCCTCCCGTCAAGGCCGGAAACCCCGCCAGCACCAGCACCAGGACCGTGTAAACGGCGTGCCTTGTCCACCCGTGTCGCACTGGCCTCGCCTCCTCAGACTTTCTCCTGGACCGGAACCCCCAACAGCCCGGAGGGCTTGAGCAAGAGGATCAGGATCAAGACCACAAAGGCAATGCTGTCCTTATACCCTGACGAAATGAACCCGGCCCCGAAGGTCTCGATCAACCCTAACGCGTATCCCCCGACAATGGCGCCGGGGATGCTGCCCAGGCCGCCCAGGACCGCCGCCGCGAAGCCGGTCAGCCCCAGGGAGACTCCCATTTCGTAATGGATGAAGGTGAGCGGCGCCACCAGGACACCGCCCAGGCCCGTCAGCCCGGCGGCGATGGTAAAGCTGACGGATTTGGCCAGGGAGGAGTTCATCCCCATCAGCTCGGCAATCTCAGCGTTGTAGGCGGTCGCCCTGACCGCCAGGCCCAGTCTGGTCCGGGACAGAAACAGCGCCAGCACGACCATCAGGGTAAGGGAAAGCCCCATCACCCAGTAGTAAACCGGGCGAACCGTAAACTGGGAAATGACCAGGGACGGACCGGGAAAGAAGTTCTCCGGCAGCGCCACCGCCGAAGCCGTCCACGCCACCGCCGCCAAGTTGCGCAGGGCCAGGCCCACGCCGATGGTACTGATGATCCTCACGGACGTTAATCTGACGGGGATCGGGCGGTAGGCGAAGCGTTCCAGGACGAAGCCGAACGAAGCGACCACCACCAGCACGCCCAGCATCACGGCCAGAGGGTTCCGGCCGAGAACACCGACCAGGCTCAGGCCCACAAATCCCCCCAGCATCAGCAGGTCTCCCTGCGCAAAGTGCAGGAGCCTCGTCGAGGCAAAGACCAGGGAGTAGCCGATGGCCATCAAGGAGTAGACCGAACCGGCAATCAGGCCGGCCAGGATCTGGTCGAAGAGCATCGCGACTTACTCGCCGGACTGGCGGACCACGACCCACTTGCCGCCCTTGACTTCCACCAGCATGGGATCCTCATAGCCCTCGTGGTCCTTGGTACCATAGCTGATGCTCCCGGCTACCCCCTGGTAGTCCTTCACCTTCAGGAGGGCGTCTCGGACCTTGGCGCGGTCCTCGACCACTTGGGACTCCGCAAGGGAAAGGCCGGCGCTCTTGAACGCGCCCAACAGGATGTTGATGGCGTCATCGGTCTGGGCCGCGGCATGGTCCGGGTTTTCATTGGTCTTCGCCCGGTACTTCTTTACAAACGCCTGCACCGCCGGCAGGGGGTTGTCGACCTTGAAGGTGCTGGGGGCAATCGTGCCCTCGGCGTCGCCGCCGGCCAGTTTGATATAGTCGTCATAGGCCAGGGCGACCACGCCCAACAGCCGCGCCTTGATCCCCATGTCTCTCGCCTGGCGTGCCGCGGCGGCGCCTTCGGTGATCATCCCCAGGACCATCAGGGCATCCGGGTCTTGGGCCTTGATCTTAAGGAGCTGGGCGTTGAAGTTGGTATCCCCCGTCTGGAACTTCTCCTGGATGACCGGTTCGAGCCCCGCTTCCTTGAGGTCGCGGGTGAACCCCCGCGCCTGATCCTGGGCTCTGGCCGCGTCATAGAGCACCGCAAAGCGCTTCAGGCCCAGCTTCTGCATGGCGTACTTGACCAGGCTCTTGGTCTGGAAGTCGGAAGAGGTGGCGTTGCGGAAATACCACTCCTGCCCCTTGGTCGTAAGCTTCGGGCTGGACCCGACGATACTAATGAAGGGTACCTTTTCGGCCTCCGTAACCTTTTGCACCGCCGCGATGCCGGAGCTGGTGTCGACCCCCAGCAGCGCTATCACCTTGTCGCTGTAAACGAGCTTCTTGGCCGCCGAAACCGCCTTTTCGGTGTTGCTATCGTCGTTTTCAAAGACCGGCTGGAGGAGGTGCCCGTCAACCCCGCCCTGGGCGTTGACCTCCTGCACCACCATTTCAACCGTTGCCTTCTGTTGGGCCCCGACGTGGGCCGATGCGCCGCTGGCGCTGTAGATGACCCCGAGCTTAATCGGTGCCTTCTGGGCATCCACCGCCGGCTTTCCCCCCACCGGGCCCTTGCCGCACCCTGCGGCAAGCACCAGCACCAGCGCCAGCAGCGATCCTACGGCCGGAAACCAAAGCCTCCTGTGCGACACGATAACCCTCCTCCAGCTTGGTATTTCGGTAAATTTTTCAAGCATCCCAGGTGATGTCCGCCGGCGCCAGGTCCCGGTGGGCGGAAGCCATGGCGCGGAAGTGCTCCAGGTCATTCTCCCGCTCCCGCATGGTGATCACTCCGGCGGGACACACCTGGCTGCAAAGGCTGCACCCGGCACAGTTCTCCTGGACCGGTACCGCCTTGCGGTAGAACTTGATGGCGTCGTACCAGCACGCCTCGACGCAGCGGCGACAACCCGTGCACTGGCGCAGGTTGAAGGCCGCGTAAAGGGGCTTGACCTTGTCGATCAGATCCAGGTTGGAGTAAATGTGTTTGAGCGCCTTCCCCTGGATTTCGGCGACGCCGGCGTACTGGCGCCGCTCCATGAAGCGCTGCAGCCCGTCCAGGACCTCCCGGACGTGTCCCAGTCCCCGGAGCATCACCGCCTGCACCAGTTGCACCGCCGTCGCGCCGGCCATCAGGAATTCCACCACGTCGCGCCAGGTGTTGGCACCCCGGCCGCCCATGATGGGGAGGTCGACCGCCCTGGCAACCTCGGCCACCCACCTCAGGCTGTCGGCCATCATCCCCGGATGGGTGGCCGCCGTCGGCCCGTACAGGATCGGCTTGCCCTCCTCCACGTCGATGCGCAGCAACTTGTTGTTGGCGAACATGGTGATCCCGTTGGCGCCGGCTTCCTGCATCGCCCGGGCGACCCTCACGAAGGCCGACCCGTCGGGGCTCACCTTGACAAACACCGGCACCCCCACGACCCGCTTGATGGCGCGAACCACCTCCGCCGCCCGGTCGGGGTTCATGGTGTAGAAGATGCCGATTCTGGTATCCTCCTCGGACCTGGCGACCCCCTCCGGCGGAAAGGGGCAGCAGAAGTTCAGTTCCAGGGCGTCGGCGCCCGAGCTGGCGTAGAGCTCGGCGATCCTGACCCACTCCTCGACGCCGCGGGCGGTAAAGTTGCCGATGATGGGCACCCCGCGCTCCCTGGCGTACCCGGACGCCTGGGCGATGATCTTGGCAAAGGCCTCCGGCGGGTAGACGGAGTTGTGCTCCCGGTGCATCCAGGTGTAGGACTCGGGCACCGCGTAGGGATCCTGGGGGTTCTTCCGGTAGTCGACCAGTTTATAGAGTGGACGCGGATAACGCTGCAGGTGAACCACCGGGTTGGCCGTCTTGGTGACCACCGCCCCGACCCCCGCGTCCACGCAGTCCATGATGTGCCGGGCCGTCCCCGCCAGGGGCGATCCGCCGATGACGATGGGGTTTCTTAAGGTGAGGCCTCCCAGCTTGACAGTCAGGTCCAGGTTTTTCATCTCTTCGCTCAGACCTCTCTTGTCCTAATGATTCCAGGCAGCTTGGCGAGGTAGGGCCAGCCCAGCATAACCAGCATGGTCATGAAGATGCCCAGGGCGCCCGGCCTGGCCAATACCCCGAGGTACGATCCCCCGCTGATCAGGAGCGCCCGCTGCAGATTCGACTCGGCGATGTCGCCCAGCACGAAGCCGAGCACCAGGCAGGCCTGGGGCCAGCGATGCTTGGAAAGCACGTACCCGACAAACCCGAACAGGATCGTGATCAGCACGTCCAAGAGGGTGTGGCGCATGGCATAGGCCCCGATAAAGGAGAGCACCACGATCAGCGGCACCAGCAGGGAGTTGGGCAGCAGCACGACCCGGGCGAAGTAGCCGGCGAACAGGAGCCCGAGGACGAAAAAGGCGAACTGGGCCAGGAGGATGCCGACGAAGACGGCGTAGGACAACGACCCGGCCTGGAAGAACTCCGCGCCGGGCTGGATGCCGTGCAGCGTCAGGGCGGCCAGGAAAAGGGCCGTGGTCGACGACCCCGGGATGCCCAGGGTGAAGGTGGGAATGAGGTCGCCCACGATGCAAGCGTTTTTGGCCGTCTCGGGCGCGAGCAACCCCGCCACGTTCCCCTTGCCGAAGGTCTCCGGCTCCCGGGACGCCCGCTTCTCGGCCAGGTAGGCGACGATATTGGCGGTGGACAGCCCCAGGGCGGGCATGATCCCCAGCAGGATCCCGATGATGCCGCCCCTGAGCAAGGTGATCGGCCGGCGAAAAGCACCCACCACACCCTGCCACACGTCCCCCTTGGTTCCCCTCACCTGGGCGATGACGCCGCCACTCTCCGCCAGGATGATGGCCTGGGACAGGGCGAACAGCCCGACCACCACCGGCACCAGGGGAACTCCGTCCTGGAGGTACATGTTCCCCATGGTGAACCGCTGCGTGGCCGTAATGGGGTCCCGCCCGATGAAAGCCAGCAGCAGGCCGATCCCTCCCAGGATCAGGCCCTTGATGGTTTCCCCCTGGGCCGCCAGGGAGAGCAGCGAAAGGGCCAGCAGCGCCAGCATGAAGTACTCCGCCGGACCCATCTTGAGGGCGAGACCCGTAAGCACGGGGGAGATCAGCACCAGCGACAACCAGCCGATCACCCCTCCGAACAAAGACCCCGCCGCGGACAGCCCCAGGGCCATCCCGGCCTTGCCCTGTTGCGCCATGGGGAATCCATCCCAGCAGCTGGCCACCGAGCCCACGCCGCCAGGCGTGTTGATCAGGATGGACGCCAGGGAGTCCCCGTAGGCCGTGGAGGCGTGCACCGCGGCCAGCAGGATGATCGCCGAAACAGCGGGCATGCCGAAGGTCAGGGGCAACATCAAGGCCACGGCGAACAGGGGTCCAAGGCCCGGCAGCGCCCCGATAATCAACCCGACCACGGTTCCACTCAGGAGGTACAGGAGGTTATAGCCCTGGGTGGCAACCAGAAATCCTTCCCACCACATCGTAAGTCGGCCCCCTTGACGCTAACTGTGGAAGTATCTGAGCAGGATCCCCTCCGGCAGGGGAACGCTGAATAGCTGCCCGAAGCCCACCACCAGGACGAGGCTCAGGGACAAAGCGAAGGCGATGGTGACCGGCCGGTTCCGGTAGCCCATCAGGTAGGGCATCGCCAGCCCATACAATAAGGTAGCGATGCCGAAACCCGCCAGGTAAATCAAGAGGAAGTAAGCCACGAAGGATACCACGGCGACCGGCCAGTTCAGCACCGGCGCCGCGGCGGAGGAGCTGTCGCCGGAGGCGGGCTGGGGCCCCTTGGGCTGGGGTTCCTTGAGCCGCGTCGCCAGGAGCCGACCGAAGATCAGGTAGACGACCAACAGGACCACCGCCGCGGATACTATCCGCGGGAAGAGCGCCGCGGTCGGGTTGTAGGACCACGTCTGGGCCAGGAACGCGGCGGCGAAGATG
>JAJYMS010000017.1 GCA_021786825.1 Bacillota bacterium | reverse complement strand
ACCGCCGGGCCGGAGGAGTTCAAACGCCTTTTTAAAATACCGGGGCAGCATCGCCAGCCCGACGTGCTCGAACATCCCCACGCTGACCAGCGCGTCGTAGGGCGGGTCCGCCTCCACCTCGCGGTAGTCGCGCACCGCCGCGCGGGCCCGCTCCGCCAGCCCGGCGGCCGCGATCCGTCGGTTGGCCAGGTCGGCCTGCGGTTGGCTCAGGGTGATGCCCGTGACGTCGGCGCCGTAGTGCCGGGCGGCGTGGATGGCCAGTCCGCCCCAGCCGCAGCCGATGTCGAGCAGCCGCTGCCCGGGCCGCAGGCGGAGCTTCCGGCAGAGATGGTCCAGCTTGTTCACCTGCGCTGTCTCCAGGTCGTCGGTCGGCGAGCGGAAATAGGCACAGGAGTAGACCATGCCGGGGTCGAGCCAGAGCTGGTAGAAGTCGTTGGACACGTCGTAATGATACCTGACCGCCTGGCGGTCCCGCTCCGCGGTATGGGCCCGGCCCCGGAGGGACGCCGGGCCGCGCCGGGAGCGGTGGGTCCGCCCGCCCGCGGGTAATCGGCGCAGCTCGCCGCCCAGCCGCAGCTTGGTCCCCAGCCCGGCGGCGGCCTCCAACAGCGTCTCGGCGTACTGGAAGACCGCCTCGGCCTCCCCCTCGATGTCAAAATCGTCGTAGAGGTAGGCCTCGGCCAGCCCCAACTCGGTGCCCGGGAGGAACATGCTGCGCAAGGCGCCGGGGTGTTTCAGTACCAGGGTCGCCCTCACCTCGCCCCCGCCGGGTCCCGGGTCCGGCCAGCCCGTGCCGTCCCAGAGCTGAAAGCGGACGGCGCCCGGCGGGGTACGCCCAAAAAGCGCTTTCAACAGATCCAGGGTGAGGATCAGCGGATTCTTGCCGGTACCGAGGCGCTTCAAGGCCATTTGACTCCCTCCCTCCCTAATTGCGCGCGAAGTAGCGGTGCTCCGGCCGGCCGACCGTCCCATAGGCGAGTTCTTCCTGGGCCTCGCCGGCGTCCGCCAGGTACTCCAGGTAGCGGCGCGCGGTCGTCCGGCTGAAGCCGACGCCGCGGGCCACCTCCTCCGCCGTCAGGGGAGTGGCCGCCCGGCGCAGGTGCCCGCGGACCCGGTCCAGGGTCTGCGCGTCAATGCCCTTGGGCAGTTGCGATGGCTCCTCCCGCCGGACGACCAGGTTATATAGGCGGTCCACCTCGCGCTGGCCGAGTTCGCCGCCCGACTGCAGGCGGTTGTGGTAGAGCTTGTACTTTTCCAGGGTGGCCGCGAACCGCTCGAAGCGGAAGGACTTGACGATGTAGTCCAGAGCCCCGCCCCGCATCGCCTCCCGCACGGCGCCCGCTTCCCGGGCCGCGGTGACCACGATGGCGTCCGGACCGTCCCCCGCCGCCCGGAGGCGGCGCAGGACCTCGGTGCCGCTCATGTCGGGCAGGTAGATGTCCAGGATCACCAGGTCCGGCCTTTCCCGCTCGACCATCGCCAGGGCCTGCCCCCCGGAACCGGCGACCCCCACCACCGCGAAGCCGGGGACCCGCTCGACAAACTCCCGGTTAACCCGGGCCACCATGAAGTCGTCCTCCACCACCAGCACCCTGATCGGAGCCTCTCCCACTATCCTTGCCCCCTCAGCCTTTCCTCTCTCTCGGGATCCTGACCACGAACCGGGCTCCCCGGCCCGGGTCGCTATCGGCCGTCACCCGCCCGCCGTGGTGTTCGACCGCCCGCTTGACCAGCGCCAGCCCGATCCCCCGGCGGGCCGAGTCCTTGGTGGAAAAGCCCTCCTCGAAGATCCGCCGCAGGTTTTCGGGAGGGATCCCCGGCCCGGCGTCCTCCACCGCGATGACAACCTCCCCGCCCTCGTCGGAAAGGGCCAGCCGGACGCGCCGGCGCTCCGGCTCCAGGTCCTTCACCGCCTCGAGGGCGTTGTCCAGCAGGTTGCCGATGACCGTCACCAGCATGTCGCTGTCCAGGGGTTCGTCCCGCAGGCTCCGCAGGGACGAACCCTCGTCCACCTCCAGCCGCACCCGCTGCTCCGCCGCCCGGTTGTACTTGCCGAGGATGATGGCGGCCACGGTCGGGTCCGGCACCCGGCGCATCAGCAACTCCACCAGGTTCTGGTGGCCGGAGGTGGCGGCGCAGATGTAGTCGATAGCCTGCTCGTAGTGCCCCAGTTGCACCAACCCGGAGACCGCGTGCATCTTGTTGGCGAACTCGTGGGTCTGGGAGCGCAGGGCCTCGGCGTAACGCTTAACCTCGGAAAGTTGGTCGCCCAGGCGGCGGATCTCGGTGCGATCGCGAAAAGTCGCCACCACGCCGGCCACCCGGCCGCCGATGGTGATGGGGACCCGGTTGGCCACCACCACGGTGTCGCCCAGGATCATGTCGTGGTCGTACTGGGCCTCACCGGTCTCCAGCACCGAGGGCATCCGCGAGTTGGGGATGACGTCGGTGACCCGCTTGCCCAGGGCGTCCTCGGGCAGGTCCAGCAGCCGGCGGGCCTGGGTGTTGAGGACGGTAATCTCCTGCCGGTCGTTGATGGCGATGATTCCCTCCCGGATGGACTGCAGCACCGCCGTCCGCTCCTGCAGGACCGCGGCGATCTCGGCCGGCTCCAGGCCGAAGATCTCCCGCTTGATGTTCCGGGCCAGCAGCACCGCCCCCAATACCCCCATGGCGGCGGCCGCCGCGACGACGCCGATGATCCACCGGTCGTATTGCCAGATGGCGGCGTGAATGTCCTGGAGCATGAAGCCGACGGAGACGATGCCGATGATCTCCCCGCCGAGGCCATAGAGGGGAACCTTACCGCGCAGGGACGGTCCCAGGCTGCCCACGGCCTCGGACGTATACTCCTTGCCCTCCAGGGCGGGAGCGTTGTCGCCCCCCACCATGTGTTTGCCGATCCGGTCGGGGAGCGGGTGGGAGTAGCGGATGCCCTGGCGGTTGCCGACCACGACGAATTCGGCCCCGGTGGCCTTCCTGACGCGCTCGGCCAGGGGCCAGATGACGTCGGCCGGGTCGGGGGTGTAGAAGGCATCCCGCACGCTGGGGATCAGGGACACGGTCCGGGCCACGTCCAGGGCGTTCTCCCCCATCTGCTCGGTGGTGGTGTGGGAAAGAATGCGGGCGAAGGACAAGCCCAGGACCAGCGTGATGGAGACAATGAGGCTCACCTCCAGCAGGATGATTTTTCCCTGTAAGGTGAGCCGGCGGCGTCGCACCAGGCTTGTCCCCCCTTCCGGAAGAGCGCCCGGACGGCGCTTCTTGGTTCTTGCTTCTTGGTTCTGAAGCTTGTGACAATTAGTATACTATCCGGCCGCCGCCGTATCAACCGCCTCCGCCTGCTCCAGCTGCGAAACGATCGTTTTCGAGCGGCCCAGCCGGGGCGCAGGGCCGCCAGCCGCCTGTCGTTACATCCATCCCTCCGGCTCCTCCAGCAGGGTGGCCACCCTCCCCAGAAAGAGAGCGGCCGGGGCGCCGTTGATGACCCGGTGGTCGAAGGTCAGGCTCAGGACCAGGTAACGGCGTCCCTCCAGTCGTCCGGCCACCAGGGCCGGGCGCTCCACCACCCGCCCGACGCCCAGGATGGCCGATTGGGGCGGATTCAGAATCGGGGTGAAGAAGTCCACTCCCTGGGGCCCCAGGTTGGTGACGGTGAAGGTGCCCCCTCCCACGTCCCCCGGTGAGAGCCGCCCCTGGCGGGCCTTTTCGGTCAGCAGGCGCCGGTCGGCGGCAATCTGGTCCAGGGACTTGGCCCGGGCATCGCGGATCACCGGGACCACCAGGGAGGGGCCGACCGCCACGGCAAACCCCAGGTGGACGCCCTCGGGGAGGAGGAGCCCCTCTTCCCGCCACTGGGCGCTGATCTGGGGATGGTCCGGCAGCGCCAGCGCCACCGCCTTCAGGATCAGGTCGGTGATGGAGGATTCGGGGCGCCGCCTCCGGAGGAGATCGGTCACGTCCACCTCGCGTCCCAGGGTGAGCTGCGCCGCGTCTCGCAGGCTCTGCACCAGGCGGCCGGCGACGGCTCGCTGCTCCGGGGCCAGCGGTTCGAGGCGCCCGCCGGGCGCGCCCGAGTCGGCGGCCGGCCCCTCGCCCCGGAGCGGCTCGCCCTCATCCCCCGGCCCTTCCGCCCCCGGCCCCTCCGCCTCCGTCCGCAGCAGCGCCAGAACCTCCCCCACCCTGACCGTCTGACCCTGGGGAATCAGGATCCGCTCCAGCCATCCCGCCAAGGGAGCGGTGATT
>JAJYMS010000238.1 GCA_021786825.1 Bacillota bacterium | reverse complement strand
GGCCTGACCTGGCGCGGCTGCGCGAGGCCGGTTACAACCGGCTGAGCGTCGGCGTGCAGAGCTTTCAACCCGATTTCCTGCGCCGCCTGGGCCGGTCGCACGCCGCGTCCCAAGCCCGGCAGGCGGTGGTGGCCGCCCGGGAGGCCGGGTTCGACAACATCAGCCTGGACCTGATGTTCGGCCTGCCGGGTCAGGGGTTGAGAGATTGGCGGCGGGACCTCGAGGAGGCCCTGGCCTTGCGGCCGCCGCACCTCTCGGCCTACGGCCTGACCCTGGCGGAGGGGACGCCCTTTTACCGCTGGCACCAGCGGGGGGAGTTGCGACTGCCGGACGAGGACGAGCAGGCGGCGATGTTCGACCTGACCCGCCAGGTGCTCGGGGCCGCGGGCTACGAGGCCTACGAGATCAGCAACTTCGCCCGTCCGGGGTACCGGTGCCGGCACAACGAACTTTACTGGCGGAACGAGGAGTACCTCGGTTTCGGGGCGGGGGCCACCTCCTACCTCGGCGGCAGCCGGGAGACCAACGAGCCCGATCCCACCGCCTACATCGCGGCGGTGGAGCGGGGGCGGTTTCCCCGGGTGGAGTTCGACCGGCCGGGGCTGGAGGTGACCATGGCCGAGACGGTGATCCTCGGCTTACGCACCGCCGAGGGCGTGACCGAGCAGCGTTTTCGGGACCGCTTCGGCCGGAGCCTGCGCGACGTGGTCGGCCCCCGGCTGCGCGGGCTGGAGGAAGAGGGGCTGGTGCTCTGGGAGGGTGGGAATCTGCGGCTCACCCTTCGCGGTACCAGGCTCGGCAACGTGGTCTTCCGCGCCCTATTGTGAGGTGGCCATGCCCGGTTCAGACCGGCTGAAACTGCGCGGCCTTGCCTTCACCGGCATGCTGGGACTGTTGTTCCTGGCCTTGGCGGGCCAGATGCTCAATCTGCAGGTCTGGCAGCAGAGCACCTGGTCCCGGCTGGCGGACCGCAACCGCATCCGCATCGTGCCGATCGCCGCGCCGCGAGGGACGATCTACGGCCGCAACGGGGAGGTGATGGCCTCCACCCGCCCGGTCTTCACCGCCTCCATCGTCTACACCAACCGCGAGCAAATCGAGCAACAGACGATCCCCAACCTCGCCCGCCTGCTTACCTGGGACAACCCCTCCGAGTACGAGGCGAAGGTGCAGGAGATCAAGGATAAGATCAAACTGCAGCGCGACACCGTCGGCCTGCACCAGCCGGTCCGGGTGGCGACCGATCTGGATGAGGTGACCTTCAGCCGCATCGAGGAGCGCCGGTCGGAATTGCCGGGGGTCAACGTAGAGGTCCAGCCCCTGCGGGACTACGTCAACCACACGTCGGCCGCCCACCTCCTCGGCTACGTCCGGGAGGTCAGCCTGGACGACCTCAACGACCCGCGCTTCAAGGGCCACTACCAGCCCGGGGACACCATCGGCAAGGACGGGCTGGAGCGCCAATACGAGGAACTGCTGCGGGGGAAGAAGGGCGGCAAGGAGGTCGAGGTCGACTACGTCGGGCGCTACCTGAAGGACCTCTACCTGGATCCCCCGCAGCCCGGGGACGACCTCTACCTGACCATCGACCTGGAGTTGCAGAAGGCGGCTGAACGGGCCCTGGTGAAGCGGATGGAGGAGATCCGCGCCCTGGAGCCCGACGACCGGGGAGTGAAGCCGACGGCGGACGCCGGGACGGTGGTGGTCCTCGACGTCCGGACGGGCGAGGTGCTGGCGATGGCCAGCTACCCCACCTACGACCCCACCCAGTTCGTGACCGGCAAAATCGACGCCAAGGCCCTGAATGACCCCAAGATGCCCTTTGTCAACCGCGCCATCGCCGGGGCGTACCCGCCGGGTTCCACCTACAAGCTGGTGACGGCCAGCGCCGGGCTGGAGGAGAAGATCATCAACCCGGCGGAGGTGATCTACTCCGGGGACCGTTCGCCCCTCTTCTATCACCCGCGTGAGTGGAAGCGGGGTGGGCTGGGGCCGGTCAACCTGGTGCGGGCGATCTCCCTTTCCAGCGACGTCTACTTCTACGAGATGGGTCACCGCATCGGCCCCGACCTGCTGGCCAAGTGGGCGAGGAACTATGGCTTTGCGCAGCTTACCGGCATCGACTTGCCCGGCGAGATCGTGGGCGGCATTCCGACCAAGGCCAGTTACGGCGACAAGTGGTACCCGGGGGAGATCCTGTCGCTGGCCATCGGGCAGGGCCGCAACACCGTCACCGCCCTCCAGCTCGCCGGCTACGTGGAGGCCATCGCCAACGGGGGAACCATCTATCGGCCGCACCTGCTGCGGGAGGTCCGGGATCACCAGGGCCGGGTGCAGGAGCGGATTCAGCCCCAGGAACTGCGGCGGGTGCCGGTGTCGCCCCGGACCCTGGAACTGCTCCGGGAGGGAATGCACGGGGTGGTTTCCGAGGGCGGAACCACCAACGCCTTCTACTATCCAACCCGGTTCCCGATACCGGTTGCCGGCAAGACGGGCAGCGTGGAACGCGGCCGACCCGAGGACCGGTTGCCGGACAACGGGGTTTTCATCTCCTACGCCCCGTACGACAACCCCGAGATCGCCGTGGTGGTGATCATCGAGGGGTCCGGCGGGGGGGCGCGCACCTCGCCCGTGGCCAGGTGGATCATGCAGAAGTACTTCGAGCAAACGGGCCGGATCAAACCCGAGCCCGCCAAATCCGAGCCGGCCAAACCCGAGCCGGCCAAACTTCCTGTCGGAGGCTAAGGTTTTTGTCTTACCAGTGCTTTCCATTCGCCCTCAAAGCCGGCAAAATCGCGTCGTTAATTGGGTTTTGCGGTCATTTGTGCTCTTTTTCTCGAATTGACAGTGAGATATCGTGAAGTGTAGACTGAAACCTGTGGGTCAAGCATTGGAAGGAAAGGAGCATCGGGCAAAGATGGCGTCACCGCGAAGTTCCCATTTTCTCATTCGCAGGTTGCACTCCCTGGCCGGAGTCATCCCTGTGGGCGTTTTTCTGCTCCTGCATCTGACGCTCAACGCGACGGCCATCGGAGGAGCGGAGGCTTACAACCGGACCATCAAGTTGATGGCCACCCTGCCGGCCCTAATCGTCCTGGAGTGGATTCTCATCTACATTCCCTTGTACTTTCACGCGATCTACGGCATCATTGTTACCCTGGACGCCCGCAACAACGTCCTGCGTTACACCTACTTACGGAATTGGCTGTTCTACTTGCAACGCGTGAGCGCCTACATCACGCTTGTCTTTGTGAGCTGGCACATCTGGCAGTTGCGGATCGCCAAGGCCCTCGGATTGGTTGAACCGAGCTTCGCGGAGATGGTCAAGATCGTGCACAACCCCTGGTGGTTCGCCTTTTATGCCCTCGGCGTGGTCGCCGCCGTACTCCATTTCACCAACGGGCTATTCACTTTCGGAATTACCTGGGGCGTGACCCTCGGACCCCGGGCGCAGCGCGTCGCCAGCTATGTCTGGGGGGTGCTCTTCGTCGCGATGAGCGCCGCCGGCGTAGCGGCCTTGCTGTCTTTCCGTTAAGCCGCGCGGGCCCGGCAGTTTGATCTTTCGGAGGTGGACAAATGGCACCCAGAGTTATCGTCGTGGGCGGCGGCTTGGGTGGTCTCATGACGACCATCAAGGTTGCAGAATCGGGCGTTCCAGTAGACTTGTTCTCGCTGGTCCCCGTCAAGCGTTCGCATTCCGTCTGCGCCCAGGGCGGGATCAACGGGGCGGTGAATACCAAAGGCGAAGGGGACTCGACGTGGGAGCACTTTGACGACTCGGTTTACGGCGGCGACTTCCTTGCCAACCAACCGCCGGTCAAGGGAATGTGCGACGCCGCGCCGGGGATCATCTACCTTTTCGACCGGATGGGGGTTCCCTTTAACCGGACCCCGGAAGGCCTGCTGGACTTCCGCCGCTTCGGCGGGACCAAGCGTTGCCGGACCGCCTTCGCCGGCGCCACCACCGGCCAGCAGCTCCTGTACGCGCTGGATGAGCAGGTGCGGCGTTTCGAGGCGGAGGGCCTGGTGACCAAGTACGAGGGCTGGGAGTTCCTCTCGGCCGTCATCGACAACGAGGGAGTCTGCCGCGGGATCGTGGCCCAAAACCTCCGCACCATGGAAATCAAGGCCTTTCGCGGCGAGGCGACCGTACTCGGCACCGGCGGCATCGGGATGATCTTCGGCCGCTCCACCAACTCGGTGATCAATACCGGCACCGCCCAGTCGTCCGTTTACCAGCAGGGCGCGATTTACGCCAACCCGGAGATGATCCAGGTCCACCCGACCGCCATCCCGGGCGAGGACAAGCTCCGGCTGATGTCCGCATC
>JAJYMS010000078.1 GCA_021786825.1 Bacillota bacterium | reverse complement strand
CTGGGAAGTACCGGTGGTAGAGGGAGGAATTCAGCAGCCCCAGCACCGGGTACTGGCTGATCACCCGCTCCCGCGCGGCGAAGTCCAAACGGGCCAGGACGAGGCCGGCCTCGTCCGGGGTGTCGTTCAGGATGCCCGTTTCGCCGGGAGTCATCTCGCACGGCGCGAAGACGGCGCTTCGCCCCTCGAACTCCAGCCCCGCGGACCCGGCCAGGCGGCCCGAGAGGCAGCTTTCCACCGCGAAGGTCTGGTTTTGTTGCGCCTCCTGCCAGATCCCGGCCACCTGCCGCCAGGGGGTGTAGGGGCGGCAAACCGCCTGCAACGAGAGCAGGACCTGCGCTCCCTGCAGGGCCAGGATGCGGCTGACCTCCGGGTACCAGGCGTCCGTTCCCACCAACAGGCCGAGCCGGCCCACCTCCGTGTCGAAGGTGAACAGCTCATCGCCAGGCACCAGTCCCCATTCCTTCTCGGGGGGCAGGAGGTGGGTTTGGCGCTGCCGGCCGATGACCTCTCCCCCGGGCGAGCAGAGGAATCCCGCCTTGCCGCCCTCAGCGGCGCCAAAGACCAGGTGGATCCGCTCGCCACGCGCCAGTTCTGCAGCCACGCGCCGGGCTTCCACCTGCAACTCCAGCCGGTCGCGGCCGATCAAATCCGCCAGTTGCGGCAGCACCACCAGCCCCGCCCCCGCCGCCGCGGCGCGGCGCACCGGTTCCCCCAACAACGCGGCCAGGGCCGCCGCGTCCGGACAGGCCTCCGCCGCCAACTGCACGGCACACGCGACAACCTCCACTCGAACACCCCCCGGATCGCCCTAACGGGCGCCCTTGATCCGCCACACGCCCAGCGAGCCCAGCAGGAAGTAGACGAAGGTCACCGCGTACAGCGCCTGGTACGAGAGGTTGACCCCCAGCGGCTGCAACCGGTAAAGGACCTGGCCGCCGATCAGCGGGGCCAACACCTGGGGCAAGGTGACGGCGATGCTCCAGACGCCCAGGTCCTTGGCCGCGGTGTGCCCCGAGGGCAGCACGTCGACCGCCAGGGCCCAGTCCACGCTGGTGTACGCCCCGTAGCCCAGCCCGAAGACTACCCCGAAGGCCAGGATCACCGGGTAGTGGTTGGTGGCCAGGAAGATCAGGGCGGTGCTCCCCATCAGCAGCCCGGCGGCGAAGACGATCATCCGCCGCCCGATCCGGTCGGACAGCCAGCCGCAGACCAGGGTGCTCAGGGTCGCGCCGATCATCACCGTGGCGCCGGTGATCGTCGTCGCCTGGACGAAGTCCGCCAGCCTGACCACGTCCTTGAGGTAGTACTCCAAGAAGGTGAGCAGAGTGTAGAACCCCAGCATCACCAGGGCCCGGGTGGCGAAGAGCCAGGCGAAGTCGGGGTAGGCCCGGGGGCTGATCCAGAAAGAGGCCAGGAACTTGCGCCACTCGAAGGGCGGCGCCTCGCGGATGGGAGTCTCCCGGACCCCGAAGAGGGTCACCAGCATCCCCGCCGACATGACGATCACGATGAGCCAGTAGAACAGAATGGTGTGGCCGGCCCCCAGCATAACTCCCGCCAGCAGCAGGCTCGAGATCGTTCCCAGCATCGTCATCAGGCCCATGTAGCCGGACGCCGTGCCCCGCTGGTCCTCCGGCACCAGGTCGGGAATGAGCCCCTGGTAGGCGCCCCCGCTGACGTTGTTGAAGAACTGCACCAGCAGGAAGGACGCGGTGAAGACCGCGAAGCTGCGGGTGTAGGCCATCGACAACAGGGCCAGGGAGTTGAGCACGGTTCCCGCCAGCACGTAAGGCCGGCGGCGGCCCAGGGCGAAGGTGGACCGGTCGCTGATGGCCCCCACCACCGGCTGCACCACCATCGCCACGAAGGCGCCCAGGAAGAAAACCAGCCCCAGGTAGCGGCCCTTTTCCGCGTCCGGCACGAACTTGAGCACCTCGGTGGGAACGACCACCGTCAACAGCGCCCCCCAGTGGAAGTTGAGGCAGAACCAATACAGGCTGATGTAGATCTGGTCACGGACCGCCAGCCGTCTCATCGGGCCCCCTCCTCTCCCTCCTGCCGCGACCGGTAGATGGCGTGGGCCAGGAAGCCGGCGAAGGTGGCAAAGGCCGCCCCTGTCCGGATCTCTCCGGTTTCGGGGTCGACGCTTTCGCAGGCCAGGCCGCCGTCCATCTCCGCCTGCCGCAGGAACTCCAGCCCTTCCTCCGCGTCACCGGCGAGAATCCGGTTCACCGCGTCCATCGGCCAAGGCTGCGCGGCATGGGCGCAACCCGCCCCCCGGAAGCGGCCCCGGGCGCAGTAGTACGGGTTGTGCTCGGAGTGTACCCAGCGCACCGTGTTCCGGTAAACCGGGTCCGCCGCGGAACAGTAGCCGTAGTACGGCAAGAGTTGCAGGCTGCCCGGGGGGTCGTCATAGATCTCCGCGTTTCCCCGCAGGTCCACCGACCACGCAAACATCGGGCCGAGGGGCCCCTCGATCACGCAGTGCTCCCGGATAGCCAGGCGGGTAAGCCGGGCCGCCTCGCGCCAGTTCTCCGACTTCTCTTGGTCGCCCCAGGCGTCGCGGACGTAGGCAAGCACCTCGCACGCCCGGGCGGCCAGGGCGTTGTCGTAGGTAAGGCAGGGATAGCGCACCGGGTCATCGGAGGGATCCAGGAAGGTCGCGTAAAGTTGCGCCTCCGGATGCTTCTGCTCCCGAAGCGCCGCCTCGATCCGCTCAAGGCCCCGGCGCACCGCCGGCTCACCGAGGACGCTTTCGTCCCGGGTGGTCCGCAGGTAGCGGTCCAGGGCGAGGGGGTAAGCGGCCAGTTGGTCGAGTTCGAAGCCGGGGTAGAGCACGGTCCCGTCCAGGTACTGGCTGTGCGCCCCCGGATGCCTGGCGTAGCGGCCGAAAGCCGCCAGCAAGACCTCCCGGGCGCGGCGCCGGTCCGCCAGCAGCACGGCGGGAAAGCTCCACAGCAGCGCGTCGCGGGACCAGAAGGCCGCGCTCACGTAATACTCCGGGCTGCGGGAGGTGACCAGGACACCCTCCTCGGTGTCGATGGTGTTGCCCAGGGCGTAGAAGTAGTTGAAAAAGAGGTTGCGGTTGAGCAGTTCCCCCAGGCGGCTGTCCGGATGGTCCAGGATTCGCTCGCGCAGCCAACCGCGAGTTTGGTCCAGCAGTTCGCGCCAGCCGCGCCGGCGCAGGTCCACCAGCACCGCGTCGGCGCCGTCGGCCTCCAGGTTGACGGCCACGTAGAACGCCAGGGCTCGTCCCTCGCCGGGGGCAAGGCGCACGACCTTGCCCAGCCGGAAGGAGATTCCCTGGGCGGGTTCCCACGCCAACGTGTCCAGCTCCTCGGAGGCGCCGATGGCCACCGCCAGCAGGGCCGTCCCCACCCGCGCCTCCAGCGCCAGCCCCCCCGCCCAGCGGCTGCGGAAAGCATGCTGGGCGGCCGCGACCGGACGGGACGTGTAGACCGTCTGGAGCGTCCGGGCCCAGCGGCCCTCCAGCCCTACCCAGGCCTCCACCGGCGCGGCGCCTTGGTTGCGGACCTCCAGGGCGTAAACCAGACCCTTGCAGCCCAAGGGCGCGAAAACGGTTCCGGTGACGGCAAGCTCGGCGGCACCCAGTTCAAAGCGCGGAAGCCAGTGTTCGAGCCTGCTCCACACCAGCCGGTCCCGCAGTTCGACCCGCCGCCCGTCCGGAGAGCCCAGGGCCACCACGGGCCGCAGGAAGGGCTCGCCGTCGCCGTCGTACTCCAGCAGGCCGCGGGCGCCCAGGTGCAGGACGTTGATGCCGGCGATGCTGCCGTCCCGGGCCGAGAGGGCCGGGATGGCCACATACTCGTTGCCGGTCGGCAGGTGGCCGGCCGGCCGGGCGATGACTTCGGGGACGGTGAGGATGCGTTCCGCCAACGGCCAACCTCCTCCCACAGGATCCCGCCCTTTGGGTGGTCAGGAGTCCAGGTGCAACAGCCGCGCGGCGTTGCCGCCGAAGATCAGGCGCAGGTGTTCGTCGGGCAGCCGCAACTGCCGGCACGCCCGGAACTGATCGAGCAGGTATCGAACGGCGAAACCCCGCGGGAACCAGGAGGAGTCGCTGCCGAAAATGATCCGTTCCGGCCCGACGGTCTCGTAAAAGCGCCGGAAAAGGGTCTGGATGTCCAGGTCGTAAGGCATCCAGCGCACCCACTCGTTGTTCCCCGAAGAGTCGACGTGGACGTTGCGGCATGCCCAGGCGAGTTGCAGCAACTCGCGCACGTAGCCGGTGGCGAAGTGCGGGATGACGAAGGGCACCTCGGGAAACGCCTTGGCCACGTCGTGCAGCACCAGGGGATCGATGTTCAGGGCGTTGCCCGTCCC
>JAJYMS010000268.1 GCA_021786825.1 Bacillota bacterium | reverse complement strand
TACAACGGCCATCCGTCGGCCTACTTCATCGAGCAGGAACTGGTGGCCGCTACCGGCGATTATGACATGGGCGTGCGCTTCCAGTCTCCCTACGCGACCTATAGCAATGCCCACCTGACCGTGGGGAACTTCGCCGTGGCGGCCCGCCGGTACAAGGACCTGTCCCGGGCCGATCTGACCGAAGCGGATATCGTGGCGATTCTGGGGCAAATGACCGGGAAGGACCACGGCGACTTCTTCACCTTCTACCGGGGGCAGGGCCTGACCGTGGACCCGGCGGATATCAGCGAATTTGTCCGCACCTTCTCCTTCAACCGAATGGGCACCGACAGTTACGCGCGGCTGACTCCCCGGGCTATTCCACTGGGCCGTCCCACAGCGGTGGAGGCCGAGATCATCGACCCGGAATTCGCCGCGTCCGATGAATTCTCGCTGCAGTTGAACGTCTTCAGCCCCCCGGGCGGCATCGCCGATGGCCGGGAACTGGTCAGCGGCGAGGGGGTCTCCTACCAGTTTCAGAGGGAATGGCCGAATCAGGACTTCGGCGCGATGACGCAGTATCTGTTCCGCCTGCCCAGGATCGAGCGGGACGGCAAGACCTTCACCAACTTCACGCTGAACCTCCCGGAGGACGCCGGGGTAATGCAGCTATTGCTGAACGCCAAGCGAGGAGGGGAATTCGTCCTGCAGGACATCGTTACCCCCCGCTTCAAGCGACTCCGCTTCCGGGACGTCCTGCCCGAGCACCTCTTCGCCCCCGACATCGAGGAACTGGGGCGGCGCGGCATCGCCACCCCCGATCAAAGCGGCAACTTCCGCCCCGCCGAGAAGCTGACCCGGGCCGACCTGGCCCGCTGGCTGGTCCAGGCTTCCGGTACATCGCTGGACGCGGCTGACCCCGGCTTCACCGACGTGCCGGCCGATGACCCGGCCTACCGCTACATCGCCGCCGCCCGGGCGGTCGGGATTATCAACGGTTATGAGGATGGCAGCTTCCGGCCCAATGAGCCGGTCACCCGGGCGCAGATGGCCGCCATGATCACCCGGGCCTTCAAGCTCCCCGACCCGGGGGCGGACGCGCCCGCGTTCAGCGATCTGCCGCCGGGGGCGCTGTTGCGGGACGAGATTCTCAGGCTCTCCGGAGCGGGGATCACGAAGGGCTACCCGGACGGAACGTTCCACCCGGCGGAGGACATCTCCCGGGGGCAGGCGGCGGCCTTCGTGGCCCGCGCTCTGCGCCTGGGCGGGCGCTGACGGGCGCTGACGGGCGCTGACGGGCGATCCCGGGCCGCGGGAGGGGGATGGGGATTGGCCCGGAGGGGAGCCGGGCGGACGCCAGCCCCGCGGCCCTCCGGACCCAGCCAGGCGGAGCAGCCGTTGCAACCGGCTGGGAATCCTCCCAGACAGTGGTAACCAAAACGCAGAATTTGGTTCGTCTACCTCCTAGTTTACATAATATACATTATAAGACGTTGTTTTTCGAGGAGGCTTCCCGGGGTCCCTGGGGACATCTGCCAGCCGGGGGCCCTGGTGTGACCAGCGCCCCGCGGCTGCCGCGCCACGGCTGCCGCCCCGCCGGGAAGGGGAGCGACTGACCCCGGACCCGCGCCTGGGGCCGCGGCCCTCCCGGCGTAGAGCCAAGCCTCCCTCGGGTGGGCGGCCAAAAGGGACTGTGCGACTCCGGATCGGGGAGGGCGGCTACGCCGGCACCTCCCCGTTTGGACGAGGTGCTGTCCGGCCGTAGGTTGGAATTACTCCTAGCCAATCTTGACAACCGTATTGGATCCCCCTCGGTCTTTGCTCCGGTCTCTCGCAGGCCCCCTCCCCCCTCCCCCTCTCTCGCAGCCTCGCGACTATCTTGAGGAGGTACCGCCCCACCATGCAGGAAGGCTTGATCTACAGCGGGCTGGCCGCGATTCTGGCACTCATCTTCGTCTTGCCCTTCGTTTCCCGCCTGGTCGAGGAGCAGTTGGAGGTTTTTCTCTTCATCATGGGCCTGCTGGCCGCCTGGCTGGCCCGGGTGCTCGGCCTGGCCCTGCTGTACAAGGCCCTCCGGGAGCCGATTCCCATCGCCCTGGCGGTCCTGGTAGCGGGGCTGGTCTTCAGGTCCTTGCAGCACCACCTGCGGAAATGGATCCGGCGGACCTCGGCCTTGTTGTCCCTCGAGGTCTTCTCCTTTCTCCTCGTCGTGCTGCTGGGGATGCTCTCCAGCATCATCACCGCCATTATCGCGGCCCTGGTGCTGGTGGAGGTCGTCAACGCCCTCGGCCTGGACCGCCGGCGCACGGTGGCCCTGGACGTAATCGCCTGCTTCGCCATCGGTCTGGGGGCCACCCTCACGCCCATCGGCGAGCCGCTGGCCACCATCGCCATCAGCAAGCTGGGACAGGACTTCTGGTACCTGGTGCGGCTGCTGGGGGCCTACGTCGTTCCAGGCATCCTGGGGTTGGGGATCATCGCGGTGGTGGCGGTGCGCGTGGCGCGCCCGGCCCGCCGGTCCGCGAACCCCGGCCCCGCCGCCCCTCCGGCGGAAGCCGCGGCGGCGGCCCCGGAACAGCCGGTGGAGGCCTGGACGGAAGGGCCTCCGGAGGAGGCCGGCGGCGAGGAAGGTGTGCGGCACGTCGTCATCCGCGCCGCCAAGGTCTACCTCTTCGTGATGGCGCTGGTCTTCCTGGGGGAAGGCTTCCGCCCCCTGATCGACCGCTACGTACTGTCCCTGGGTATCCCGGTGCTCTTCTGGCTGAACTCGGTCTCGGCGATCCTCGACAACGCCACCCTGACCGCGGCGGAGATCAGCGCCCGGATGACCGACCCGCAGGTCCGCGCCATCCTTCTCGGGCTGCTGATCAGCGGGGGTATGCTCATCCCCGGCAACATCCCCAACATCATTTCGGCCAGCAAGCTCAAGATCGGCAGCAAGGAGTGGGCCCGGCTGGGGGTTCCCCTGGGGCTGTCGATCATGCTCATCTACTTCATCATCCTGCTGCTCTGAGAGCCCATCGGCAGCGGACCCGAGCAGTCCAAGGAGCCCCCGGCCGGGCTCCTTGCTTTTTTGGTGTCCGCCGGCCGGTCTGCCACATAGGGTAAAGGCAAACCAGCTAGCCGAGAGGGTGATAATGTGACCGAGCGGTTATCCTTCGCGCCCCCGAGCGCCGCCCCGGTGATCTCCACTCCGCCGCCGCCGGTGGTCCGGGTGCCCGTCAAACCGGGCGACGTCTCCCTGGAGGACGGCTATCGCCTGGAGGCGGTGGTCGTCGGGCTCGACTACCCGACCAGCCTCACCTTCGACGACGACGGGACCCTGTACATAGGCGAAGCGGGCTACTCCTACGGTCCGGCGAAGGCCGAGGGAATGGGGCGGATCCTGCGCCTGAACCCCGGCGGTTCGCTGACCGAAATCGCCTCCGGGTTCCGCGGCCCCATGACCGCGGTTACGTGGCACGGCGGGGCCTTCTTCGTCGCCGAGGGGGCCTTCCCGGGGCGCATCCTCCGGGTTACCCCGGACGGGAGCGGCCGGGCGGTGGTGGTGGACGGCCTGCGCTCCGGAGGTGACCATTTCACCGGGGAGATCACCTTCGGCCCGGACGGCCGGATGTACTTCGGGGTGGGTTCCTTCACCAACTCCGCGGTGGTCGGACCGGACAACTTCTTGTTCGGCTGGTTGCCGGACCTCCCCCGGGAACACGATGTGCCCTACCGGTCGATGGTTCTCCGGGGCCGCAACTTCCGGTCGGGCAACCCCTTCACCATGGACAGCCCGCAACCCACCCTGGCCCTGACCGGAGCCTTCAAGCCCTTCGGGACGCCCAGCCACCCGGGCGAATTCGTTCCCGGCAGCCTGTACGCCAACGGGGTCATCTACGCGGCCAACCCGGACGGGTCCGGTCTGGGGGTCGTCGCCGACGGCCTGCGGAACCCATTCGCCCTGGGGTTTTCCCCCGCCGGCCGGCTCTATGCCATCGACCAGGGATACGACCACCGCGGCAGCCGGCCCATCGGCGAATCGCCCGACCCCATGTGGGAGATTCAGGAGGGCGGCTGGTACGGGTGGCCGGATTACGTGGCGGGGATGCCGGTGACCCTCCCCCGCTTCCAACTGCCGGGAAAGCCCCCCCTGGACTTCATCCTGGCCCACCACCCCCCGCTGGCGGGCCCCCCGGTCTTGCTCCTCGAGCACCACTCCGCTTCGGTCAAGTTCGACTTCTGCACCAACCCGAGCTTCGCCCACCCGGGCGAGGTCTTCATCGCCCAGTTGGGTTCTGGGGCGCCGGTGACCGGCCCGCCCGTGGGAACGCCGGGGTACCGGGTGGTGCGGGCCGACCTGCAGACCCGGACGGTCAAGGACTTCCTCGTCAGCCGGAACCCCCGCTACGGA
>JAJYMS010000222.1 GCA_021786825.1 Bacillota bacterium | reverse complement strand
ATGATGGACAGCGACGTGACGCTCTTCCCGCACCCCGACTCCCCCACCACCCCCAGGGTCTCCCCCCGGTCGACGCACAGGCTGACGCCGTCCACCGCCGGCACCATTCCGTCGTCGGTGTGAAAGACCGTCTTGAGGTCGCGGACTTCTAGCAAGCGCTCAGCCATATTATCACTCCTCCACCGTCCGCAATGGACTCGAACGGAGCACGGGCTCGGTGGCCCCCAGGGCCAGCCAGTACTGCTCAATTCGGCCGCCGGAGGCCAGCCGGAAGACGATGCTGCCCAAGAAGGCGCGATCATCCCGCCTGGGATAATCCAGCCGGAAGTGGGCTCCCCGGGATTCACACCGGTAGGCCGCCCCTTGAGCCACCAGAAGGGCCGTCATGGCCAGGCTTCTGAGACAGCGCCCGGGGGGCAACACGCCGGGATAAGCAGCCAGGACCTCTTCGTACAGGGCCTCCAAGCGCACCGTCGCATCCTTCAATTCAGGTCCGTCGCGGATTACTCCTGCTTGTTCCCACAGGAGCCGTCCTACCTCATTTTCAAGCGCCGCCTGCCGCTCTCTGGACATCCCCCTTCCCTCACGCAACAAAGAAGCTAAGGCGGCGGCAAAGTCAGTGCCGCGGCGCCGAGCATCCAGGGCTCCAGGGGCCCATTGAGCCGCCGACTGGCCGGCAATCCGGCCGAAAACCAAGGTGTCCGGTCCGCTGTTACCGGCCATGCGATTCGCGCCGTGGACCCCGCCCGCGGCCTCCCCGGCCGCGAAGAGACCCGGTATGCCGGTACAGGCGTCCAGCCCAATCCGCACTCCACCCATGAAATGGTGGGCGGCGGGAGCCACCTCCAGACGGTCCAGGTGCGGGTCCAACCCAGCCCTTCGACAGGCGTTCAGCAAACGTGGGTACCCGGCCAGAGCCTTCTCGGGAACGTGGCGCAAATCAAGCGAGACTCCCCCGTGTTCCCTCCCCCGGCCGGCTCTAAGCTCCGTAAACATGGCGCGGGACATGGCCGCTTTGGTTACTCCGCGGAAAGTGCCGTCAGTCGCCCGGGGCAGGCACTCCTCTCCCAAACGGTTCTCGACCCGCCCCCCTTCGTTGGTCACGAGCGTGGTCGGAACCGCGTACCCGCGAACCTGGGGCGGGTGGACGAAGATAAAGGGTTCGAACTGAACGTACTCCATATCCAACACCTCCGCCCCGGCCTCAAGGGCCAGCCCGTAGCTGTCGCCCAGGATGCCTTCGGCGTTGGTGTTGAAGCGGTAAGCCCCCGCCGCCCCCCCGGTGGTCAGGACGACGGCGTTGGCCTCCAAAGCGATCAAACGGCCGGATTGCAGGTCGTGCGCCAACACCCCGGCCGCGCGGCCGTCCAGGGTGACAATGGCGAGCGCCTCGGTCTTCTCCCGCCAGGCGATCCGGTGATCCCGGAGTCGTTCCCGGAGGAAATGCAAGACCAGCGGGCCGGTCTCGTCCAAGTAGTAGACCGTGCGAGGGACCCGGCTGTCGGCCGCCAGCCGGACCCCGTAGGTGCCATCTCCGCGGCGGAGCCGCAGGCCCTTCTCCTCCAGGTAGCGGAAGGTGGAAGGAATGCCATAGGCCATGACTGCCGCCAGGTGAGGGTTCGCCGCAAAATCACCCGCGAGGAGGCTGTCCGCAAACAAGACGTCGGGGCCGTCTTCCGGCAAGAGCGGGACGTTGAACCCCACCACTTCGGAGGCGTTGGGGCGGCCGCGGACCAGCAACGTAACCTGCCGGCCCATCTCCGCCGCCGACCAGGCGGCCATCATCCCCGCCAGGCCCCCGCCCAACACCACCACATCAGCTTTTTCTACCTCAGGTAACATCCGGTTTCTCCCCTCACCGGGCCGACCCGCCCAGGCAGCGGGCCACGGTCTCGTGAAAGGCCTGGCGAACCTGGACAATCAGCCGGTTGGTCCGGGTTGGGTGCACCCGGTTCGTCACCAGGGCCACAACCACCCCCGCTTCCGGCACAAGGCAGAGCGAGGTGCCGGTAAAGCCCGTATGCGTCCACGGTCGCCCCCACCCCTCGCCGAACTGCGGGTCCCGGTGTATGAAGGCCAGACTTCGCGGTTCTCCCAGGCCCAAGGTTTCAAGCCTGAAGAGGCCGGCGCGCGATTCGGGGCTCAACAGGTCAGCCGCCCGGCCGTAGCCCAACAGGGCTTGTCCCAGTCGGGCCACATCCCGCGCCGTGCCGAAAAGTCCGGCGTGACCGCAAACACCACCGAGGATGTGAGCGTTCTCGTCGTGCACTTCACCCACCAGCAGCCGGCGGCGGACGGGGCTGTATTCAGTCGGTGCGATGGACGGCCGGAGCGAGGCCGGCGGCAGGTAGCCAGTGGTGGCGGCCCCGATGGGTCCGAGGACAGCCGAGCCGAGGTAGGCATCCAACCCTTGCCCGGTGGCCGCCATGATCACTTCCCCCAGGTACTGGTACCCCAGGCTCGTGTAAAGAACCCGGCTTCCGGCTGGATAGGCAAGCGGGAGCGCATCCAAAGCGGCTTGCAGTTCCCGGGGGGACGGGAAGTCTTCGTGCAGGTCCGGCCGCGAGGCCAGCCCAGCCGTGTGTGAGAGCAGACGGCGGATGGTCGAATCCTTTGGATGCCTCAGGCGGGGTAGATACTCGCCTACGGGGGTCTCCAGGTCGACCAGTCCGGCGTCAACCAGGGTGAGCACCGCGGCGGCCACAAATGGCTTGGTGACCGAGGCCAGGTCGTACCTGGTATCCAGGTCCACCGGTTGGGCGCCTGCATCGCCGGTCAGCCTTCCGACGGCGTGCTCTCCCAGGCACTCCTCGCCGCGAAAAACCACCCCCACCGCGCCGGGAAAGGCTCCTTCAGCTTGCGCCCGCCGCAATACGTCCCAGGCGGAACTAAGATCGGGCATGGCTTTTACCCCGCTTTCGTCTGCCGCAGTCTGGGGTTGTGCATCTCCACCAACCACTCCCCGAAGAGATTGATCGACAGTACCGAAAGCGTCAACATCACGCCGGGCAACAAGGCCGGCCACCAGGTGTAGAAGACCGTTTTTTGGGCTTCGCTGAGCATCCCGCCCCAACTCGGGTACTGCGCCGGAACGCCCAGGCCGAGATAACTTAGACCCGCCTCCTGAAGCATGAACCGGGCCCCTTGAATGGTCCACAGAATCAGCGCGGACGAGACGGCATGGGGCATCACGTGGAAAAACAGGATCCGCGTCGGGGTGCAACCGATCGCCTTGGCCGCCTCGACAAAGTCGCGCTCCCGCAAAGAAAGAACCTCGCCTCTGATCACCCGCGCGTACTCCACCCAGCCGCTTAAACCCAGCACCAGGATCAGGTTGGTAATCCCGGGCCCCAATACCGCGACCAACGCCAAGGCCACAATGATGCTGGGGAATGATAGCTGGACGTCTACAACCCGCATGATCACGCTATCGGCCACCCGGTTGTAGCCGCTGAGCAGCCCCAACGGGACGCCGATCACCGCCGCCAGGACGGCAGCCCCGAAACTGATGGCAAAAGAAACCCGGGCGGCCCACAGGGCGCGGCTGAGGATATCCCGTCCCTGACCGTCCGCGCCAAACAAGTGAATTGGGCTTCCACCGCGCGCAAAGGAAGGCGGCATGAGGCGCTCGGTGAGTTCGGCCCGGTTGGCGTCCCGCAGTCCCAGGATGGGCGCCGCAACGCTTAAAGCCAGGATGCTCACCAGGATGACCAGGCTGACCAGCGCCACGGGCCGTTCCAAGAGGCGCCTTACTAGCACCGGAAACCGCACTGCCATGCCCCCCAACTAGTAGCGGATCCGCGGGTCGATCCAGCCGTAAAGCAGGTCCACGAACAAGTTGATGCCCAGGAATACCAGACCGGTCAGCGTCACGGCCGCCTGAACCACCGGGTAGTCCCGTTGCACGATTGACTGCACCAGCAGGCGGCCCATGCCGGGCCAGGCAAACACCGTCTCGGTGATGACCGAACCGCCCAACAGAACTCCCACCTGCATCCCCAGCAGGGTGACAATCGGGATCAAGGCGTTTCGCAGGGCATGCCGCAGCAGGACCTTCGCGGGCGAGAGTCCCTTGGCCCGGGCGGTTCGGATGTAATCCTGCGTCAGCACGTCCTGCAAGGTCGAACGCAGCAGTCGGATCAGCGGGGCGGCGCCGTACACCGCCAGCACCACGGCAGGCATCAGATAACTTCGCCAATCCTCACGCCCGAAGGCGGGCAACCACTTGAGTTTGACGGAAAACGCGTAGATCAGCAGGATCGCCAGGAAGAAGCCGGGGATGGCCTGCCCAAAGGCGCCGATGGCCGTGGCGGCGCTGTCGACGAAACTGCCCCGGCGGTACGCCGCCACCATTCCTAAAGGAAAGGCAATGGCTGCCGTCACGGCCATCGCCGCCAACATCAGGTCAAAGGTGGCCGGGACTCGTTCCAATACTATCGACATGGCTGGAAGCCGGTAATAGAAA
>JAJYMS010000165.1 GCA_021786825.1 Bacillota bacterium | reverse complement strand
GGCTTCGACGGGCATGGCCACGGAACCCAGGTGGCCGCCATCGAGGCCGCCAACCCCCTTTCCCCCGGGGGAGTGCAAGGAGTGGCGCCGGGCGCCCGGCTGATGGTCCTGAAGGCGCTGGACTCATCCGGCGACGGGAGCTGGGACAACATCTCCCGGGCGATGATCTACGCGGCGGAGGCGGGGGCGCAGATCATCAGCCTGAGTGCCGCCGGCACGGTGGACCACTCCGGCAACCTGTCGGCGGAAACCCAGTTGATGACCAGGCTCAGCCGGATCTACAACGCGCTGATCGTGGTGGCTTCCGGCAACGGCGGACCCGGCCTCTCCACGACGACCGCGCCGGGGGAGTCGTCCGACAGCCTGACGGTGGGGGCGGTAACGACTCCCCAGATGTGGCAGGACTACTACGGGTACCCTGTGACCCTGGAAGGGCTGGCGGAGTACAGCGCGGTCGGTCCGCGCCGGGACGGGTCGCCGGGCCCGAACGTGGTGGCCCCGGGCATGGCCTACACCGCCGTTCCACGCTGGCTCGACGCGTCGGGCAAAGCGATGGCCGAGGGAACCTCGGTGGCGGTCCCCTACGTCGCCGGAGGAGCGGCCCTGCTGATGGACCTCGGGCACCGGGCGGGGATGACTCCCGACTACCGTTCGGTGAAGCGGGCGATCGAGCTGGGGGCCCGCCCACTACCCAACTACCAGGTGGTGGAGCAGGGGCGCGGGGTCGTGCAGCTTCCCGCCGCCTGGCGGATGCTGAAGCACATGGGGCCAACCCCGGTGGTCGGCGCCTACCTGGATGGCACGGCGAACCCGCTGCCGGGCCTGGAGGCCACCGACACCCGGCCGGGGCGGGTGCCCTTCCGGGTAGCGTCCCACTTCGGCGATACCCTGCGCCTGGCGCTGTCCTCCACCGCTTACTGGCTTTCGCCCGACCGGGACAGCCTGACCGTGGCCCCCAACGGCCAGCGCCAACTGCCGGTGCGCTACCAGGTGCCGCCGCGGCCGGGCCTCTTCAGCGCGCTGGTGCAGGGGGCCGATCCCCGCTTCACCGGGCCGCTGTTCGAGGCCCTGAGCACCGTGGTGAACCCCTACGAGTTCACCTCTGACCAGCAGTATCAGCTTACGCTGGACGGCAGCGTGGACGCCGCCCAGTACCGCCGCTTTTTCTTCCGGGTCCCGGCCGGGGTGGACGGCCTGACGGTGGTGTTGCACGTCCCACGTGATCCTGACGGTAACCCGACGGGGCGGGTGCGCCCGTCCGTCTTCGCCCCGGACGGCAACCGGGCGGCGACCCTGGACGATGTCGGCCTGGGGGTGGGCAAGGGTACTGACACCCTGCGCTACCGCTTGGCCTCTCCCTTGCCGGGCGTCTGGGAGGTAGTCCTCTACGCGCCGCCGGAGGTCACCCTGGCCGGTCGCCAGACTTCCTTTTTCCGGCTGCAGGTGTCCCTTTCAGGGGTCATCCTGCCCGCCGGCCCCTGGCACCTGGTGGCCGGGGCCGGCGCCGATGACTTGAACCTTTCCCTCACGGCGCGGAACCTCGACCAGGACTTCACCGGGCGGCTGGTCGGGGCCGGTTTTGGCAGCGGCGCGGAGGGGGCCGCCGCCGAGGTCATGTCGGTGGCTGAGAGCGAACCGCAGGTCCGCTACCTAGAGGTCGGCAGCAACGCCGTGTGGCTGCGCGTGACGGTATCCAACCCGACCCCGCGCGTGGGCAACCTGGACCTGACCCTCTACTGGCAGAACCCGTCGACCCGCGAGTGGCAGGAAACCGGCGAGGCAAGCTACCCGCGGACTACCTACCAGGTCGTCGAGCTGCCCTCGCCGGCGCCGGGGCGTTACGCGGTTATGGTCAGCGGCTACAACCTGGGGGGCCGGAGGGTGGACTACCAGTACCAGCAGGAGGTGGCCATCGACACCGGCGACCTGCGGGTGACCGACGCGGACCGGCTGCGGCGGGCCGGCGAGACCTGGACCGTTCCGGTGCGGGTCAAGCTTCCGCCCGCCGCTGGGCGCTACTATGGCCGCCTGGCGATCTTCGACGCCGGCGCCGGGAGCATTCTGACCACCGTCCCGGTGGTGCTGGACCGCTCCCTTCCGTCCCTGGACGTCCGGGCGCTGCCTCGCTTCACCGGCGCGGACCGGCCCGCCTTGGTCACCCTGGAGGTTCGCGACGCGCGAACCGGGGCGTTGCTCGACGCGCCGGTAGTGGTGGACGGGACCCTGTACCAGACCAGCGGGGGACACCTGACGTTGCCCGCGCCCGGGGGTCCGGACGGCGCGGCCAGGCCGGCCTCGGTTCACGCCGTGGTGGACACCCCCGGCTACGCCTGGTTCGACCGTGAAATCCCCATCCCGGCCCCCCGGCCCCTGGAGTCCGACCCGTTGCTGGAGATGTTGCACCGGAAACTAACCCACGAATTGCCTTAAGAAAGGCGGTGAAGGGCGTGACCGGACCGGTGCCCAAGATTTTGGTGGTAGACGATCAGGCGGGGGTGCGGAAGCTCCTCACCGAAGTCTTCAGTTCCGAGGGGATGGCGGTAACCACCGCCGCCGACGGGGCGCAGGGCCTGGCGGCGGCGCTGCGGGAAAGGCCCTCGCTGGCGCTGGTGGACATCCGGATGCCGGTCCTGGACGGAGTCAAGCTCCTGATGGCCTTGAAGGCCCACTACCCCGGCCTGCCGGTGGTGATGATGACCGCCGTGGGTGACACGGAAAAGGTGGCGGAGGCGGCCCGGCAGGGAGCCCTGCTCACGGTCACCAAGCCCTTCGACGTCTTCCGTTTGCGCGAAATGGTGCAGAGGATCCTGGCGGGAGGGAAATCCTGGGTTTAAAGCAGGATTAGGTCCTGGCATAGCGAAGAGTAGCATTGATGAAAGGAGAGGGTGTCGGTGCTGGTCCCGACTCTTACCACACTGGCTCTGCGTTGCCCACGGTGCGGTAAGCTGGAGCTTCACCCGATCTCCCTTTACGACCTCGCCGGTCACCGCAGCCTCAAGGTCAACTGCGCCTGCGGCGCTCACAAGTTCTCCGTGGGCCGCCAGGGCGTCCGGATCTGGTTGCAGTTTCCTTGCATCCTTTGCGAAGAGGTGCACTTCTCCTATTACTCCCGCGCGGAATTTTGGGACCCGGCGACCAAGACCATCTCCTGCCCCGCCAGCGATCTGGACGTGGGATTCCTGGGCCTGGAGGAAGAGGTGCGGAGTTCTTTTGACGCCGGGATGCGGGAAGCCGAGAAGCTCCTGAAGGAATCCGGGCTGGATGACTTCTTCGACAACTCGGAGGTCATGTACGCGGCGCTCAACCGCGTCTACGATCTGGTCCACCAGGGGAAGGTGAGCTGCCCGTGCGGAGGGCGCGACCTGCAGGTGGAGATCTTCCCCGAGCGGGTGGAGATCCACTGTGCCGACTGCGGCCGGTTCCGGCCGATTCCCGCGGCCAGGGAACGCGACCTGAAGCGCCTGGAGGAACTGTCCGCGCAGCCGGCGCGCAAGACCGGCTGGAAGAAGGCTCGCCCCCGGCACCACCACGGCGAGTAAACGGGCGGAAGGGGGAGGTAAGACGATGCAGTTGTTCATCGATACGGCCAACATCGGCGAAATCAAGGAAGCCGACGCCTGGGGCGTCATCGGCGGGGTCACCACGAACCCCAGCCTGGTGGCCAAGGAGGGCCGCGACTTTCACCAGGTGGTCCGGGAGATCGCGGCTATCGTGGACGGCCCCATCTCGGCGGAGGTCTTGAGCCTGGAAAGCCCACCGATGGTCGAGGAAGCCAAGGTGCTGGCGGCCATTCACCCCAACGTCGTGATCAAGGTGCCGATGACCAGGGAAGGGCTGAAAGCGGTCAAGGCCTTGAGCCGGCTGGGAATCAAGACCAACGTCACCCTGGTCTTCACCGCCAACCAGGGGTTGCTGGCCGCCCGGGCCGGCGCCACCTTCGTCAGCCCCTTCGTGGGGCGCCTGGACGATGTGAGCCAGGATGGTCTGCAGGTGGTCCGGGACCTGGTCGAGATCTTTTCCGTGCACGACCTCCCGACCCGGGTCATCGCCGCCAGCATCCGCCATCCGCTGCACGTCACCCAGGCCGCGCTGGCCGGGGCCGACATCGCCACGGTTCCTTTCAAAGTGCTGGAGCAGATGTTCAGGCACCCGCTGACGGACCAGGGGATCGAAAGGTTTCTGACCGACTGGAAAGCCGCCCAGAAGAAATAAGCCGCCCAGAAGAAATAGAGTGGCTAAGAGAATTCTTGTTTGGGGAGGGGGAGAGCGGTGGAAAGGGAGCTGGCGCTAGAGTTCGTCCGCGTTACGGAGGCTGCGGCGATTGCCTGCGCCCGCTGGATGGGCCGCGGGGACAAGATCAAGGCCGACGAACTGGCGGTCGAGGCCATGCGCGACGTCTTCGACACGGTGAACGTGGATGGGGTCGTGGTGATCGGGGAAGGCGAGATGGATGAGGCGCCGATGCTGTACATCG
>JAJYMS010000062.1 GCA_021786825.1 Bacillota bacterium | reverse complement strand
GGGGGGGACGATTGTCACCGCCGAGCACACCCGGGAAGATCTCGCCCAGGCGCTGGAGGTCTTTGGGCGGGTGGGCCGGGAAATGGGTGTTTGCCGGTAAGCCGGCGGTTCGCCGGCAGAATAAAACCTTTGAGGCGATGGTCACCCTAAGGTAAGGACATCTGCCGACCTTGGGGAGGGGACCACATGACCCCGCCGCAGATTATCTACCTGATGGCGGTAGGTTTTTATTTCGCCTTCTTTCTACTCTTTTGCCGGTTTTTCTGGTGGAAGCGCTACGCGGAGGAGCGTTACTGGCGCCGTCGGCCCAAGCTTTCGATCAGCCGTATCGTTGAACTGGGAGAGTCCGTGGGGCGGGAATTGCCCTACTTTTCGTTGCTGGTGCCGGCGCGCAACGAGGCGACCGTGATCGAGCGGACCATCGACCACGTGGCGCGGCTGGATTACCCCCCTGATCGCTACGAGGTCATCATCATCACCGACGAGAAGGAACGGCGGGCCGCGGTGGCCGACCGGTCGGCCGCGGTCGCGGCAGCCGCCGCTTTTTTACGCGGTCGCGAAGGACTGGAAGGCACCGGGCCCCTTCCGCACCTGGGGGAGAAAGCGGAGGGGCTCGTGCTCGGTCTGCTCTCTCACCTGGCCTTACAGGGGTGGGAGGGCGTCAGGCGGGGCTGGGGAGAGGCCTTCCCGCCGGGGCTGGAAGCGATCCCCGAGCGCCAACAGCGCGCCCTGGTCCGGGAGGCTGCCCGCGGGCTCTGGCTGCGCCAGGGGCGCGTGTCCAAGGCGCGGATCGTGCGCGCCCTGCGCCGGGCGTTGCCCGATCCGGGTGAAAAGGCCCTGCTGGAGAGTTACGCGGTGTTGCTAAGCCTCGCCATTCCGGCGGTGGGGGCCCTGGCCCACCTCAGGGGCGGCTCCTACCAGTGGGAACTGCGGCGGGTGGTGGACCAGGTCGTCCGCGTGCACCACGCCCTGACGCGCGAAATTCTTCACGCGATGACCGAGGGGCTGGTGGCGGACATCCTGCGCCGGCTGGAGCGGACCTCTTCTCCGGAAAACCTGCGGCGGGTGCTGGTGGCCACCTACCGCGAAGTCTACCCCATCACGCAGGAACTCGTGGAGGCAAAGCGGCGGGAGTTTGCGGCCCGCCACGACCTCCCCGCCCTCAGGCACCTGGTGGTTCCCTACGACTTCGACGGGCGGATGGGGGGGAGGTGCCTGGGGCACGAGGTCCCTTCCACCAAGGGCCGGGCCTTGAACTACGCCCTTGCCCACATCGATCGCCGCACCCAGTGGTGCGGCTTCTATGACGCCGAAAGCCGTCCCGACCGCAAGGTGCTGCAGTACGTGGCCTTCCGCTCCCTGCAGGCCGGGCCCGCCATCCGAATCCTGCAGGGGCCTGTCTTTCAGGTGCGAAACTTCTACGAGATGGGGACCTTCTGCAAAATCGCCTCCCTCTACCAGTCGGTGGCCCACGACTGGTACCTGCCAGCCCTCTTCCGGCGCTTGCCCTTCGTCGGCGGCACCAACCTCTTCGTCGCGGCCGGACTGATGCGGCAGATCGGCGGCTACGACCAGTCCTCCCTGACCGAGGACCTTGAGTTGGGCACCCGGGCCTTTCTCGAGACCGGAGCCTGGCCGGAGTACCTTCCCTACGCGTCAAGCGAGCAGACGCCCCCAACCTGGGTGGGTTTTTACCGCCAACGCCTGCGCTGGGGCACGGGTCACCTGCAGGTCATGGAAAAGATCCGCCAGGAGACTTGCTACCCCTGGGACAAGCGCCGGTCACTGCTGCGGGAACTCTTCCGCAAGGGGCAGTTGGAGTGGGCGGTCTACCAGTTGGCCACCTTGATCCCGCCGGCGGTGATGGTCCTGTGGTGGCGGGGGCTCGTCGACCCGCAGATTCTTTCGGAATGGGTGCGATGGATCTTGAACGCGTTAAGCCTGGTTTACATCGCGTTCACCGTCTACGCCTTCTTCCGGTACTCCCGGCATGTGGACCAGGCCGGCCGCCCGCGGACCCTCTGGCGCCAGGTGGGGGTTATCTCCCAGCTCTTTTTCCTGCCTTTGGCGGCTTTCGCCTTCCCGATCCCTTATTCCAGCGCCTTGGTACTGCGGACCCTGGGTCTGGGTCCCCGGACCTGGCACAAGACGCCTCGAACGCCTGAATAAGGATGGTTCGTTGACGGTCGACAAAAAAGGTAGTATAATCCGTGTGAGTCAAGCCAAACCGGATACCGACCCGGGGCAATGCCCTGGGCCTTTTGTGTGCCTTATAGATCGGGAGGGGAGTCATTTGTCCAGGCCGCAGTTGATCTATCTGCTCCTGGCGGGGGTCTACGTCGGTTTTTTTGTCTTGTTCCTGCGGTTGTTCCTCTGGAAGCACTACGCGGAGAAGTACTTCTGGCGGCGGCGTCCCCAGTTGACCCTGGACGGACTGCAGCACTGGGCCGCCGGGAGGAGCCAGGAGCTCCCCTACTTCTCGATTTTCGTACCGGCCAGGGGGGAGGCGGAGGTAATCCACCGCACCGTGGAGCACCTGGGGACGCTCGATTACCCCAAGGACCGTTACGAGGTGGTGGTGGCGACCGACCAGAAGGAGGAATTGCAGCGCGAAGGCGAGCTCGCCGGGATCAGCTCCGAGGTGTCCGCCTTCCTGCTGGAGCCCGAACGGCACCCGGAGAATCTTGGACCCGGGGCCCGGGCCGTACTCCTGCAGCTCTTTGCCCGCCTGGCGCTGGAGGAGTCGGGCTACGCTCAGCGGCTGCTGGGCTTGGTCTGGCCGCGGCGGGCCGCGCAGGTGATTCCCATCACCCGGCAACGGCAGCTGCTCCGGGAAATGGGGGAGGAACTGCTGCGGGGGCGGGGAAGGGTCAATGTCAACCTCGTCTATGGAATCGTCCACCGGTCGGTCATGGGCACGGGCGACCCAGCCGTCCGGGCGCTGTACCCGATCTTCCTCAGCCTGGCGATGCCTGTGGTGATCGCCTACAGCCGGCTGATGCACGACTTCGACGAGCGGACGATCACCCGGATGTTTCGGGAAACGGCCAAGGCCAGCCAGGTCGTGACGCAGCGGATCATCCGGACGATGGCCGAGTCGATCGGCCATCGCATCACGGAGCGGTTGATCAGGCTGAAGAAGGGCCGGAAGCTCACGGCCTACATACGGGAGGCCTTTTACGAGGCTTACCCCACCACCCAGCGGGTGGTCGAGGAGCAGATCCGGCGGACGGGAGGATTACCGGAATTCCCACGGGTTCGCCAGGTCGAGGTCCCCTACGACTTCGACGGCCACCTGGGGGGCGCGTGCACCGGCCGGGAGGTCCCGTCGACCAAGGGCCGGGCCCTGAACTACGCCCTGGGGCTGGCCGACCCCCGCAGTACTATGGCCGGCTTCTACGACGCCGAGAGCCGGCCGGACCGCCGCGTCCTGCTTCACGTGGCCTGGCGCTGTCTGCAGGACCCGGGGCTGGGAATCCTCCAGGGTCCCGTCTTTCAGGTCCGCAACTTTTACGAGATGAGCCCCCTGTGCAAAATAGTGTCCCTCTACCAGGCCGTCTCCCACGACTGGTACCTGCCGGTCCTCTTCCGGCAACTACCCTTCGTCGGCGGCACCAACCTCTTCATCAAGATCAACCTGCTGCGGCGGATCAAGGGTTACGACCAGACCTGCCTGACCGAGGACATCGAACTGGGAGCCAGGGCCTACCTGCAAGAAGGGGTCTGGCCCGAATACCTCCCCTATCCGTCCAGCGAGCAGACCCCGGCGACCTTCCGGGCGTTCTTCCGGCAGCGGCTGCGGTGGGGAACCGGTTACCTGCAAGTGGTGGAGAAGATCCGCGAAGAGCGCCGGTACGCCGGGCAACGCCGGTCTTCACTCTTGCGAAACTTCGTTCTGCACGGCCAACTGCAGTGGGTGCTGTACCAGTTGGCAGCACTGATTCCCATCGTGGTGTGGTTTCTCTGGTGGCGACGGCTGGTGGACCCCTCCATCCTCCCGTGGCCGGCGCGCCTGGCCCTGAACCTGCTGAGCCTGGTTTACCTTGGTTTTACCTTTTACACCTACCATCGCTATGCCGGGCACCTTGACGCCATTCATCACCCGCACCCCTGGCTGAAACGGCTGGAGGCGGTCACGCAACTCCTGCTGCTGCCCATCTCCGCCTTCTTCCTGCCGGTCCCCTACAGCTCCGCCCTGGTCCTGAGGGCCCTGCACCGCGACCCGAAGCAGTGGGTCAAGACACCGCGAACTAGGGAGTGAACGAGTTGGCGCGCATTCTGGTCTTGCACGGGCCGAACCTGAACCTGTTGGGCCGGCGGGAACCCGGGATCTACGGGCGAACCACCCTCGGCGAGATCGACCGCGACCTGGCCCGACTGGCCGCGGCCGACGGCCACCAACTCGAGTCGTGGCAGTCGAACCACGAGGGCGAACTGGTCGACCGGATTCAGGACGCTCCCGCGACCTTCGACGGGATCATCATCAACCCCGGCGCCTTCACCCATTACAGCCTGGCCTTGCGGGACGCCCTCGCCGCGGTGCGGTTGCCCACGGTGGAGGTGCACCTGTCGAACATATACGCGCGCGAGGATTTTCGCCACCATTCGGTGGTCGCGCCCGTGGCGCTGGGACAGATCAGCGGTTTTGGCGCCTACGGCTACACCCTGGCGTATCTGGCCCTACGGCAGGTCCTCTCCTCGCCGAAGGAGGGTGCCTGATGCAAGAGCGGCTGGCCAGGCTCCGGCGTGCCCTGGGGGAGGCGGGGATCCCGGCAATCCTGGTCAGCAAACCGGAGAACCGGCGCTACCTGAGCGGTTTCACCGGTTCCGCCGGGGTGCTGGTGATCAGCGCGGCGGAAGCACTGCTGCTGACCGACGGGCGTTACGTCGAGCAGGCGACTCAGCAGGCCGAGGGGTTCACGGTCATCCGGCACGCCTCCGACTACCGGGACACCCTGGGTTCAGCCCTGGCGGACCGGGGCCTCGAGCGACTCGCCTTCGAGCAGGACGTAGTCACCTACGGCGCCTATGAAGGGCTGCGCGAGCGGCTCGCGGGGGTGACCTTGCTCCCGCGGGAGGGGCTGGTGGAGGGACTGCGCGCGCACAAGGGCGACGAGGAACTGACCCGTCTGCGCAGGGCCGCGGCGATTGCCGATGGGGCGCTGGCCCGGACGCTCGCTTCCATTCGGCCCGGGGTGAAGGAGAGCGAGGTGGCCCTGGAGCTCGAGCAGGCGATGCGCCGTCTGGGGGCGGAGGGCGTGTCCTTCGAGACGATCATCGCCTCCGGCCCGCGCTCGGCCCTTCCCCACGGAATCGCTTCCGACCGGGTGATTCAGGCCGGGGACTTGGTTGTGCTCGACTTCGGGTGCCGCTTCCAGGGTTACTGCTCCGACATCACCCGGACGGTCGTCGTCGGCCCCCCCAACCCCCGGCAGGTTGAACTCCACGCCCTCGTCCTGGAGGCCCAGCAGGCGGCCGTCAAGGCGGCGCGGGCGGGGCTGCAGGGACGCGAACTGGACGCGGTCGCCCGGCGGATCATCACCGCGGCCGGGTACGGGGAGTTTTTCGGCCACGGCCTGGGTCACGGGGTGGGACTGGCGGTGCACGAACCGCCCCGGGCCAGCCGGGAGAGTGAACAAGTGCTGGAGGACAGGATGGTCGTCACCATCGAACCGGGCGTGTACCTTCCGGGCTTCGGTGGCGTGCGAATCGAGGATGCGGTGGTGCTGAGCGCTGACGGGTGCGAGGTGCTGACCAGCTCACCCAGGGAACTGATCAGGCTCTAGAGCGCAGCAAAATAGTCGGGAGGTTGCAGCGTGATCTCGGTAAACGACTTGCGAAACGGCATCACCATCGAAATCGAGGGCGATATTTACACGGTGGTGGAGTTCCTCCACGTCAAACCCGGCAAGGGAGCCGCCTTCGTGCGGACCAAGCTGAAGAACATCAAGAGCGGGGGCGTCGTGGAGCGCACCTTCCGCGCCGGCGAGAAAGTGCCCCAGGCGGTGATCGAGCGCCGCGAGATGCAATACCTGTATCAAAGCGGCGACCAGTATACCTTCATGGATACGGAGAACTATGAGCAACTTACCCTGGACGGGGAACTGATCGGCCCGGGCGTGAATTTCCTGAAGGAGAACCTCAACGTTTACGTCTCGCTGTACCAGGGGAAGGCCATCGGGGTCGAACTGCCCAACACGGTCGAGCTGGTGGTGTTGGAAACCGATCCGGGCGTCAGGGGCGACACCGCCACCAACGCCTCCAAGCCGGCCCGGCTGGAGACCGGTTACACGCTGCAGGTACCGTTATTCATCAACGAGGGGGATAAGCTAAAGATCGATACGCGCAGCGGACAGTACCTGGGCAGGGCCTGAGGCCGAAAGGCCGCGTCTGCGGATAAGCCCCCTCTCGGCCGGATAGACTTGGCGGGAGGGGGTCTTGTTTTTGGACGATCTCAGGCAGAAAGTGGCCTATCTGCAGGGTCTGGCGAACGGGCTGCAGCTCGGAGAGTCTGGTCAGGAGCGGCTGCTGGGCGAGATCATCGGCGTGCTCGGGAACTTTGCCGAGTCCGTGGAAGGGATGCGGGACTCCCATCGCGAGCTCGAGGAGTACCTGATGGAGGTCGATTACGACCTTTCCGCGCTGGAGGAGGAAAAGTACCGCCGGCAAGAGGCCCGTCGCGAGGACGAGGACGAGGATGACGAGGGGAATGAGGACGACGAGAGCTTTCGCGAGGTCCGGTGCCCCCGGTGCGGCCATATTTTGCGCGTCGAGACCGGAGATGGTTCCGGGGACGAAGGGCAACTGCAGGTGATCTGCCCCAACTGCGGGGAGGTCATCTACACCGAAGACGATGGCTACGAACACGAGCCGGACGACGAGGAGATCATCGACCACAGACAGTAGAGAACCCCGGGGGCCTTGCCGAGACGGCAGGGCCCCCGGGCGTTTGTGACATAAGAAGGCCAAGCCCTAAATAGATTTAGGGGGAGGGGTGAGACGAGGTGTCGGGTTGCTGGCGCGAATTGCTGCCCTTTTTCCCCGGGGCGTGGCGCGGCATCTGTGAAGCCGCCCTGGCCCCGGTCGACGGCGTGGAGGAAATCCGGGCGCGGCAGGGGCTCCCCCTGGGCGTGGTCTACGGAGGCGGGGATGGTTTCATCTCGCCCGGCGGGGAGCTGCTCTTGGAACCGGCGGCGGGCTACCGGCCCGACGCCGCCGACCTCGCCCAGGCGGTCCAGCTTTGCACCCGGAACTCCCTGTACGCCTGGGAGGAGGAGATTCGCAGCGGTTTCATCACCCTCCCCGGGGGCCACCGGGTGGGGTTGGCCGGGCGGGCGGTGCTCGAAGACGGAAGGGTCCGGCTGATCAAGCCAGTGGTCAGCCTCAACTACCGGGTGGCCAGGGAAATCCGGGGGGCCGCCGACCGGGTGGTCACCCACGTCATCAACCCCGCCGCCCGCAGGGTGTGTCACACCCTGATCGCCTCGCCACCCCAGGGGGGTAAGACCACCCTGCTGCGGGACCTGGTGCGCCAGCTTTCAACCGGGGTTCCGTCCTTGCGCTGGCGGGGAGTGAAGGTGGCCTTGGTGGACGAACGTTCCGAGGTGGCCGGCGCCCAGGCCGGAGTTCCGCGCCTGGACGTGGGGACGCGGACCGACGTCTTGGACGCCTGCCCCAAGGCCTGGGGGATCATGCTGGCGATCCGCTCGCTTTCCCCCGAGGTCGTCGCCGTCGACGAGTTGGGCCGCGAGGAGGATGCCCTGGCGGTGGAGGAGGCGCTGCGCGCGGGGGTGAGCGTGCTGGCCACCGCCCACGGGTCTTCCCGCGAGGAATTGGTAAGGCGACCGGGCCTTTCCCGGCTGTTGGCCAACGGCGCCTTCGAACGGTTGATCATCCTGGGGCGGAGCCACGGACCGGGAACCGTCGAGCGGGTGACGGATCTCGGCGCGGCGACGCCGGCGGTAAGGGGGCACTGGGGTGTTGGCCCTGAAGCTCTTGGGGGGCTCGCTGTTCATCCTGGCAGCCGCGGGTATCGGGCGGGAGGCGGCCCGTAACTACGTGCGCCGCCCCGCGGAGTTAAAAGACTTCCTGCCGGCCCTGCAGGTGTTGGAGACCGAGATTGGGTTCGGCTTGAACCCCCTGCCGGAGGCGATGCGCCAAGCCGCCACCGCTACCGGGGGCTGCGCCGCGCGGGTCTTCGCGGCATGCGCCGGCGCCCTGGCGGCCGGTGACTCCCCATCCGCCGGATTCGCCTGGCTGCAGGCCCTCGGTCAGGCATTGCCGGGTGGCCACCTGAACGACGAGGACCGGGCCGCCCTGGGGTCCCTTGCCGCCTCCCTGGGGGCTTCGGACGCCCGCGATCAACTCAAGCATCTGGCGCTGTGCCGCGAGCGTCTGAAGCGGCTGCTGGCCCAGGCGGAGGACGAGCGGGAACGACAGGCGCGGAGCTGGAGTTACGCCTGTACCCTGATCGGCGTGCTGGTGGTCCTGGTGCTGATCTAGCTGAGACCGGGGGGAACGGGGGATGAACCTGGACATCGACGTGATCTTCAAGATCGCCGGGATCGGCATCCTGGTTTCGGTTCTGCATACGGTGCTGAAACAGGCTGGCAAGGAGGAGCAGGGGCACATGGTCACCCTTGCCGGCGTGGTGATCGTGCTGTTGCTGGTGATCAAGCTGGTGGGCACCCTCTTCTCCACCGTCCGCTCCGTCTTCGGTCTTTGGTGATGGGAATCCTCCAGTTGGTCGCGCTGGGCTTGGTGGGCGGTATTTTGGTCGTGCTGATCCGCCAGACCCGGCCCGAACTGGCCCTGCAGCTATCGCTGGTCACCGGCGCCCTGATCCTGCTGCTGTTAATGGACCGCGTGGTGTCCGTGGTGGTGCTGCTGCAGGAGTTGGCGCAGCGGGCCAGGGTCAACAGCTACTTCCTGGACACGGTGCTGAAGGTAATCGGCGTGGCGTACCTGGCCGAGTTCTCCGGGCAAGTGCTGCGGGACGCCGGCGAAGGCTCCGTGGCAGCCAAGATCGAGGTGGCGGCCAAAGTTATCATCCTGGTCCTGGCCGCCCCGATCGTGGTCGCCATCCTTGAACTCATCGGCCGCTTCTTGGCCTAGTCGGACGGGGAGTGATCGGATGCGCCGATACGCCTTGCTGGTTACCCTGGTGTGGTTATGCTGGGCGGCGACGGCGACGGCGACGGCGGCGACGGCATCGGCGCCTTCAGCGCCCGGGCCGCCCGGCCTCCGGCCGGTCACTCCCGCCGGCGGGCTCCCGGGGGAGCAGGAGCTGGCGCGCGCCGCGGGAGTGGAGGCGGTCGACCGTCTGCTGGCCGAGCTGGACCGCGATGTCGCCGGTTACGCCCCTCGGCTGCGCGTTTCGCAAATTCTGGCCGGCCTGTGGCGGGGTGACTACCGGTTCGACTACCGCGGCCTGTGGCGCGGGGCCACCCGCTACCTCTTCGGCGAAACGCTGGCGAACCTCTCGCTCCTGGGCCGGCTGGTGGCGCTGGCGGTGGTCGGAGCGCTGTTGCACGTCCTGCAGTCATCCTTTGGCGGCGAGGGCACCGGCAGGCTCTCCGAGCAGGTCGTCTACCTGGTCCTGGCGGCGCTGGCCTTGTCCAGCTTCGGGCTCGCCTTTGCCACCGCCCGGGAGACGGTGGGAAGGCTGGTTTCCTTCATGGAGGCCCTGCTGCCGACGCTGCTGGCCCTGCTGGTCGCCAACGGGGCCCTGGCCAGCGGCGGTCTCTTTCACCCCCTGGTGACCGCCTGCGTGTACGTGGCCAGCGCCCTGACGACCGACCTGGTGCTGCCCCTGGTGATGGCAGCGGGGGTGCTGGAGATGGCCGGGGGATTCGCCCGCGGTTTTAAACTCTCGGGCATGGTGAACCTGCTCCGGCTGGGTGCGGTGACGGTCCTGGGCCTGGCCATGAGCGCCTTTCTGGGGGTGGCCGCGGTTTACCGGGCGGCGGGGGCGATCGGCGACGGGGTGGCCTTGCGCACCACGAAATTCCTGGCGACCACCTTTGTGCCGGTGATCGGCAAGATGTTCGCCGACGCGGCCGAGGTGATCATGGGGACCGGGACCGTCCTGGCAGGGGCGGTGGGCCTGGCGGGGGCTCTGGGAGTGCTGGTGATGGTCCTCTTCCCCCTGCTCAAGCTGGCGGCCGTGATCATCACCTACCGTCTGGCCGGGGCCGTGGTGCAGCCGGTGGACGGAATCGGCCTGGGCGGAATGCTGAACGGGATCGCCAACACCATCTCGATCGTCTTCGTCACCGTGGCCGCCGTGGGGATGTGGTTCTTCATCGCCGTCGCGATTCTGATGGGGAGCGCCAGCGGGATGGCGCTCCGAGGGAGCTGACCGTGGCCGGCCTGAAGCAGTGGGTCCGGGACGTGATGGCCATCGTTCTGCTCGGCGGGCTGCTGGAACTGGCGGTCCCCGACGGGCAACTGCAGCGCTACGCGAGGTTGGTGGTCGGGTTGTTGATCATGCTCTCAGTCCTGAACCCGGTGCTCGACCTGCTGCAACGGCCGGAGCGCGTCGTCAGCGACGCGGAGGCCGCCCTGGCCTCCCCGCCGGCCCCGGGCGGCGCAACTCTGGAGGAGCGAGTGGACCGGATCCGCGCCCGGGCCGAACAGGAGACCGAGCGTCTGGCCGTTGGCGGGCTGGAGGCCCGGGCGGTCCGGGCCGCCTTGCGGGTTCCCGGCGTCAGGGACGCGCGCGCCAAAGCGACTCTCCGGCGAGAAGGGGACCGCGCGACCGTGGGTTCCGTCGAACTGTACGTGTCGGCGGTTCCGGCCGCCCGCGCCCGGGTGGAGGCGGAACTCCGGTCCGGGGTGGCCCGGGAACTGGGCGCGGCGCCGGAGTCGGTCCACATCCGGTGGGAGAACAGCCGCTAGCGCCTGATCCGAACGGAGGAGGATGAACGATGACCAACGCGGGGAAAGAGGAGCAATGGCTGGTGGCCCTGGGAAAGGTGCTCCACCTGAGGGAAGGGCAACTGGCCAACCTGCGCCGGCTGGTGATCCTGGGGGTGGTCGGCCTGTTGGCGTTGCTGGTGGCCGACGTCCTGGGCCTGTTCTCGGGGAGCCGGTCGGACTCCCAGGCCGGGGGGATCACGCCGGGGACGCAACCAAGGGCCGTTGAACCGGCTTCCGCCCAAGCGGAGGGCACGCTGCAGGCCCTGGAGGCGACGATGGCGGGCAACCTGGCGAAGGTGCTGTCTCAGGTGGAGGGGGCGGGCAGGGTGACAGTCTGGCTCAGCTTGGAGACGGGGCCCTCCCAGTCCGTCGCTGAGAACCGGACCACCACCAGCCGCAAGGTGACCGAACGCGAAGCATCCGGCATCACCCGGGAGACGTCGGACACCAGCGAGATCGCCCAACCCGTCCTGGCGCGCGCCGATGACCGGCCGATCGTCCTGAAGACCGCCGCGCCCCGAGTCGGCGGGGTCCTGGTGGTGGCCGAAGGCGCGCGCTACGCGGAGGTGCGCGGGCGGCTGTTGCGCGCCGTGGAGGGGGCCCTCGGGGTGCCGGCCAACCGGATTCAAATCCTACCGTTGGAAGGAAGGTGAAGGCAATGGTGCTTGTGGATCGCCGCCGGGCCGGCCGCTTGCTCATCTTCATCCTGGTGGTGGCGGCACTGCTGGCTTACGTGGTGGCCAAACGGCCGGAGTTCAGGGCCACCGTGGACCCCGTCCGAGGACCGGGCGCGACCGGAGGGACCACTCCGATGGAGCCGCGGCTGGGACTCGAGCGCGAATTCTTCGCCGACTACCGGGCGGACCGCGAGCGCTCCCGGGCGCAACAGTTGGAACTGCTGGAGCAACTGGCTACCGACCAGCGGGCCGATTCCGAGAGCCGCCGGGAGGCCGGCCGGATGATCGTCGGCATCGGGCAAAGGATCGGGCAGGAAGGAGAACTGGAGGGACTGCTGAAAGCCCGGGGCTATCAGGACGCCGTGGCTTTCCTGCACACCCAGAGCGCCGAGGTGGTGCTTCGGACCCAGCGCGAACTCGACCGGGCGGAGCTGGCCGCGATCGCAGAACTCGTCACCCGGACGGCCGGGATCAAGGCGCAAAATCTTGCCATCATTCCCAGGCCGTAGCTCGCCTGGCGGTTGATTGTCGGTTGCAGGGAAATAAAGTATAATAAAAAGCCGAGACCGTGAGGGAGGTCCCTGCCGATGGAAAAGCGCCAGGATGCCACCGGTTCGCAACTGGCAACCGGCGGCAGCGTGCGCATCGCGGACGAGGTGGTGGGTGTCATCGCGGGTATCGCGGCGACCGAGGTCGATGGGGTGGCCGGAATGTCCGGAGGTATCGTCGGAGGCATCACTGAGATGCTGGGCAAGAAGAACCTCGCCAAGGGCGTGAAGGTCGAGGTGGGCGAGAAGGAAGCGGCCCTCAACCTTTACCTTGTAATCGACTACGGAATCCGGATCCCGGAGGTCGCCAGCCAGGTGCAGGAGAACGTCAAACGAGCCGTCGAGTCGATGACCGGCCTGGAGGTCACGGACGTGAACATCCACGTTCAGGGTGTCGCCTTCAAGGACCACCGGGAGGAAGAAGCGAAGGTGAGGTAGCCCGATGGGTATTTTCGACCGCATCATCCTGACGATCTACAGCCTGTCCCTCACGGTGCTGTCCGCTGTCCTGGTGGGGGTGGCGGCCGGCTGGACGCTCCCCCAGGATTTCATCCAAAAAACGCTGCAAACCGTCAACGGCCGGTGGACCGTCGGGGTTACCTCGGCTGTGTTCACCGTCGTCAGCCTGCGCTTCATCTGGTACGTGTTTACGCCTCGTTTCCCGCGGCGCGCGATCGTGCACGAGGCCGAGTTCGGGGACGTCTACGTCTCCCTGGACGCGGTGGAGAACCTGGTCAAGAAGGTCGCCCGCCAGGTGCGGGGGGTGCGCGACGTGAAGGCCAAGGTTGATAACACTCAGGCCGGTCTCGTTGTGTCCCTGCGAGCCGTGGTCGCCCCGGATACGAGCATCCCCGAGGCCTCTGCCGAACTCCAGAACACCCTGAAGCGCTACGTCAAAGACGTGGTGGGAGTCAACATCGCCCAGACCCGGGTCGTCATCGTCAACATCGCCGGCGAGGCTCGCCGCGGGCGGACTGAATAAGGGGGGCGGGTCTGGTGTGGGAAGAGATCGTGCGCGACCTGGTCGACAACCACCGGGGAAAGGTCATCGGGGGGCTGATTGGCCTGGTCTTCAGCCTCCTGGTCATCCGCTTCGGGTTCTGGTGGGCGCTGTTCATCACGGTTTTGGTCCTCGCGGGCTACCTGATCGGCAAGCGACTCGACGATACCAAAGAGGACGTCTGGGAGCTGCTGGATAGATTCCTGCCCCCGGGGCATAGATAAGCCGAGTTTTGCCTAGGGGGTTTGGCAGAGTTGTCCAGGCGGGCGGGGCGCGAACTGGCTCTGAAAGTGCTTTACCAGTGGGACCTGGTGAAGGCGGACGCGGAAGTCGCCTTGCGCCGGACGGCCGAGACTGCCGCGGAGACCGGGGGCGCCGGCGAGGATTCCACCGGTTTCGCCGCGGAACTTGTACGGGGGGTACTGGCCCACCAGGCGGCCATCGACGCCCGGATCTCGGAACTGGCCCACGACTGGTCCCTGGCGCGGATGGCCGCGGTTGACCGCAACATCCTGCGAATCGCCGCCTACGAGTTGCTCTTTGCCTCCGGGGTGCCGGCCAGCGCCAGCATCAACGAGGCGGTCGAATTGGCGAAATTATACGGTACCGGGGAATCCGGACGCTTCGTCAATGGAATTCTGGGAAACTTATTGCGGGGGCGCGGCGGGACCCCACCCGTGAACCAAGATGTTCTACCTTGGTCTTGATACCAGTTTTTATACCACATCGCTGGCCGCCGTCGACGAGGCGGGCAGGGTCTGCCTGGACCAGCGCCGGGTTCTGCCGGTAGAGCGGGGCAAACGGGGGTTGCGGCCCCGGGACGCGGTGTTTCTTCACGTTGAGGCCCTCGGGGCGATCAGCGAGGGGTTGCGAGGCCTGGGCGGGACCTGCGGCGGCGTTGCCGCCAGCACCCGGCCGCGCGCCGCGGAGGGCTCATACCTCCCCGTCTTCCGGGTGTCGGAGGCGTGGGGAAAGACCTTGGCCGCGTCCCGGCGCGCGCCCTTTTTTGCTTTCAGCCATCAGGACGGGCACATCGCCGCGGGGCTGCACTCGTCCGGCTTCGACCCGGGGTCCGGCCCCTTCTTGGCCGCCCATCTCTCGGGCGGAACAACCGAGCTGTTGCTGGTGACGCGCGCGGAGGAGGGCTTCGCCGGAAGAGTGCTGGCCTCGACGGCGGACCTTCACGCCGGGCAATTCGTGGACCGGGTCGGCGTCGCCCTGGGCCTCCCTTTCCCGGCGGGGAAGGCCATGGAGGAGTTGGCCGCCGCCGGGCGCCCCGGGGGTTGCAGGCTTCCAGCCTCCACCAGCGGGACCAGGTTCAGCTTTTCGGGGCCGGAAGCGGCGGCGCTGCGGTTGGTGCGGGCCGGCTGTCGCCCCGCGGACGTCGCTCGCTCGGTTTTCGAAACGATCGCGGTAATGTTACACAAGGTGATCACAATTTGCGTGCAGGAGGCCGGAGTAAATGATATTCTAATGGTCGGAGGTGTCACCGCCAACCGCGCGTTGCGTGAGGTGCTGGGCGGGGGCCGGCGTAGCTATCGCCTGTGGTGGGCCGAGCCCGCTTACTGTACCGACAACGCCGTGGGCGTGGCCCTGCTGGCGCGACGGCGCCGGGAGGTCGAAGCTTGACAGATAAGATTGACGGAGGGTATTCATGTTTGAGCTCTTGGGAAAAAGAGAACTAACTCCCATCACCCATCTCTTTGTCGTCAAGGCCCCGCTGGTGGCCAGGAAGGCTCGCGCGGGGCAGTTTGTGATCGTGCGGGTGAGCGAGCAGGGGGAGCGGATCCCCCTCACCTTGGCGGACTGGGACGCCGCCGAGGGTACCGTAACCATCGTCGTTCAGGTCGTCGGCAAGACCTCGCGACTGTTGTGCGCCAAGGAGCAAGGGGAAGCGATCCTCGATCTGGTCGGCCCGCTGGGGCGGCCGGCCGAACTTCCGGCCTCCGGTCGGGTGGTCCTGATCGGCGGCGGCTTCGGTGTGGCCCCGATTCTCCCCAAGGCCAAGGCCATGTTCCAGGCGGGCGGGGTCGGCATTACCTCGATCATCGGCGCCCGGACCAAGGAACTGCTGATCCTGCGGGAGGAATTGGGCGCCGTCAGCCACCGGCTGCTCTGCGCGACCGACGACGGCTCGTTCGGCCGGCAGGGACTGGTCACCGACGTGCTGCTGGAACTGATCAAGTCCGGCGAGCGGATCGACGAAGTGGTGGCCATCGGCCCGATGGTGATGATGCGGGCGGTCAGCGAGGCTACCCGTCCCTACGGCATCCGGACCCTGATCTCGGCCGACCCGGTGATGGTCGACGGCACCGGGATGTGTGGGGCGTGCCGGATGACCGTGGGCGGCCAGGTCAAGTTCGCCTGCGTCGACGGGCCGGTGTTCGACGGGCACCAGGTGGATTTCGAGGAGGCCCTGCGGCGCAGTCGCATGTATCGGGAGGAACAGAAGATCGCCCTGGAAACATACGAATGCCAGTGCGGGGGTGCAAGGTAATGGCGAAGACGCGCATACCCCGCACCGCGATGCCGTTGCGTCCACCGCAGGCGCGAATCCGGGACTTCCTCGAGGTGGCTACCGGCTTCACCCCGGAGATGGCGATCCAGGAGGCTCAGCGTTGCCTGGCTTGCAAGAACCCTACCTGCGAGGCCGGGTGCCCCGTGCGGGTGCCGATCCGGGAGTTCATCACCCTGGTGGCCAAGGCCGACTTTACCGGCGCGGCGCGCAAGATCAAGGAACAGAACGCCCTTCCCGCCATCTGCGGCCGGGTTTGCCCGCAGGAGACGCAGTGCGAGCAGACCTGCATCCTGACCAAGCGTTTCGAGTCGGTGGCCGTCGGCCGCCTGGAGCGCTTCGTGGCCGACTACGAGCGGGAGCAAGGGGAGGTGGCGGTGCCGGAACTGGCGCCCAGCACCGGCCAGAAGGTGGCCATCGTCGGATCGGGACCGGCCGGGCTGACGGCCGCCGGCGACCTGGCGAGGCTGGGGTACCAGTGCACCATCTTCGAAGCCCTGCACGCCGCGGGCGGGGTGCTGATGTACGGCATTCCGCAGTTTCGCCTCCCCAAGGAGACGGTGCAGGCCGAGGTCAACTACCTGCGGCAGATGGGCGTGGAGGTGGTCACCAACGTCGTCGTCGGTCAGACCATCACCGTCGACGATCTCTTCGACGAGGGGTATGACGCCGTGTTCCTCGGAACCGGCGCGGGCCTGCCCAAGTTCATGCGCATTCCCGGCGAAAATCTGAACGGGGTATACTCGGCCAACGAGTTCCTAACCCGGATCAACCTCATGAAGGCCTATCTCTTCCCCGAATACGACACTCCCGTCCGGCCCGGCAAGCGGGTGGTGACGGTCGGCGGCGGCAATACGGCGATGGACGGTGCCCGTTCGGCCCGGCGCTTCCCGGGCGTGGAGGAGTCCTACCTGGTGTACCGCCGCTCCCGCCACGAGATGCCCGCGCGGGAGGAGGAGATCGAGCACGCCGAGGAGGAGGGAATCAATTTCAAGCTCCTCACCAATCCGGTGCGCATCCTTGGCAACGAGGAGGGCCGGGTGACCGGGATCGAATGCGTTCGCATGGAGTTGGGCGAACCGGATCCGAGCGGCCGGCGCCGCCCGGTGGAGGTCAAGGACTCTAACTTCGTGATTCCGTGCGACTCGGTGGTGATGGCGATCGGCCAGGAACCGAACCCGCTGATCATGCGCACGACCGAGGGGCTGGAGACCAACAAGTGGAACTGTGTCGTGGTTGACGCCGATACCGGGGCCGCCTCGCGCGAGGGGGTATTCGCCGCCGGTGACGTCATTACGGGCGGCGCGACGGTAATCCTGGCCATGGGGCAGGCGCGGGTCGCGGCGGCGGGCATCGACGCCTACCTCCGCCGGAAACGGGGTGCAGAGGTTTGCGAGCCGCTATCCTCGACGGCAAGAAGCTAGCCGCGGAGATCCGGGCCCGGATTACCGAGGAGGTCACCGGGCTCCGGGCCGAGTTCGGCCTGGTTCCGGGGCTGGCGGTGATCCTGGCCGGCGACGACCCGCCTTCCCACAGTTACGTGCGCAGCAAGGAGAAGGCCTGCCTGCAGACGGGGTTCCACTCCGAGGTCTACCGCCGGCCGGAAAGCGTGACGCAGGGGGAACTGCTGGACCTGGTCGCCCGGCTGAACGGGGATCCCCAGATCCACGGGATCCTGGTGCAGCTTCCCCTCCCGCGGCGGATCGAGCCGCAGGCGATCCTCGAAGCCATCCGGCCTGACAAGGACGTAGACGGGTTTCACCCCGTCAACGTCGGGCGCCTGATTGCAGGCGCCCCGGCCTTCGTGCCTTGCACCCCCAGGGGCGTGATGGTCCTGCTGGAGCAAGCGGGGATTGACCCGAGCGGCCGGAGGGCGGTAGTATTAGGCCGATCGAACATCGTGGGGAAGCCGATGGCCGCCCTGCTTCTTGCCGCCAACGCCACCGTCACCGTGGGCCACAGCCGGACCGCGGAGCTTGCCGCCGTGACCCGCGAGGCTGATATCCTGGTGGTGGCCATCGGTAAGGCCCGCTTCGTCACGGCCGAGATGGTCAAGCCCGGCGCGGTGGTCATCGACGTCGGGATGAACCGGGTCGGGGACCGGCTGGTCGGCGACGTCGATTTCGAGGCGGTGGGGGAGGTGGCCTCGCACCTGACTCCCGTCCCGGGCGGCGTCGGGCCAATGACGATCGCGATGCTGCTGCAAAACACGCTGGAGGCCGCCAGGCGCACTTAGGCCCTCCAATGCCGGGAGATGCCATGGCCGAAAAGCGGACCTTTACCGTCAGTGAAGTTAACGCCTACCTCAAATCCTTGCTGGCCGCCGACCCCCTGCTGTCGGACGGCCTGTCTTTGTGGGTGCGGGGAGAGGTCTCCAACTTCAAACGGCACACCTCCGGACACCTCTACCTCTCCCTGAAGGACGAGACCAGTTCCTTGCGAGCCGTGATGTTCCGCGGCCGGGCCGCGAGCCTGGGGTTTGCGCCGGAAAACGGGCTGCGGGTGCTGGCCCGGGGCTACGTGAGCGTCTACGAGCGCGATGGGCAGTACCAACTGTACGTGGAGGAACTGCAGCCGGACGGGGTCGGTTCGCTGCACCTGGCCTACCGGCAACTGCTGCAGCGGCTGCAGGCCGAGGGGCTGTTCGACCCGGCGCGCAAGCGGCCGCTCCCGCGCTTGCCCCGGCGCGTGGGGATCGTCACCTCCCTCAGCGGGGCGGCCCTGCGCGACATGGTGCGCGTCTCGCTGCGGCGCTTTCCCGGGGCGCGGCTGGTGTTGTCCCCGGCCCAGGTGCAGGGCGCGGAAGCCCCTCCGCAGATCGTCGGAGCCCTGGAGGCACTGTGGCGGTTGCCGGACGTGGACGTGATCATCGTCGGGCGCGGAGGCGGCTCGTTAGAGGAGCTGTGGGCCTTCAACGACGAACGGGTGGCCCGGGCCATCGCGGTCTCGCCGGTGCCGGTGATTTCGGCCGTGGGGCACGAGACCGACTATACCATCGCCGATTTCGCCGCCGACGTCCGGGCGAGCACGCCTTCGGCCGCGGCGGAACTGGCCTGGCCCGACCGGGAACAGGAACTGCGCCAACTGGGCTCGCTGCAACGGCGATTGAAGCTGGCGCTGCAGGGCCGCCTCCGCCGGGAGCGGGAACGCCTGTTCCGGCTGGCGGGGGGGCCCAGCCTGGCCCGCTGGCAGCGGCGCTTGAACCCCCTTCGGCAGCAACTGGACGACCTGGCCCACCGGCTGGGCAAGGCGGCCCAGCACCGCGTGGAAAGCCAGCGGGGGCGCTTCGGGGCCGCCGCCGGGAGGCTGGAGGCCCTCAGCCCCCTGGCGGTGCTGGCCCGTGGCTACAGCATCTGCCGCAAGTGGCCGGGCGGACCGGTGATCAGGCAGGCGGCTGAGGTCCAGGTGGGGGAAATGGTAGCGGTGACCCTGGCCGAGGGGGAACTGGTTTGCTCGGTGCAACAGGCGAAGCTTACGGGGAGGTGACCGGGCCGTGGGACAGAAGAAACCGGAAGGTCCCACCTTCGAAGCGGCCATTGGCCGGCTGGAAGCGCTGGTGCGGGAGCTGGAGACGGCGGACCTGCCGTTGGACCGTGCCCTGGCCCTATTCCAGGAGGGGATCGAGCTGTCGCGGGGTTGTGCGGCGATGCTCGACGAGGCTGAGCGCCGGATCGAGCGACTGGCTCAGGGGGAGGCCGGGACCCGGCTGGAGCCCCTGGAAATCAAGGAGGAAGGGGCCTAGTGCTGGACCTGCGTGCTTACCTGGCCGAGGGCGCGAAGGCGGTCGAGGCCGCCCTGGACGCGCTGCTGCCGGCGGCGGACCGCGAACCGCGCCGGTTGCACCAGGCGATGCGCTACAGCGTCTTCGGAGGGGGCAAGCGGCTCCGTCCCACCCTTTGCCTGGCGGCCTGTGAACTGGTGGGGGGGGACCGGGAGAGCGTGCTGCCCGTGGCCGCGGCCCTGGAAATGGTGCACACCTACTCCCTGATCCACGACGATTTGCCCTGCATGGATGACGACGCCTTGCGGCGGGGGCGACCGACCTGCCATGTGGCGTTCGGGGAAGCCACCGCCATGCTCGCCGGGGATGCCCTGCTGACCCAGGCTTTCGCGGCGCTGGGGGAATGGGCCGCCCAGGGGACCGGGCCGGCGGCGGTCGCGGTGCGGGTCATCGGGGAAATCGCCCGGGGGGCAGGGAGCTTCGGCATGGTGGGCGGCCAGGCCCTCGACCTGGCGGCGGAGGGGCAAGAACGGTCCCTGCTCGAACTGGAGGCGATTCACCGGCTGAAGACCGGAGCCCTGTTCGGGGCCGCCCTGCGGGCCGGGGCCATCGCCGGTGGCGCCGGCGGCACGGAACTCGCGGCCATTGAGCGCTACGCGGCCGAATTCGGCCTGGCCTTCCAGATCCGGGATGACATTCTGGACGTCGTGGGTGACCAGGCCAGGCTGGGGAAACCGGTCCGTTCCGATCTCAGGAAGCAAAAGGCCACCTACCCTGCCGTGGTGGGGCTGGAGCGGGCCCGGATCCTCGCCGGAGAGGCAGCCGACCGCGCGACGGCGGCGCTGGACGTTTTCAGCCCCGGGCGAGCCGAGCCGCTCCGGGCGCTGGCGCGCCTGGCGGTCTCGCGCGAGAATTGACTGACGGCTCCCCAGGGCCATGACGCCGTAGGATCGCGCCGGTTGCCGCGGTTTCGGGGGCATTGAACCGACGGCGCGAGTATGGTACACTAATTGAACTGAAAGGAAGCGAACGAAGGTTGTTTTGTGGGTGGTGCAGTATCCTAGTCTAACAAGACTGCCGTTTCCGAGAACGGGCCTAAAAATCCGTCAAGGGCACATCGATGAAGCTTCTGGTGCTGGCTGCCGACGCCCAGTCGGGGGTTGGTGCTGGGAGAGAAGGGGGACGGGGCGATCTGCAATGGCATGCAGGCGTTGACCCTGCCTCCGTGGAGGCCCAGGTTCGTGGCTGTTACACCTAGGTAACTGAGCTACGGCCTGGAGTTGAACCTGTATCGCGGTGCTGGACAATGGTCAGGCGCTGTGTGCAGTGTAGCCTGCCTTGAGCGGGATGGGCGGACGCCCGATGGCTGAAGCGAGCGTGCGGCGGTGGCCACCGGCGCACCTGGCTGGGGCCTAAACCCATCTGGCAAAAGGGGCTAGGGAACGGCGTGTTGTCGAGGAAAACTCCTAGGCTGCTCCGAGCTTGGAAGTGTCACGGGGATTACAGTGTGGACTAAGTGGTAATCTAGCCCCGCCGTCGGTGACGCGGCGGAACGGTCATAAAGGGAAACCGCCGGCGCGGCGACGCGCCGGAGACCGTCTGGGAAAGCCTGCTGGACCTAAGCCACAAGGTTTACCCGGGACACGACCACCCTCCTTGTTTGGAGTGATTCACGGTTGGGGAGTAATAGAAAAGGCGCGCGTCCAGAGCTTCGCCGGGGAATGCGGCGGGGCCTGGTGGCCGGAGCGGGGACGTTTGTTCTGGCCACGCTGCTGGTTCTCCCCTCAGTGTCCATTATTGAGCACGCGCCGCTTTACATAGCTTTTCCGATCCTGCTCTTGATCATCCTGGTCGGCGTCGTCTTCGACGTGGTCGGGGTGGCGGTGGCGGTGGCTGACGATACGCCTTTTCACGCCCGGGCGGCCAAGCGGCTGCCGGGGGCCCGGCAGGCCCTGTGGTTGGTTCGCAACGCGGACCGGGTGTCGAACTTCTGTAACGATGTCGTGGGCGACGTGAGCGGAACCATCAGCGGCGCGGCCGCCGCCGTCGTGGTGGTGCAACTCGTCGCCTTCTTGCGCGTCGGTCCGCGGGGGCGCGACCTGGTGAACGTCGGGTTGATCGCCCTCGTGGCGTCGATCACGGTGGGCGGCAAGGCCGCCGGGAAGTTGCTGGCCATGTCGCAGCCGCACTGGGTGGTCTGGCGAGTGGCGGTCGTCCTGCACTGGGTCGACAGCGCCCTCCTCAACATCTGGTCGTCCCGGGAGGGGCGCAAGGGAAAACGGGGGAAGGCTTGAACGATGATCCTGGATCGAATCGACGGTCCCCAGGACTTGAAATCGCTTAGCCCGGCGGAGCTGGAACAGCTTGCCGGGGAAATCCGCGCGGTGATCATCGACACCGTGGCGAAGACGGGCGGGCACCTGGCGGCGAGCCTCGGAGCGGTGGAACTGGCCATCGCCCTGCACGTCGTCTTTGACAGCCCGCGCGACAAAATCGTCTGGGACGTGGGGCACCAGTCGTACGCCCACAAGCTGCTCACCGGCCGGCGGGACCGGTTCGCAACCCTGCGGCGGTTCGGGGGGCTCTCCGGGTTTCCCAAGCTTCGCGAGTCGCCCCACGATCACTTCGGCACGGGTCACAGTTCGACCTCGATTTCCGCCGCCCTGGGGATGGCCAAGGCCCGGGACCTGACGGGGAGGGGCTGCGCCGTGGTGGCGGTCATCGGCGACGGCGCGATGACCGGGGGAATGGCCTTTGAAGCCATCGACCACGCCGGTCACGACGGGACCGACCTGATCGTCGTCCTGAACGACAACCGGATGTCCATCGCCCCTAACGTCGGGGCGATGTCGTCTTACCTCACGCGCCTGCGGACCGGTCCTGCCTACAATCGCTTCAAGGCGGACATCGAGGAAACGCTGCGCCGCATCCCCCGGATCGGGCCCCGCGTCGCGGGGGCGATGGAGCGGGTCAAGGACAGCCTGAAGCACCTGGTGGTGCCCGGGCAGCTTTTCGAGGAACTCGGGTGGCGCTACTACGGCCCGATCGACGGCCATGACCTGGCCTTGCTCCAGTCGACCCTGCGCAGCGCCAGGCAAAAGGGTGGGCCGGTGCTGATCCACGCGGTCACCCAGAAGGGCCGCGGATACTCCTACGCGGAGGACTCCCCGGACCAGTGGCACGGGGCCGGCCCCTTCGAGGTGGGTACGGGACGGCGCCCCCGGGGGGCGGAATTGACCTACACCGAGGTGTTCGCCGATACCATCTGCCGGTTGGCGGAAGCCGATCCGCGGATCGTCGCCATTACCGCCGCGATGCCCGACGGGACGGGGCTTTCCGGCTTCAAGGCCCGGTTCCCGGACCGGTTTTTCGACGTCGGCATCGCCGAACAGCACGCCATCACCTTCGCCGCCGGCCTGGCGACCCAGGGGCTGCGGCCGGTGGTGGCGGTGTACTCCACTTTCCTGCAACGGGCCGTGGACCAGGTGATCCACGATGTCTGCCTGCAGTCGCTGCCGGTGACCTTGGCCGTGGACCGGGGGGGCATCGTCGGCGACGACGGTGAAACCCACCACGGCGTCTTTGACTTTTCCCTGCTGCGCTCCCTCCCGGGAATCTGCGTGATGTCCCCCCGCGATGAAGAGGAGCTGGCCCGCATGCTGGTCACCGCGGTCTCCGCGCCCGGGCCGGTGGCGATCCGCTACCCGCGCGGCAAGGGTCCCGGTACCCCCCTCAGCCAGAACCCCCAGCCCCTGCCGATCGGCCGCGGAGAGGTGCTTCGGCAGGGGACGGCGGTGAGCATCCTGGCCATCGGGGCGGAGGTCGAACCCGCCCTGCAGGCGGCCGCGACGCTGGAAGCAGAGGGGGTCTCCTGCGCCGTGGCCGACGGGCGCTTCGTCAAGCCCCTCGACGGCGACCTGGTCGATCTGTTGGTGGAGGCGGGGACGCCCCTGCTGACGGTCGAGGATCACGCCGCGCAGGGCGGATTTGGTAGCGCCGTGCTGGAATACCTGGCCTCCCGGAGCCGGCCGGGCGCGGTTGTGAGGTGCCTCGGCGTCGGGGACGCGATCGTCCCCCAGGGGTCGATCAGCGAGCTGAAGTCGATGCTGGGCCTTGACGCCATGGGCATCGCCCAGGCGGCGCGGGAGCTCGCCTCCGGGGTGGGCGCGGCGGCGAGCCGGGCCACCGGGCCGGCGGAGGCGGGCCGCCGGGTGCAATCCCGGCGGCGAGGCGTGGCCACCTAGGCTGATGCGGCTGGACGCCTGGTTGGTGGCCAAGGGTCACTTTTCCTCCCGCGCGAGGGCGCAGGCGGCCATCCGGGCCGGGCTGGTCCTGGTCAACGGCCGGGTGGTCACGCGGCCCGCGGCCTCCGTCGGGGACGGGGGGATGGTGGAAGTCAGGGGGGACCCGATCGGCTTCGTCGGTCGCGGGGGACTGAAACTGGAGGCCGCGTTGCGGCATTTCGACGTGAAGGTCCAGGACCGGGTTTGCCTGGACGTGGGCGCCTCGACGGGCGGGTTCACCGATTGCCTGCTACGCGCGGGCGCCCGCCTGGTCTACGCGGTGGACGTCGGAACCGGTCAGCTCCACCCGCGGTTGCGGGGGGACCACCGGGTGGTTTCCCTGGAGGGCACCGACATCCGGGAACTGGCCACCCTGCCGCCGGAATGGCCGGCCGCTCCGACCATGGCCGTCGTCGACGTGTCCTTCATCGGGTTGGCCCACGTGCTTCCTCCGGTGCGGGCCCTGCTTGGGCCCGAAGGGGAGGGCCTCGTCCTGGTGAAGCCACAGTTCGAGGTAGGCCCGGGCGGCGTCGGCAAGGGCGGGCTGGTCAAGGACGAGCAGGCCCGCCGGAGGGCCGTCCGGCAGGTCATGGAGGCGGCCCGGGAGGGCGGATGGACCGTGCGCGGCGTGTTTCCCTCCCCGGTGCCCGGCAAGGACGGGAACCAGGAATACTTCTTATCCCTGGCGCGGCGGTGCACCGCGAGCTTCGTGTGCGAGAGCTGCCAAACGTCGCGAAGCCAG
>JAJYMS010000135.1 GCA_021786825.1 Bacillota bacterium | reverse complement strand
CAAGCCGCGATCCTTGAGGGTCTGGTTGAGGAAGGTGATCAACTGGTACGGCGGATCGGCGAATTTGAATCTCCCGTCTCCCAACACGGGGAGGTTTTCGTGGATCGGTTTTAACTCCAGCTTCAAGAACCCCCTTGTGACGCTTTGCGGGTGTCCGGCCGGTAGAGATTGAGCAGGTGGTTGAGCAGCGCCATCACTTCTTCGGTCGAACCCTCGCCGGTATAGATCAGCGGCTCACACTGTAGGCTATCCAGCAACGCACTGAGTTCACCGGACCGGGTCGCCAGGGAGGCGAGGGTCTTCTCCACTTCGTCGATGAAGGTGGTGTAACACCCCTCGCTGGCGTACTGGGCGAGCAGCGCCTCCCTTTCAGCGTCATCGAGGTGCAACAGCCTTTGCAGGTATGACGCCGCGTCGCGTATTTCCTGAAGTCGTTCCCGCAGCACCCCGGCCGCAAGGAAGTTCGTCTGCATGCCCCGCCTCCCATCGAAGGGTGTCGCCGCCATGGCTGGGAGGTGCCCACCGACACTATTCGCTTCCGCTATTGTCAAGTCCTGCCCCCCGGTGGTGCCGCCCCCGACGTCGTGAATCGCCGTCGCCGGGGTGCCACAACGGTTTCAAAGCGCCGTTTTTGCCGTTTGGTGCCGACTAAAACCATTATTGCCCTAACATAATGTCCGCTTGGCGGTCAAAGACTAAGATCGCGAGGAGGTGAAAAGCGTGGCGCAATTCGCTGACCGGCCACGCCTCCTACCTGAAGATGTCTTAGAGAGCTTCAAGCACGAGATTGCCTCGGAGTTAGGGCTGACCAGCCAAATCCAACAAAAAGGGTGGTCGGAAATGACCACCCGCGACGCCGGCAGAGTCGGTGGCCACATTGGCGGGCCGATGGTCAGGGTACTGATCCGTCGCGCCGAGCAGACCATGGCCCAAGGCGCTAGAATTCCCTAGGATATTCTCTCCCGGTCGGGCCCCGACACCCTCTTGGCGATGGGCTCTCGTGCCCATCTTCGCGATAACCCCCAGCCGTAACGGCTGGGGTTCTTGCTTGTCGTGGCAGGAGCGCCCGGGGCCCTCACGCCCGTCATCGCAGCCCCGCCATCTCCGAAAGGGTCACCAGCCGGTAGCCCGCCGTCAGTTTGGGGAGGATCTCGTTGAGGGCCTCGATGGTGGCGGTTTCGGTGTCGTGAAGCATCAGGATCGCCCCTTCGCGGGCGGCCGAGAGGGTGCGCCTGGCCAAGAGGGGCGGAGCGATGCCCTGCGGCCCGATGTTCGTCCACAGCGCCAGGCGGAGGCCGGAGCGGTTGGCCGCCTCCACCAGCCGGTCGTCGAAGTCGCCTCCCGGCGGCCGGAACCAAGCCGGCGACTTGCCCGTGGCGGCCTGGATGGCGTCGGAGGCTTTCTGCAGCTCCGCCAGAATTCCCGCCGGCTGAAGCCGGGTCAGGTCGGGGTGGGTATAGGAATGGTTGGCCACCTCGTGGCCCTCCTCCACCATCCGCTTCACCAGTCCGGGGTTGCGTTCGGCCTTCTGCCCGACGACGAAGAAGGTCGCCTTGGCCTTGTATTTCTGCAGGAGGTCGAGGACCCGCGGGGTGAGCACCGGGTCCGGGCCGTCGTCAAAGGTCAGCGCCAGCACCTTGGACGGTTGGTCCGCCTTGGACGACGGCGGTTTTGGTGTGTAGACCCGCAGCGGATCGGGGCGGGAAGCCTCCCCTGGCGAACCGCCGGCGGCCGGGGCGGGAGCGGCTCCGGCCGGGGCGGCCGCGGGTGCGGCGGCTGCGGCGGCGGGTGGAGAAGCCTGCTTTCCGCGGAGCAGGAGCTTTTGGCCCACCGCCAGGAGGTTGGGGTTCGCCAGGCCGTTGAGGCGGGCCAGGGCGTTCGCCGACGTGCCGTAGCGGGCGGCGATCACCGAGAGGCTCTCCCCCGGAGCGACGACGTGATACGTGGCGGGGCGGGCCGCCTCCAGCGCCTTCGCGGTCAACGACCCCAGGTAGCCGTAGGCCGGCAGCCCCTGGGAACGCTGAAAGCGCTGCACCGCCTCCTTGGTCAGCGGGCCGAAGTAACCGGTCACCGGGCCGCCGTAGATCCCCATCTCCGCCAGCAGCCTCTGCACGCTGGCCACGTCCTCCCCCTGCGCCCCCTCTTGCAACGGCCGCGAGCCGAACCCCGCTTCCGCCGCGGCGAGCGACGTCAGCGCGACGAGCGCGGCGGCCAGCGCGGCCAGGGCCAGGGAGAATCTAAAGGCGCGGTAAATCAAGGGTTATGTTGCACCTCGTTTCGGTAGGGTCTGGACACGTTGCTAGCATATCCCTCCGAAACGCAGGTTATGCGACATAACGATGCCCGCGGCCTCAGGCATTGATTCCCATGACTCCCGCGATGGCCCCCACCACGGCCGCCAGGGCCAGCCTGGTGAGCAGGAAGCCCGCCGGGGGCACGCCGCCGAAAAAGGCCAGGCCCAGGAGCGAGCCTACGACAAAAAAGCCCACGCCAGCGGCTGCGCCATGCAGCAAACCACCGGTTTGGGCCCGCCCGCCGGCCACGTAGCCGGCGGCGGCGCTGGAGACGAGGGCGATGCCCTGCAGGAAATAGGTGTTGTGGCGCTGGGGGAAGTCGGTCAAGTAGAGCGAGGCCGCCAACAGGACCGCGCCGGCGACCGCCGTCAGCAGCCCCGCGAGGGTGCCCCGCCAGACGGCGGACCACTTCATCGCGATTCCTCCCCGGGATCCCCCGTGCAGGATCCCAAGAAAGGGCTATGCTGCCGGCGGCCGGGCTAGAATCGCTAACGCCCGGTGGCGTTGCGCAGCAGGGGGGCGACCGAACGGTCCCAGCCCTGGACCAGCTTGAGGTAGACCCCCGAGGCGGCGTAGATCAGCAGGGGCAGGAAGAAGACCGTTCGCGGGCTGGCCCGGAGGATCACCAGGGTGGCCAGGGTGGGCAGCACGAAAGGAGCCACCCGGATCTTCTTCCAGCTCGCCTTCTTGAAGTCGGGGTAGCGGATGGTGCTGACCATCAGCAGGGCGATGACCACCATGGCGGCCGAAAAAGCCCAGTGGTCCAGCTTGCGCCCGTAGATCACGAAGGAGGCCACCAGCCCGCCGGCGGCGGTGATGGGCAGGCCGAGAAAGTGCCCGGTGATCTTCATCAGGTTGAACCGGGCCAGCCGGAGCGCCCCCGCGATGGGGAAGAGGACGGCGATGGCCATGCCCGGGTAGCCCAGGTACTGGAGGTTGAGCCGGTACATCAGCAGGGCGGGCGCCGCGCCGAAAGCCACCAGGTCGGCCAGGGAGTCGAGCTGCTTGCCGAAGTCCCCCTGCACCCGGAGCCAGCGCGCCATCCGTCCGTCCAGGGCGTCGAAGAGCATCGACGCAAAGACGGCGAGCGCCCCCCCGATGTAGTTCCCTTCCATGGTGAAGATGGCGGAGACAACCCCCGCGGCCAGGTTGCCCAGGGTGAAGAGATGGGGCAGGAGATTCAGGCCCTCAGTCCCCCGGCGCTTCAGCGCCCGTAGCCTCCGGCTGCCCTTGGCGATCTTCAGCTTCACTCAATTAACCTCCCGACTACCGTCACCCCGCCCCTCACCCGGTCCCCGGGCTTCACGGCGGCGGCCATGGATGAGGGCAGGAACACCTGCGTGCAGGATCCGAAGCGTATCAGACCGAACCGTTGGCCCTTGGCCAGCTCGTCCCCAAGCTTGCTCCAGCAGACGATCCGCCGGGCCACCAGCCCGGCGATCTGGCAAACCAGCACCCGGTGCGGGCCGGCCTCGATGCCGACGTAGTTGCGCTCGTTGATCTCGCTGGCCTTCGGCGCATAGGCCGCCACGTACTTGCCGGGGATGTACTCGCGGTAGGCCACCCGCCCGGCGATGGGGGCCCGGTTGATGTGGACGTCGGTGATCGACAGGAAGATGTCGATCACCGTGGCGTCGGCCTTGAGGAAGCGCTCCTCCCGGACGGTCCGCACCTGCAACACCCGCCCGTCGGCCGGGGCGACGGCGGTGCGGGCGTCAGGCGGTACGGCTCGCTCCGGGTCACGAAAGAAAAAGGCGGTGAAGGCCGCCCCGAACAACCAGAGCCAGGCCAACCAGGGCACCGTGAACCACGAGACCAAGGCCAACGCGAGCAGTAAGAACAAGAATCGCAGGCCTTCCCGGGCAATCGGAAGCCGCATGCGACATCATTCACCTCGAGACGATCAGATAGCATCGACACCTGGCGCCAACAATTCGACGGTTGCGCACCGGTTTCCTCCCTAGCGGCCGTTCAGCCACTCGCCCAGCTTCCAATCTGCCATTCGTCCCAGCAACTGGTGGTCGGTGAGATCGAGCTGGATGGGGGTCACGGAGATCTGGTTGAGCTTGATGGCCATGACGTCGGTGTCCGGGTCGTTGTTGGCTTCCATCACCTCGCCCGCCAGCCAGTAGTAATCGCGTCCGCGGGGGTCGGTCCGGCGGTCGAAGACGTCCTTGTACAGCCGCACCCCCAGCTTGGTGAGGGCGATGCCGGCCAGGTGCCGCTCGTCACAGGCCGGGACGTTGATGTTCAGCAGGGTGCGCGGCGGAAGTTGGTGGTCCATCAGGCGGGCCGCCAACCAGCCGGTGAACTCAGCGGCCAGGGCGTATTCGGGGTGTTCCAGGGCGGTCAGCGAGACGGCCAGGGACCTTACACCCGAGAAGGCGGCCTCGATGGCGGCGGAGACGGTGCCGGAGTAAAACACGTCGGTGCCCAGGTTGGCGCCGCGGTTGATCCCGGAGATCACCAGGTCCGGCTTGTCGGGAAGGAGGGCCTCGAGGGCCAATTTCACGCAGTCGGCCGGCGTGCCGCTGACCGCGTAGGCCGGCACGGTCGAGCCGGGGAGTTGCACGCGGTCGACGTGAATCGGCCGGTGAAGGGTGATGGCGTGACCGGAGGCGCTGCGCTCCCGGTCGGGAGCCACCACGTGGATCTCCGTCCCGCGGACCCGCTCCAGTACCCGGCGCAGGGCCTGGATCCCGTCGGCGAACACCCCGTCGTCATTGGTTAAGAGCACTCGCAAGACGAACACGCCCCTTCTAGTAGCTTTGCCCTAACCAATGCTCAAGGCGCGGGAAAAGTTCTTCCATCGGGCCGCCGGCGACGGCGGGGCCCGGCAGCGAGCGCAGGAACCTGGCGCCGTAGGCGGCCGCGGCCAGCCGCGGGTCGAGCACCACCACCACGCCCCGGTCGGTCTTGGAGCGCACCAGGCGGCCGAAACCTTGCTTGAAGCGGATGATCGCGTCCGGCAGGGTCAGGCGTTCGAAAGCGCTGAGCCCGCGGCGCTCCAGGTCCTCCATCCGCGCCGCCACCACCGGCTGGCCGGGGGACCGGAAGGGCAGCCGGACGATCACCACGCAGGACAACCCCGGCCCCGGCACATCCACCCCTTCCCAGAAGCTGGCCGCCCCGAGCACCACGGTCCGCTCGGCGGCCCGCAGGTCTTCCAGCAAGCGGGAGCGGGAACCGTCGATGCCCTGGGCCAGCAGGGAGATGTCCTCGCGTTCCAGGGCCGGCTTCAGGCGCCGGTAGACCTCCCGCAGCAGGCGGTGCGCGGTGAAGAGCACCAGCGCCCGCCCTCCGGTGAGGTTCAGCAGTTCCCCCAGGATCTTCTCCAGGTGGGCGGCCAGGGCGGCCGTCGGCACCCGGCGGGGATCGGGGACGTCCGTGGGCAGGCACAGCAGTACCTGGTGGCGGTAGTCGAAGGGGGACTTGACCACCGCCTCGGCCACCCGGCCGGGGGGGTGGTCGTCCAGGCCGAGGCGCTCCCGGAGATGGGCGAAACCACCGCTGGTGGCAAGGGTGGCGGAAGTCAGGACGGCCGCGCGGTAGCTGTCCCAGAGCAGCTCGCGCAGCCGGGGCCCGACCGCCAGCGGCGCCGAGCGCAGGACCGCCGCCGAGCGCCGGCCCCGGCGCTGGGTCTCGAACCAGCGCACCTCGCCGTCGTCCTGGGGATCGAGGACGAAGCCGACGACCTCGGCCTGGTCGTAGGCGACCGCGGCGCTCCGCTCCAGGTCCAGGAGCAGCGCGTCGGGCGCGGAGGCGACCTGGTCCCGGAGCTTGCCGATCTCCCGCGCCAGGCCCTTCAGGGTCGCCACCAATCCGTCGCGCGCATCCCGCACGGCGGGCCAGAGCGATCCGCCGGGCTCCCGCCCCGGCTGCAGGCGGACGGTGGTCGCCTGGCTTTCATCATCCTCGGCTCCCTCCTCGCCCAGCTTCCCCAGCAGGCTGAAGAGGTCCCCGGCCAGTGCCTGGGCGGTCTGAACCCGCTCTCCAAGGGCCTCCAGGATGGCGCCGCCCTCCCCCTCCCGATCCATCCCGCCGACCAGCGGGCGCAGCCGGGCGAGGATCCCCGGCGACCGCCCGGGCCCCGGCCGCTGGCGAAGTCCAGCCAGGTTTCGATCGATCTCCGCGAGGGTCAGGCTGCGGCCCAGGTACTCGGTGGCCACGTCCTCGAGGTGGTGGGCCTCGTCCAGGACGACGTTCTCGTGGGCGGGAAGCAGGGTGCGCCCGGCCACCGCGTCGGTCAGCACCAGGGCGTGGTTGGCCACCACCAGTTGGGCGGCCTCCGCCCGGCGGCGGGCGCTGAAGTGGAAGCAGTTGTTATGCCAGCGGCACTTGGAGCCCAGGCAGGCGTCCGCCTCGGAGGCGACCCGGGACCACCACTCCTCCTCCGGACCGATCGGGTTCAGCTCGGTGCGGTCGCCGGTGCCGGTGGCGGCCGCCCAGGCGAGCAGCCGCATGAAGAAGGAGCGCTCCTCGGGCGTCCACCCCGCGTGCTCCGCGCGCTCCATCTCCCACTTGCGAAGGCAGAGGTAGTTGCTCCGCCCCTTCAGGATGGCCGCGGTGAAGGGCAGGTCGAGGGCCCGCCGCAGAAAAGGCAGGTCTTTCTCCCACAACTGTTCCTGGAGGTTGATGGTCTTGGTGCTGACGACCACCCGCTGGCCCGTGGCGAGGGCCCACTGCACGGCGGGGATCAGGTACGCCAGCGACTTGCCCACCCCGGTGCCGGCCTCGACCAGCAGGAGGTTGCCCCGTTCCAGGGACTGGGCCACCTGCCGCAGCATCTCCAGTTGGCCCGGCCGCTCCTCGAAGGCGGGGTTCTCGCGGGCGAGAGGACCGTCTTGGCCGAGCAGGGCGGCCAGCTTGTCCGCGTCAAACTCAAACGGCCGCTCCGGGCCGCCCTCCGCCTCCGCCGCCGGGTTCTCCGGTCCATCCGGCTGCTGCAGGGCGCGCCCCAGCAGCAGGCCGATCTTCCGGTCGGGCAGGCGCGCGGCGCACTTCGCCGCCGCCTCGGCCAGCACGTCGCGCAGGGTCCCGGCCAGCGGGTCGGCGAGGGCCTGGAGGGCCAGCACCAGTTCGGGGTCCAGGGCCTGGAGCCGCCGGCGCAGGGCGGCAAAAAGGAGACCGGCGACCCGGGCGTCGCCGGCGGCGCGATGGTAGCGCAGGGCCGGCGGCTGCAGGCGGAGTTCCGTGGCCAGCGCCTCGAGGCGGTGGGAACGGGCCAGTGGAAGCACCAGCCTGGACAGTTCCAACGTATCGTACCAGGGATCGAGCCCCCGGTACCCCCGCTTGCGCAGGGCGGCCTGGAGGAAACTCCGGTCGAAGGCGGCGTTGTGGGCCACCAGGGGGTCGCCGCCGATGAAGTCCAACAACTCGGGCAACACCAGTTCCAAAGCGGGGGCGCCGGCCAAGGCCAGGTCGTCGAGGCCGGTCAGGCGCTTCACCCTGGTCGGGATGACCCCTTCGGGGCACACCAGGCGAGCGAACTCCCCGGCCGGCTCGCCGGCCACGAAGCGGACGGCGGCGACCTCGATGATTTCGTCGTTTTTCGGCTCGATGCCGGTGGTCTCCAGATCCAGGGCAACAAAGCGCTCCAAGGCCGGGCAGCCCCTCCCCCCGAATAGTCCTAGCTTCGTTCAGGGCCCGGCCTTTTCCTGCTCAGCGTCCCCGGCGGGACTCCTCCCGCACCCACCACATCGCCACCGCGCCTCCCAGGGCGAAGGGCAGGGCCAGCAGCAAAACCCCCCACCCCACCCGGTCCGGGGGCGCAAACGGCCGCTGGGGCTGGCGGTCCAGGATCCACAGGGCGTAAGCGAGCGCCACCAGCAAGCCGCCCGCCGCCCCGGCCCGCGGGGCGGTCGAGAGCAGCGGCCACCGCCGCAGGAGGTGGCCGGCGAGGATGGCGCAGGCCGACAGCAGCACGAAGATCACCGCCACCTCCCGCCCCCGCGACGACCGGGCGAAGCGGATCAGATCGGACCAGAAATAAGCGTTGGCGGTGCGCCAGTAGACCAGGCCGAGGAAAGCCGCCAGCGAGGTCAGCGAACCCAGCATCACCGCGGTGGTATAGCGCAGGGCGGGTGCCACCGGGACCACCTCACCCCATGCTTATGCCCCCCGGGGCGGCCGTAGCCCTGGGCGGCCCTCGCGGTTCCACGCGCTTTCGCCATGCCGGATGAGGTAGAATAGAGTGGTCTGGTCGGTCCGCAAGGAAGCAACTCCTTTGGGAGGGGTGGCGAGCGATGAGGATTGACGTCTATCCCAGCCTCCTGGGGCTCGAACCGACCCGCCTGGAGGGCCGCACGGCCATCGCCATCGATGTGCTCCGGGCCACCAGCGTGATCGTCACCGCGCTGGCCAACGGGGCCGAGGCGGTCCTTCCGGCGCTCACGCCCGAGGAAGCCCGGGAGGTGGCCGCGGGGCTCCCGCCCGGGCGATTTCTGCTGGCGGGCGAGCGCGAGTCGCGCCTGATCCCGGGCTTCGACCTGGCCAACTCGCCGCGCGAATACACGGCTGGGCGCGTGGCCGGCCGCGTGATCGTGCTCACCACCACCAACGGGACCAGGGCGATTCGGGCGTGTGAGCCTGCCTCCGCCGTGCTGGTGGGGTCGTTTCTGAACGCCGGCGCCGTCGCCCGGGCCGCGGCCGGGGAACAGAAGCCGGTGGCCATCGTCTGCGCGGCCACGCGGGGAGAGTTCGACCTGGGCGACGTGGCCGCCGCCGGCGCCATCGTCGCGGGCATCCGCCGGGGCTTCGCTCCCGGGGCGGAGCCGGAGTTGAACGACCTGGCGCGGGCGGCCCACGACCTCTTCGACCTGCACCGGAAGCGGCTCGGCGAGCTGCTGGCCGGCACCCGCCACGGCGGGGGGCTGGAGCGGCTGGGGCTGGGGGGCGACCTCCCGCGGTGCGCGGCCCTGGATTCCCGCCCCGTGGTCCCGTGGTACCGCCAGGGGCGAATTACGCTGGTCCCTTGAGGCGCCCTGCGACCGCGGCTAACGCACCACCTGGAACCGGCTCGCCAGCAGGTCGTAAAAGGCGTCAAAGCTTTCACTGAGGCTCCAGATGGCGATGCCGGCGATCTTCCCCTGCAGCGCGACGTCCAGCTTGGGTCCCAGGCTGTCGGGGTTTTGGAAGTAGACCGTGTGCTCCACGGTATCGGCCGTGTAGCCGAAGAAGGGCTCCAGGGCCGTGCCGTCCCACTGGACCGTGGCGTTGGTGCCGGCGGCCAGTTGCACGGCGGGCTGGTAGGCGATGATCTCGGCCCATCTTCCCGGCTGGATGGGCAGGGTCCAGTCATACCCGTAAAGCGGGATCCCCAGGAGGATCTTGTCCGCGGGAATCACCGACGCGGCGTAGGTGAGCACCGCCTTCATCCAGGGCACCGGCGCGATCGGCCCCGGGTCGCCGCCGGCCCAGTGGTAGTCGTAGGTCATCACCACCAGGAAGTCGGCGACGTCGCCGAGGGCGGAGTAGTCGAAAAAACCCGCCCAGGGGGTCGTGGGGAGGTCCGCGGTCTTGGCCATTACCGCGATGGAGAGAATCTTCCCCAGGGATTTCAGCCGCTGCGCGAGCTCCCGGGCGAAGGTGGTGTAGACCTGACGGTCTCCGAACGGCACGTCCTCAAAATCCAGGTGGATGCCGTCGAACCCGCTGCCCTGCACCAGTTTGACGATGTTGTCCGCCAGGGTCGCCCGCTGGGTGGCGTCGTTCAGGATGGTGTGGGCCAACGCCTGGTCGAAACGGACCTGCTCCGCGTTCCAGTTGGTGATGACCGGCAGCACCTTGACCCCCGCGGCGTGAGCCTCACTCAGGACCGGGGGGGTCGCCGGACCGTCGATGGTGAGGTCGGACCTCACGCGGTACTGGAAAAGGGCCAGCTCGGTGATCTGGTCGCGGTGCCGGACGAACATCTCGTGGGCCGTGCCGGTCGGGTCGAAGCCGACGTAGTACCCCATCACCCGCGCCGCCGGTTTGGGCGGGACGGGAGGCGGGACGGGAGGCGGCGCCGGGGCGGGAATCACCAGGCGCTGGCCAGGGTAGATCAGGTTCGGGCTGGCCAACCGGTTGGCCGAGATGACCGCCTGCGGCGTCACCCCGAAGCGGCGGGCGATGGTCCACACCGAGTCACCCGGCCGCACGATGTAGACCTGTCCCCCCGGCGGGACGGACGGAACCGGGATCACCAGTTGCTGGCCGGGCTGGATCAAGTCCGGCCTGGTCAGCCGGTTGGCGGAGATGATGGCTTGCGGCGTCACCCCGAACCGGGTGGCGATCAGCCAGACGGTGTCTCCCGGCCGCACGGTGTAGACCTGCCCGGCCGGCGGGGTGACCTCGGGGATCTCCAGCACCTGCCCCACGGTGATGAGGTCAGGGTCGGCTATGTTGTTGGCCCGGGCGATGGCGTTCACGGTGGTGCCGAGCCGGCCGGCGATCAGCCAGAGCGTATCGCCCGGTTGCACGGTGTAAGTGGGCAAAGAACCACCTCCCTCAAAGCGCTCGGCTAAAGCACTCCCATTCTATGGCCGCTGGCAAAGAGTGGTTCCTTGACGAAATAGGTAAAAAGATGTCGGAGCAGGAAGGAAATTGTCTCCGCGCCGTGGAAATCACTCCCTTAAATACCACTAGGCTCGGTGATGACCTTGCGACAGCATGATCGGGGTGAGACGCGCACCCCGTTCCCGTGGGCGGCGACCGTCGCGGTGGCTTTTCTGACCTCGGCCGATCTGGCTTTGACCTTAACGGAGGGTTCGGCCTGGACGGCCGTGGTGGGATTGATGATCCGGCTCCCCCTCTACGCCCTGGCGGTGGGCCTGCTCTGGGCCTGGCGCCGGGCGGAGGTCGACCGCGACGAGGTGGTCGACGAAGCCGTCTCCGGCCTCCAGCAGACCAATCAGGACGTGCTGCAGTTGCTGACGGCGGTGATCGAGGCCAAGGACCGTTACACCTTGCGCCACTGCGAGGGTGTGTCGCGGTGGGCGTCGGCTCTGGCGCAGCGGCTGGGCTTCGACCCCCAGGGGGTGGAGCGCGTCCGCTGGGCCGGTTTTCTGCACGACGTCGGCAAGGTGGGGCTGGCCGACGAGATCCTGCGCAAGGCCGGGCCGCTGACGCTGGAGGAGTACCGGGCCTGCCAGGACCACCCGGAGGTCGGCCACCGGATCATCAGACGGGCCGCCGGGCTCGCCGATGTCGCCGACATGGTCCTCTATCATCAGGAGCGCTTCGACGGCGCCGGATACCCCCGGGGCCTGTCGGGGGACGTCATCCCCCTGGGAGCCCGGATCCTGGCCATTGCCGACGCGTACGACGCGATGCGGACCCACCGTCCCTACCGCCAGGCCCTGACCCCCGACCGGGCCAAGGCCGAGCTGGTGAAGGGCCGGGGCAGCCAGTTCGACCCCGAACTCGTCGACCAGTTCATGGAGGTCATCGACGAGCGCCGCGCCGTCTACGACATCTTCAGTGAAATGGGCGCCGATTAAGGCGCTCACGCTTATGTCGCCCCCCGGGCCGCGTCAGCATATGATGTGCTGAACACGTCGGCCGTGGGGGGTGCAGCGTTCTTGCCCAAAAGGAGTCCACCCTCGCCAAACGAACCGGTCCGGCGATGGCGCAGTGGAAACCTGGGACGCCTGGTTACGGTAACCTCGGGCGACCTGGACGGCGACGGCGAGAGCGAGGTCCTGGCGGCAGCCGGCAAGGAACTCAAGATCTACGACTGGCGCCTGGGGACCTACGTCCTCGTGCACTCCGAAGTCTTGCCGCAGGAGATCCTTTCCCTGACCGTGGGCGACCTGGACGGGGACGGCTGCCTGGAGGTGATCGTCGGGACCCGCGAGCGGCTGGTCGTGTTTCACTGCCCCCCCGGGCCGGCGGGCGGCGGGCAGGCGCAGCCGCAAACTCAGGCACAGGCGCAACCGCCGCCGGCGGTCGGCCTCGTCTACGAGTCGCTGCTTTACCCCAACGCCTACTTCCGCCAACTCACCGCCGGCGACCTGGACGGCGACGGCCGCGACGAACTGGTGGCGGCGGCTTCGGGGGCGCAGACAATCTACATCTTCAAGGTCCTGGGGGGCGCGGCGGGGCTGGAGGAGATCGGCCGCATCTACCTGGGCGGGCTGGCCTGGGCGGAGGTGGGTGACAAGGAGATCGTCGCCGGTAGCCGGGATGGTTTCGTGGACGTCTTCATTCCCACGGTCATGCTCCCTCCCCACGGCGGCCGCAGCCACGTGGTCCGGCAGGGGGAGCAGGTCTGGCGGATCGCCCGCCGCTATCACACCACGGTAGAAGCCCTGCTCCGCGCCAACGGGCTCCAGAGCCCGGCCCAAATCGCTCCCGGCAAGGTGCTGGTGATCCCGCAAAAAGAGTGAGGGCGCCCGGTCAGGCGCCCTCGGTGCTTTTCAGGTAGCGCGTTTGCTCGGGCCGCAGGTCGTCGATCGCCACCCCCAGGGCCGCCAGCCGCAGCGAGGCAACCCTCTCGTCGATCTCGCGGGTCACCGGCACCACCTGCTTGCCCAGCCGGGAGCCCTCCCGGGCCAGGTACTCCAGGGTCAGGGCCTGGACGGCGAAGCTGAGGTCCATGATCTCCGCCGGGTGCCCGTCGGCCCCGGCCAGGTTGACGAGCCGCCCTTCGGCCAAGAGATAGACCCGGCGTCCGTCTTCGAACTCGTACTCCTCGACGTTCTTGCGCACCCGGCGGCGGGAACGCGCCAGGCGCTCCAGGTCGGGTTTGGAGACCTCTACGTCGAAGTGGCCGGCGTTGGCCAGCACCGCCCCGGCCTTCATCACCTGTAGGTGTTCGGCCCGGATCACGTCCCGGCAGCCCGTGACCGTCACGAAGAAGTCGCCGTGCCGGGCCGCCTCGCGCATGGGCAGCACCATGAAGCCGTCCATCAGGGCCTCGTTGGCGGCGACGGGGTTCACCTCGCAGATGATGACCCGCGCCCCGAGCCCCGCGGCGCGCATCGCCACGCCCTTGCCGCACCAGCCGTAACCGGCCACCACCGCCGTCTTGCCGGCGACCAGCAGGTTGGTATTGCGCATGATCCCGTCCCAGGCCGACTGGCCGGTGCCGTAGCGGTTGTCGAACAGGTGCTTCATGTAGGCGTCGTTGACGGCGACCATCGGAAACTCCAGCCGGCCCTCCGCCTCCATGGCCCTCAGCCGGGTCAGCCCGGTGGTCGTTTCCTCCGAACCGCCGATGACGTCCGGCAGCGCCTCGCGGCGGCCCGTGTGCAGCCGGTGGACGAGGTCCCCTCCGTCGTCCAGCAGCAGGTGCGGGCGGGTGTCGATCAGCCGGTCGATGAAGCCCTGGTACTCCTCCTCCGTCGCGCCGTACCAGGCGAAAACCCGCACCCTCGACTCGGCCAGGGCCGCGGCCACGTCGTCCTGGGTGGAGAGCGGGTTGGACCCCGCGATGGCCACGGAAGCGCCCCCGGCGGCCAGGGTCTGCGCCAGGTAGGCCGTCTTGGCCTCCAGGTGCAGGCAGATGGCGATCCGCCGGCCCTCGAGGGGCCGCTGGGCCTCGAAATGCTTCCTGATTTCATTCAGCACCGGCATGTGCTGGGCGACCCAGCCGATCTTGAGCCGCCCCTCGGGCGCCAGGCCGGGATCGCGAATCACGGAATCCGCCATCGGCTGACCCTCCTCACGCAAAGTGTTTCGGCGGTGGCGTCCCGGGGCCGCAACGGCAGGCCGGCGGCGCTGCCGCGGCCGGCTCCGCCGGCGGCTCGACCGCCAGCCCGGCCGGCGGCGCGGGCATCAGCTCCAGCGCCCGCATCGCCAGGCGGCGCAGGTTTTCGCCGTTTTGGGCCATGATCTCCAGCACCTCGGCGTGGCTCAGGTGGCTGGCGGCGATGCCGGCGGCGGCGTTGGTGACCATCGCCACCAACCCGTAACAGATCCCCACCTCGTGGGCCAGAACGACCTCGGGGACGTTGGTCATCCCCACCAGGTCGCCCCCCAGCCGGGCGAACATGCGGATCTCCGCCGGGGTTTCGAACCGCGGCCCCTCGGTGCAAACGTAGACGCCGCCGTCGTGGCGCGGGATGCCCAGTTCCCCCGCGGCCTGGACCAGCACCCGCCGGATCACGGGGCAGTACGGTTCGGTGAAGTCGGTGTGGACCACGCCCTGCGGCCCGCCCTCGAAGAAGGTGCAGGGGCGCTGCCGGGTGAAGTCGATGAAGTCGGAGACGAGTACGAAGTCGCCGGGGACCATCTTGGGATTGCAGGAGCCGACCGCCGCCGTGGCGATGATCCGCCGCACGCCACGGGACTTCAGGGCCCAGATGTTGGCGCGGTAGTTGACGCGGTGCGGCGGCACGGCGTGGCCGACCCCGTGGCGGGCCAGGAACCCCACCTCCCGGCCTCCGAAGCGCCCGGCTACCAGCTCCACGTCGCCATAAGGGGTGCCCACCACCTCCGTCCGGAGGTCGTCCAGCATCTTGGGGTCGTAAACCCCGCTCCCGCCGATGATGGCAATGTCCATGGCCGGCCCTAGCTGGGAGCGACCCAGCGATCCACCGCCCGTTCGTAGGACAGAATCTCGTCGGGCTTGAAGAAGAGGGCGATCTCGCGCTGGGACGACTCCAGGGAGTCGCTGCCGTGGACCAGGTTATAGCCCTTGTCCACTCCCAGGTCGCCGCGGATCGTGCCGGGGTTGGCCGCGGCGCTGTCGGTGGAGCCCATGCTGGAGCGGATCACCGAGACCGCCCGGGGGCCCTCCCAGACCATCGCCACCACCGGGCCGGAGGTGATGAAGTCGATCAACCCGGGATAGAAGGGCTTGCCCTGGTGCTCGGCGTAGTGCCGGGCGGCCAGGTCCGGGGTGATCCGCATCAGCTTGAGAGCCACCAGCCGAAGGCCCCGCCGCTCCAGGCGGCCGACGACCTCCCCCACCAGTCCCCGCTGCACGCCGTCGGGTTTTACCATTACGAAAGTTCTTTCCATGCCTTTGCCTCCTGTGCAAGATCCTTCATCATTGTACCGAACCGCCGGGTCCGAGCGCAACAACAAAGCCCAGCGGTCCCTTCACCACCCGCTGGGCCTAGCCGCCACGCGGCCTATTCGCCTTGCTGTAGAAGGCCAACAATCCTCCTTCTTGGTACCCAACCGCCGGGCCTTACGGAACGACTGCCTTGAGCCGGGAATCCTCCGAATCCGAGGAATCCATCACGCCCCGCATCTGCTCGATCGCCTCGACGCGCTGGGCCCCGAATTGCTCACAGATATAGTTGCACGCCCGCCACGGGTCGACATCCTCACCGCAAGTGAACACGTCTACAGCGGCGTACCCCAGTTCGGGCCAGGTATGAATCGCCAGGTGCGACTCCGAGATCACCACGACCCCACTGACTCCCTGGGGACTGAACTTGTGAAACGCTACTTCCCGAATCTCCGCTCCGGCTGCCAGAGCCGCGCTTACCATGATGTGCTCGACCTGCTTGAGATCGTCAAGGACGTTCCGGTTACAACCGTGGACCTCGGCGAGCACATGACGGCCCAAAGCGTTCATTTCATTATCAACCCCCTTTTGATTGTGGCCGTGGACCTCACAGTTTTGTAACAATCGAAGCTAGTATAACAAAATGGAGAGGGTTGTCAAGAACCAGTTTTCCGCGTCATTTCAAGCTTTCAGCCGGTTGCGCAGCAGGCCGATCCCCTCGATTTCGACCTCGATTACGTCACCCGGCCGCATCGGCCCGACGCCTGGCGGCGTCCCGGTGAGAATAACGTCGCCCGGCAGCAAGGTCATGACCTGGGAAATGAACGAAATCAGCCGCGGGATCCCGAAGATCATCCGCGAGGTTCGAGACGACTGCACCACGCGCCCGTTCAAACGCCCGGTGATGGCCAGGTCGTCACCCTCCAGGCCGGTAGCAATGTATGGTCCCAGCGGGAGGAAGGTGTCAAAGGACTTGGCGCGCGTCCACTGCCCGTCCGAGCGCTGCAGGTCGCGGGCGGTGACGTCGTTGGCGCAGGTCAGCCCCAGGATGTACCCGGGCACGTCCGCCTCGCTGACCGCGCGGCAGGGCTTGCCGATGACGACCGCCAGCTCCGATTCGTAGTCCACCTGCTGACTGGACGGGGGATAGACGATCTCCTCGTCGGGGCCGATCACCGCCGTGGATGGCTTCAGGAAGAGCAGCGGCGACCCGGGCAGGTCCGCCTTCATTTCGGCGGCGTGGTCGCGGTAGTTGAGGCCCACGCAGACCGCCTTGGACGGCTGCACCGGGGCGAGCAGCTTCAGCTCGGAGAGCCGGCGCACCTCGCCGGTGGGGGTTGGGCGGTCAAAGGGCCCACCCGAGATCACCTCGACCTGTTCGCCGGCCAGCATCCCGTAGCGCCGAAGCCCTGCTTCGGAGAAGGCCAGCAGCTTATCGCCTCGCGGCATCAGACCCCTCCCTCAATTCTGCGTTTCAGCCCCTGGAGCATGCTCTCGCAGTTCTTCTTCACCACGATCTTGGCCAGCGGGTTGAACATCGCCGCGAACATGGGGATGCCCAGTTCGAAGTCCACCGTGAGGGTAACCTTGCAGCCCTCGCCGGCGGATTCAAAGCGCCAGTCGCCCTCGAACTTCTTCAGGTCGCCTGACAACTGCCGGTAGTTGATGCGGGGCACGTCGTCGTAAAAGGTGTCGCGCTCCGTCCATTTCAAGACCTTGCCCTGCAGGCGCCCGGCCCAGGCGGTCACCGTCTGGTTGCCCTCGCGCTCGAGCACTTTCAGGCTCACCAGGTCCTCCATGAACTGCGGGTAGGACTCCATGTCCTTGGCCAGGGCGTAGACCGCCTGCGGTGTGCCCTTGATCACCGTGGAAGCTTCGACGTACGGCATGAACGGCTACCTCCTTGATGGGCCTCGGCCGCGACTACACCAGTTCATCGATCACCGCGGCGGCCTGACCGGCGCCGGCGCCGACCGCCGCCAGCACGGCGTCCAGTTGCGCGGTGGTGATCACCGCCGGCGGCGAGACGCGAATCACCTTGGGGTTGTTGAGCGAATGGATGATGATCACGTGGTGGTTCATCAACTCGCTGATCATCATCCCGGTGACACCCTCCGTGGCCAGCTCCAGGCCAATCAAAAGGCCCCGGCCGCGGACCTCCCTGATCACCCCGGGGTACTGCCGCTGAACCTGCCGCAGGCCCTCCAGCAGGTAGCGTCCCTTCTCCCGGGCCTGTTCCAGCAGCCCCTCCTCCTCGATCACCTCCAGCGCGGCGATCCCCGCGGCGCACGCCAGGGGGTTGCCGCCGAAGGTCGAGGAGTGGATGTACGGGTTCTCGTCGAAGAGGCTGAAGATCTTGGGCTTGGCGCTGAACGCGCCAATCGGCATCACGCCTCCGCCGAGCGCCTTGGCCATGGCAATGATGTCCGGCACCGCGTCCTCGTACTGGCAGGCGAACATCTTGCCGGTGCGGCCGATCCCCGTCTGCACCTCGTCCAGGATCAGCAGGGCGCCGGCCGCGTCGCAAATCCGCCGGAGGGCGGTCAGGTAGCCGTCGGGCGGGACGATCACCCCGTTTTCTCCCTGGATCGGCTCGACGATCACCGCCGCGGTGGTCTCGTTCACCGCCTGCCGCATCGCCTCCACGTCGCCGTAGGGGACGTGGGTGACCTCCGGCAGGAGCGGGTAAAAGGGCTTGCGGAACAGCTCCCGACCGCTGACCGAAAGCGCCCCGAAGGTCTTGCCGTGGAAGGCCCCCTCCGTGGCCACGAACCCCGGCCGGCCGGTGAAGCCGCGGGCCAGCTTCAGGGACCCCTCCACCGCCTCCGCGCCGCTGTTGCAGAAGAAGGTGTACTGCAGGTCGCCGGGGGTCACCCCGGCCAGCCGACGGCCCAGTTCCGCCGGCGCCGCGTGGGGCAGGGTGCGTCCCGAAAGGGCCATGCGGTCGAGCTGGTCCCGCACCGCCCGGACCACCCGGGGGTGGTTGTGACCGTGGACGAAGACGCCGTAGCCGCCGCAGTCCAGGTACTCCTGGCCGTGGATGTCGGTGATGGTCGCCCCCCGCGCGGTCCACTCCAGGGTGTTGAAGCCGGTGAAGCGCCACAGGCGCACCATCGAATCGTTGACGTACCGGGCGTAGTCCGAAAACGCCCGCTCCACGAAAGCGTCCGGAGCGCCGCCGGGACCCGGGTCGTAGGGCGCCGGCCGCTCGTCCTTGATCATCTTGACCCTCCTTGTGCACAGGCTTGTACACGTTAGCCACTTCGACGGACTGGCGGGGGTTTCCTTCCATCCCAGGGGTACCATGTCGGGAAGCGCATGACGGTCACAACGAAGAGGGAGCCGGTCAGCAGGAACCCAAAGAGGCCAGGGTCCATGGGTCGCCTCTTTAGTGAACCGCCGTATAACCGCACCCTCAGGCCGGCACAGGCTATTCATTGAGCCCAATCCAGAGCACCTGAGCCTCTTGCTGGCCGCGGAGTTCGGGATTTCCAGTCACCAGGGTGGCTTTAAGCTCAACGGCCAGAGCGAGGGTGAAACAGTCCGCGTAAGACATGCGATGGCTTGCTTTGTAATGGGCAGCCCGCAGCGTCAACGCGCGGCAGGCTTCTGCTTGCTTGACTGGAAGACTATCTACTACAGAGAGCGCTTTCTGGGCGTCGGCGAGCGATTTCTCGCGTTCGATGACGTAAAGAACTTCGCCGATATTGATGACTGTCATCCAGATAACAATCTCGTCTCGCGCTGCCTGCGCCAAGAGATCTGAGACCATCGTCCGGCAGGGTCCATTTTCCATCCAGGCCAGGATTGCCCAACTGTCCAGAACATATTGCTCGGCTCTCACCGATCGCCCTCCCGTTTCTTGTCTTCCTTGCGTTCTTCAAGAAGGCGCTCGGTAAGTTTGGCTCCTCTAAAGAGCCCTTGACCAAACTTAATTGGGTCCTCGGGAATCGGAACAATGCTCAGCACCCCGCCGTAATCCACAAAGCGAACGGGGGTGCCTCTCTCAAGGCCATACCTTTGACGTAACTCGCGTGGAATGACGACCCAGCCTTTCTCAGACACCTTGCGACGTCCTACTTCGGAAATCTGCATTTCCACAACACCACCTTCGGTAGTTATACCCGGCTGATAAGTATAACAACTGGCACGTAAAGTATAACACCGAACCCCGCCAACTACAAACTGCCGAGTGCGGAGGGGGTGCACCAGGCTGCCATCCCGAGACTGCAGGAAGGAAGTGAGTAGGGTGGCGTGCCGCCCACCTACTGCCGAAGGCGAGAGAGGTACCACCCCTAGAACGGAAGCAGACGCCTGAACAATAGAGCGGCGCCGACCCCGGAGAGCATGGTCAGCAGCGAGTTGCGGGTGCGGATCGCCGCCACCCCGGCCACGACGCCGGCCAGCAGGTCCGGGTTCTCCCACGGCAGGGCGAGGTGCCCACCGGGGGTGAGCAGCGCCGGCGCGACCAGGGCAGCCAGGATTCCCGCCGGGACGTAGCGCAGGCCCCGCAGCAACGGGCCGGGGAGGGGAAGCCCGGGGAACAGGGCCAGGGTAAGGGAGCGGCTGAGGTAGGTGGCCACCGCCATCGCCAGAATGGCCGGCCAGAGGTCACGGTTCACGGTCAAGAATTCCTCCTACGGCCGCGGCGGCCAGCGCGCCGGCCAGGACCTGTCCCCCGCCTCCCAGCAGCGGGGCGGACAGGACCGCGGTCAGGCCACCCGCCACCGCCGCTGCCAGCCCTGCCTTTCCCTTCACCTGGGGCACGAGCAGGGCGATGAACACGGCCGTGAAGGCGAAGTCAAGCCCCCACCGGGCGGGATCGGGCAGGATCGCGCCGAACGCGGCACCGGCGGCGGTTCCGGTCGTCCACGCGAGGAAAGTGGCCAACCCGGCGCCGCGCATGTAGGCAGGGTTAAAGCCGTGGCGGGACGCGTGCCAGGTGGTGAGCCCGTAGGCCTCGTCGTTCAGGCCGAAGGCCAGAACCAAGCGGTGCCCGAAGGCCAAGCCCCGCACCCGGGGTCCCAGCGAAAGGCCCATGACCAGGTGGCGCAGGCTGACGAGTAAGGCCGTCACGAACAGTTCGGCCGGCCCCACGCCCGCCCGCAGCAGCGGGAGGGCGACGAATTGGGCCGACCCGGAAAAGACCAGGGCCGACATCCCCAGGGAATCCAGGAGGGTGAGCCCCGCCTGGCGGGCGAGGGCCCCGAAGACCACTCCGTAGGTGGCGATCCCCAGCGCCACCGGGATGGAGTCAAGCAGCGCCTGCAGCATGCTTTACACCTGAATTCTCAGTCAATGCCTGAAGGTTAAAGAAAGCCGCCGCCACGCGGACGCCACCGCGCGCGTGGCCAGTCGTGCCACCAATCGCACCGCCTCCTCGAGTTCCGGCACCCGCAGGGGCCACAGCACACCCAGGTAGACCACGCCGCCCAGCGCGATCACGCTACCAAGGCGCGTGGCCGCCCGCAGCGCCCCGGCCCCCGGGAACCACCGGCTGGCCAGCGACTGGGCAAGAAGAGCCGCCACCGCCATCACCGCCGAAGCCAGCGCCGCCTTCAGCAGGGTGACCGCCATCTCGCGGCCGCCCAGGGGCCCCAGCTTGCGCCGCAGCGCCACCAGCATGGCCCCCGCGCCGAAGGCCGCCGTCAGCGACAACGACAGGGCCAACCCCCCCTGCGCCAGGGGCCCGATCAGGGCGAAGTTCAGCAAGATGTTCAGGGCCACCGAAATGACGCCGATGAGCATCGGCGTCGTGGTGTCCTGCTGGGCGAAGAAGACTCGCGAAAGCAGGTCCCGTGCCGCGCTGGCCAGCATCCCCACGCTGAAGAAGATGACGGCGAAACTGGTCAGGCGAGTGGCGTTGGCGTCAAAGGCGCCCCGCTGGTAGACCGCCCGCACCACCGGGCCGGCCAGCACGATCAGCCCGGTCATCATCGGCATGACCATCAGGGAAATGATGTTGAACCCGCGGCGAAACACGCCCAGGACGGCCGCCCCGTCCCGCCGCGCGGCGTGCGCGGAAAGGGTGGGGTACAGCACCGTCGTCAACGCCGTGACGAAGATTCCCAGAGGGAAGGCAAAAAGCTTGTTGGCGTAGTTCAGCGCCGAGATGCTGCCCTCCACCAGCCGGGAGGCCAGCATCCGGTCGACCACGGTCCCCAACTGCCCGACCGCTCCGGCCAGCAGCACCGGGACGGCGAGACGGCCAACGCGGCGAAGCGCCTCGTCGTCCAGCGCGATGACGGCCTGGTATTGGAAGCCCAGGCGCCCCAGGGGCGCCCACTGGACCAGAATCTGCGCGGCGGCCGCAAGCACCGTGCCCACGGCCACCCCCGCGATGCCGAATCTGTGGCTGAGCAGGAGGATGGCGGCGATGATGATGAGATTCTGGGCCGGACCGGCCAACGCGGGCGCCGCAAAGTGCTGGTTGGCCTGCAGGAAGCTGGTGATCAGGGTACTGGCGGCCGTGAGCAGCATCAGCGGCAGCATCAGCCGCGTGAGCTGTACCGTCACGGCCAGGACGGGTCCCGAGAAGCCCGGGACGAACAGGTGGACCAGTGCCGGAGTGAACGCGTAGCCCACCACCCCCAGCACCAGCGACATCAGCAGCGACAGGTTCAACAGGCTGTTGGTCATCCGCAGGGCCTGTTGGCGGTCCTGCCGCGCCCGTTCGGTGTAGACGGGGATGAAGGTGGTGCCGACCGCGCCCACCACCACGGAAAAGAGCACGGACGGCACGATCAAGGCCGCCAGGTAGGCGTCAGTTGCGAAGCTGGCCCCGAACCGGTCGGCCAGGGTGGCCTCGCGGACGAATCCCAGTCCCTTGCTGGCGATGGAGGCGATGGCGATGATCCCGGCGGCGGTGAGCAGCCCTCGTCGCGTCATGCCTGCGGCGGGGTGGAACGTCGTCGGGGCGCAGCCGCACCCTGTCCGGTACTGGCTACCTCCCGCTGCAGGTGCGCCAGGATATCGAACACCGCCGGATCGATGATGTATCGGCCGACGATGGCCAGGCGCGAAGGCGCCTCCTCCGCCGCGGCCACCTCGCGCGTGGCGATAATCGTCCCCCCCACCCGCTCGTGAATCTCAATCAATTCCCCCAGGCCCGGTGGCTCGCCCACGAAGACCTCGTCACCCAGCAACACCGCGAAGGGCTCGTTCCCCACGTGCTGGCGGACCTGCAGAATCGCGTGCCCCAGGCCCCGGGGTTCCAGTTGGATGATGGGGGTGTCCACCAGCGGGACCATCTCCTTGGGCTGGGCCTTGGTGGCCGGAAGGAACCGGGTGCCCAGGCCGGCGGCGGGAATCACGGCCTTGCGAACTTTCATCGGCGGCCTCCTCGTCTGCGGCCCGGGTCCGGCTCCCCGCAATCAATCGGCGTACCCGGCGGGATGCACCCGGTGCCATGTCCACGCCGTGTGAATAATCTCCTCCAGGGTGGCGTGCCTCGGTTTCCATCCCAGTTCCCGCCGCGCCGTTTCCAGCACCTCTTCCTCCGCCGATTGTTGGGCCCGACCAAAGCTCACTGATCGGCCTGTCCGATGGAAGTGTGCCAACTCGCCAGCCGCTGTTTCATCACCCTGGCTGGCACTTGTCGCGTCTCAAGAAGTGAGCTGTGCTCTTGTGAGTATCTCAGCGGGGGTCTTTGTCCACTCGAACGGCTTGGCTCTTTCATTATAGGTCTCAATCAAATCGCGGATGGCCTCTACCAGTTCCGCAACGCTATTTAAGCTACCCCGTCGGATCCGCTGGTTGCTGAGCACGCCAAACTACGTCCCAATTTGGTTGAGCCAGGAGGTACTTGTCGGCGCGAAGTGAAAGTGAAATCGGGGCTGCTTAACCAGCCATTCCTTAACCTGGGCTTCGGGAACTCTTTGTTGAGGTGACGTAATAACTTGAGCACTTCCTGGTGGCAGTGGCGCGGGTAACGCGACGGGTGCTCCAGTGGGTCGTCCCGTCAGTAGGCGGCTCCAGTGTCGCCGCCACCACTTTGGCGACCTCCTCAGAGCCAATCCTCTTTCGCCGCCCCGAACGCGGCAGGTCCTGCAGCCAGTCTGCTCCTAACAATACCACCCATTGGCACCTGATCCAAGTCCATTTAGGAGACGCGACACTAGGGAACTGGTGAAAACCAGTATGAAAGGTGCTGCTGGAGCCTGTTCTTGGACGATCCGGCGCCTCCGCCATGGGTTTTTGCTTGGCCGTCAGCAGCCTGCCCCTCCAAGGCCGTCCTCGGAGCCTCCCGTTCGGGCAATGACTCGTCAAGTTTAGGCCCCTTTCGGTGGAGTGCATCGGCTTTAGACAGGCTCCGGCCTTAGAATCGGGAAGCGCGCTAACTCGTGAATGTTGTAGCCGATAGCCTGCCAGATCAGCTGCATCTTGGTTTTCCGGTTGCCGTAGGAATGCGTCGCCCGATCCCGGAGTCGAGTGAGCCCGCGGATGACATGCTCGATCTCGCTCCGTCGCCGGTAGTGCTGCTGCCAGGGTGGCGCCGCCTGGCGGATGCCGCCGTAGGCCGTGCCACCCATCAGCTCCTCGGGCAAATATCCGGTGAGCGCCTCGCGCTCCGCCAGCGCCGCCACCGCCCCGTCCCCGTCGGGGGTGTTGCCGGGTGTTACGGTAAGGCCTGTCACCAGCCGCGGCTTGCCGTCCCCGCCTCGCTGAGCCGTGACATGGGCTTTGTAGCCGTCAAACTTTGGCTGGACGACTTCCGCCGCTTGCCGCAGGCTCACCGGCTGGCCGGCCTGCTGTCCCCAGGTGACCAGGGTGGCTGCGTCCGCCACCAATTCTTTCAGCAAACCATGCCGGGCCGCCTCACTCGCCCAGTCGATGGCGGGCTTACGCCGGCCTCGATAATCCGCCCGCCGCAGCGCCGGGGCCACAAGCCCGGCCTTTCCCTTCACCTGGGGCACGAGCAGGGCGATGAACACGGCCGGGAAGGCGAAGTCGAGCACCCACCGGCCGGGGTCGTTTCCGATCATGCTGAAGAGCGCCGTCAAGTGCATCAGCCCCCGGGAAAGGAAAGAACCCAGGGGAGACCTGGGTTCGGCTGTCGAGGTCAGCGGGTCGGGCTGCCGGCGCTAGAACAAGCTCTTGCCCCGGGCGATGCGGTAGCCGAAGTAGATGGCCGACCCTAGGAAGATAACCGCCAGGGGGATGACCGCCACCGGGAACCCGCTTGAGGGTCCGGTGACCGGGG
>JAJYMS010000128.1 GCA_021786825.1 Bacillota bacterium | reverse complement strand
CCCCCCGGTCAGCTTGTCCAGGTTCACCGCCAGCAGCCGCACCGCCTCGGCGAAACCGATGGTCGCCATGGTCAGGTAGTGGGTGCGCAGCTTGAGGGTGGGCAGGCCAAGAAGCACGCCGGCGAAGGTGGTTACCGCGATGGCCGCCAGCAGCCCGCTCCAGAAGGACCAGTGGTGGGTGACCATGAGGATCGCCGCGGTGTAGGCTCCCATCGCCCAAAACGCCACCTGGCTGATGGCAAAGATGCCGGTCAGGCCGAAAATGACGAAGAAGCCCAGGGTCAGCAGCGAGTAGATCAAGGCCATGTTGAGAAGCTGGATCCCGTACCTTCCCGAGACCACCGCCGGCAGCGCGGCGGCCACCGCCAGCGCCGCCGACGAAGGGATCCAGGACTTGAGCCGCATAGCCACCCTCCTCGTCTAGGCCTTCTCGGCGACCTTCTCGCCGAAGACGCCCCGGGGCAGGGCGATCAGAAACAGGATCAGCACGGCGAAGGCAACCACGTCCTTGTACTCCGAGGAGCCATAGGCGGTGGCAAGCACTTCCACCAACCCAAGGATCAGGCCTCCCGCTACCGCCCCGGGCACCGAACCCCAGCCGCCGATGATGGTGGCGATGAAGGCCTTCAGCCCGACCGAGAACCCCATGTCGACGGAGACGAAGAAGACCGGAGCCACCAGCAGGCCGGCCGCCGCCCCAAAGGCAGCCGCGATCATGAAGGTGACGACGCCGATGGATCCCACGCGAATCCCGATGGTCTGGGCGGCGAAGCGGTCCTGGGAGGCGGCGCGCATCATCTTGCCAAGCCGGGTGTGAAACAAGAACCAATACAGGGCGGCCACCAGCACTCCCGTGGCGGCGAGGATCAGAAAGTGCTGGGGCACGAGGGTGATGCCCCTCACCTTCCATAACACCGGCCCGAAGGGTTCGGTGAAGGAGAACGGTACCGGCCCCCAGATGTTCATCGCCAGGTTGCGCAGGAACACCGAAGCCGCCAGGGTACTCACCAGGATGATGCTGGGGTCGCGCCCCCGCAGGGGGTGATAGGCCAACCGTTCAAAAAGGACGCCGATCAGCGCGCCGGCCGCGACGGTCAGAACGGCGGTAGCCCAGTAGGGTAGCCGCAGGACCGCCCCGAAGGTGAAGGCCAGGAAAGCCCCCAGCATGACGAACTCGCCCTGGGCAAAGTTGATGACGTTCACGGCGTTGACCAGCAGCACGAACCCGAGTGCCACCAGGGCATAGATAGAGCCCATCGCCAGGCCGGCGATGATCAGTTGCAGCAAGAAGTTGTCCATAGCTGCCCTCCCGACAGGGCTGCGGCAGCGGGTGGCGGCGCCGCCCGGCAGGGCCGGGGCACCATCCGCTGCCACGCCGCTTGCGGGTTTTTACTCCTTGACGATCTTAACGACCTTCAGGTTGTTGTTTTCGATCTTGGCGATAACCCCTTGGTGCAGGCCGTTGCCCGCCGGGTCGAAGCTGTAGGTGCCGGTGATGCCGGCGTAGTTCTGAGTGCCCAGGAGGGCCCCTCGCAGCTTGTCGGGAGCGGTGCCGACCTTGGCGATGGCGTTGAAGAGGATGTTGGCCCCGTCGTAGTTGGAGGAGACCACGAAGCTGGGCGGAGTGGCCTTCAGGTTGTCCTGCACCGCCTTGACCCACTTCTGAGTACGCTCGTCGTTGCCGGCGACGAAGTCGACCAGCACGCTGTTGCCGTCAGCCGCGCCCTTCACCAGGTCGAAGAACTCCTTGGTCCCCCAGCCCGGGCTGCCCAAAAAGGGGATTCCTAGGCCGATCTGCTTCTGCTGCAAGGCGATGGTGGCCGAGTCGGCGGGGGTGGACCAGGAAATGATCAGGTCGGCCCCGGCCTTCTTCAGCTTGAGCAACTGGGCGCTGACATCCTTGTCGGTCGTGTTGAAGGCCTCCGCGTCGACGAGGGCGACGCCGGCCTTGTCCAACATGCCCTTGATGACCTCGTACCCGCCCTTGCCGTAGTCGTTATTGGCGTAAATGAGCCCGGGCTTCTTGGTCTTCAGATCCTGCAGGGCGTAGTTGACAGCGAGCTTGCCCATGATCTCGTCGTTGGTCCGCAGGCGGAAGAACCAGGGGTTGCCCGACTTGGTGATGACCGTGCCGGTGGCCGAGGTGAAGTGAGGGATGGCCGCGGCCTTGACGTTGGGCTCCAGGGCCATCACGAGCTGCGAGAAGGTGGGCAGGAACACCGCCACCGGCTTCTGGGCGGAAAGCTTGTTGTAGGCGTTCAGCGCGTCGCTGGGCTTGTACTGGTCGTCTTCAACGTCGACTTCGATCGGCCGGCCGTTGATGCCCCCCTTGGCATTCCACTCCAGGGCCGCCAACTTGACCCCGGCGGCGACCTGTTGCCCGGTGGCGGCCGCGGGGCCGGTCAGGGAGGTGACGACGCCGACCTTGATCGGCTCCTTGGAAGCGGCGGGTTGCTCGCTCTTGGACGCGGGCGCCGAGGCGCTGCCCCCGCACCCGGCAAGGAGAGTCACCGCTAACAACAGGGCCAGGGTGACCATCGTAGTCCTACGAAACATGCACATACCCCTCCTTGATTTTGCTGGGTAACCAGCCTGTCTGCCCATACTACATGGACACTTTACTTCATTACTGTATTCCCCATCTTAATTCAACCAATGGTCGAGCGTCTACGTTTTTCTTTGTCGCCCTGAAACCGTGTCGAATGGAAGGTATTCAATTCCGGGCTGTCGAACCCTTGTCAATCCTGAAACAGGGGCTTGGGACAGACCTATGCGCAGCCAGGTTCCAGTCGCGGAACTCGTATCCCTGCTAGGCCACCAGTGGGTGCGCCTGAACTCGCGGGATCTCCGGTCTTACGCCTACGATGCTACCGGGGAGAAACACCCGCCCGACGTCGTGGTTTTCCCCTCGTCGACCGCCGAGGTGGCCGAGTGCGTGCGCCTCGCCGGGCGGCATGGGCTGCCCGTCGTGCCGCGCGGGGCGGGGACCAACCTCTCCGGCGGCACCACCCCCCTGCACGGGGGGATGGTCATCAACCTGGTGCGGATGAATCGCGTCCTGTCCGTCGATCCCCCCGCCCGGCAGGCGGTGGTCGAGGCGGGCGCGACGAACCTCGCCCTGCAGCAGGCGCTGACCCCCCATGGCCTCTTCTTCGCCCCGGACCCCTCCAGCATGCGGGTCTCGACCATCGGCGGGAACGTCGCCGAGAACGCGGGGGGCCTCCACTGCGCCAAGTACGGGGTCACCACCAACCACGTGCTGGGGCTCACGGTGGTGGTGTCGGACGGAGAGGTCGTGCGCCTGGGGGGGCGGGCCGAGGATGTTCCCGGCCTCGATCTCCTCGCCCTGTTCACCGGCTCGGAGGGCACCCTGGGCATCCTCACCGAGGCAGTCCTCCGGGCCCTGCCGCTGCCCGCCGCGACCATGACCCTGCTCGCCAGCTTTGATGACCTCACCGCTTGCGGCGCGGCGGTGGCCGGCCTCGTGGCGGCCCGGGTGACCCCCGCCGCCCTGGAACTCATCGACCGGGAGACCATCTCGACGGTGCGCGCCAGCAGCGCCGGGGCCGCCGGGGGCTACCCCGAGGACGCGGAGGCCGTCCTGGTCATCGACGTCGACGGGGCGGCGGAGGACCTGCCCATCGAGATGGAACGGGTCGAGGAGGTGCTGCGGGCTCACCGCGTCCGGGTAATCCGCCACGCCCGCGATGAAGCGGAGCGGGAGGCCCTGTGGTCCGGGCGCCGCTCCGCCTGGGGCTCTTTGGCCCGCCTGAGTCCCTCCGTCTGGACCACCGACGTGACCGTGCCGCGCGACCGGCTGGTGGAGATGCTGGAACGGGTGATGGCCCTCGGAGTCGAGCACAACCTGCGGGTGGCCACGGTCGCCCACGCCGGGGACGGCAACCTGCACCCCACCGTCCCTTACGACAGCCGCGATCCGGAAGAGCGGGCCCGCGTGGCGCGACTCGACGCGGCCATTCAGTCCGCCTGCGTGGCCCTGGGCGGGTCGATCACCGGGGAGCACGGGGTCGGCAGCGAAAAGCTGGCGGGGATGGAGATCATGTACGGTCCGGACCAACTGGACCTGATGTGGTGCGTTCGGCGGGCCCTCGATCCGGACGGCCGCATGAATCCCGGCAAGGCCGTCCCCGCGCCCAAGGGTGGGTTCTGAGGATATGAGCATGGGACGGCCCGAAAATAGCGATGACGTGGCGGCCCTGCTGCGGACGGCCGCCCGTGACGAACTCCCGGTGGTAGTGCGAGGGGCCGGCACCAGAAGTGCCTGGCTTCCTCCCCTCCCCCCACGCCACCTCCTTATCGAGACCGCCGGCCTCACCGGTGCGCCCTCCCTGCGGCCGGCCAACCTCACCGGGGTCTTCGGCGCCGGCACGCCCCTGGCGCAGGTCCAGGCCAGCCTGGTCGGCGAGGGACTCTGGCTTCCGGCGGAGGCCCTGGGCGCCCCCGCCGCGACCCTGGGTGGGTGCCTGGCGGCGGGGACCTCCAGTTCGCCGCGGCTGGCCCACGGAACCCTGCGGGACTGGGTCCTGGGGCTGGAGGTGGTCACCCCCGCAGGCCGCGTGGTCCGCCTGGGGGGAGAGACCGTGAAGAACGTGGCCGGCTACGACCTGGTCAAGCTGCACCTGGGGGCCTGGGGCCGCCTTGGCGTGATCACCCGGGTGTTCCTGCGCCTTTCGCCGCAACCGGAGGCGGAGGCGACCGTGCGCTCCCATCATGCCACGGCCGCGGAGGCGATGGCCGCCGCGGCGTCGCTTGCGGGCGGACCGGCCCGGCCCATGGCGGTGGACCTGCTGTGGGAGGGGGCCCCGGGGGGAGCAGGGGTTCAACTCTTCGTCCGCCTTGCCGGGAGAGCCGCCACCCTGTCCGGCCGCGTGGCGATGGCCCGCTCCACCCTCGGGGCTTCAGCCCGTTCAACCCCGAGGACGTCGGCCGGTGAGCCTGGTTTCTGGGCGGAATATGCCGCCCGGTGGGAACAACTGGCCCGACGGCCCTGGCGCGCGAAGGTTTCGGCGCCGGTGGGGAACGGGGCGGCTCTCCTGGAGGCGGCCGCGGAGGCCCTCCGGGGCCAGGACTGGACCGTCGCCGGCCAGGCGGGCAGCGGGGTCTTCACCTTCTTCTGGGAGGGCGAACTCGGGGCTATCGAACACCTCCGAGCGGCCGCCGGGCCGGATGCCATCGTCGTGGCGGAAGGGCGCGGCGCGGCCAAGCTGCAGGGAGACGGCTGGGTCGGTTTCCCGCCCCGGGCGCCGCGCGCCCAGGACCGATTGGACGCCGCGATCCTGCGGGCCCTCGATCCCCGGGGGCTGATGAACCCCCACCTGCGCCCACTCCCCGGGCGGCCCGCGGCCTCTCCAGACAGGGGGGCCCGAGGATGAACCTGCTTGAGTCGCTGGCGTCCGAACTCGACCGCTGCAACAAGTGCGGTTTCTGCCTGGGCGCCTGCCCCACCTACCTGGTCTCACTGACCGAGTGGAATTCCACCCGCGGCCGCATCTCCCTGGTCCAAGACGTGCTGTCCGGCGACCTCGGCCTGCTCGACCCGGGCTTCCAGGAAGCGGTCAACACCTGCCTCCTCTGCCGTTCGTGCACCGCCACCTGCCCGCCGCAGATCGACATCTACCGCGTCATGACCAGGGTCCGGGCGGCCACCCGGGAGGTCCAGCCGGCCGGCTGGGCCGTCCGCCTTTTCTACCGTCACGTCCTGCCCCGGCCCCGTTTGCTGCGAACCCTCGCCCGCCTGGCCTACCTGTCGGACCGGCTGGGCCTGCGCCGCCTGGCCCTGCGCCTGGGCCTATTACGGCCCTGGCCGGACCTGGAACGCGCCGCCACGGTGGGACCTGAGTTTCCGGGCGTCACCGGCCGGGAACTGATCGAGGCCGACCAGCGCCCGCCGAAACCATCGCCCGGCCTCGCCGGGGCCGCCCCGGGCCCGAAGGTCGCCTACTTCCTCTGCTGCGCGAGGGATCTGCTGTATCCCGAGGCCGCCCGGGCGACCGTCCGGGTCCTGCGGGCCAACGGCGTAGAGGTCCTGGTGCCGAAGGTCAACTGCTGCGGCCTGCCGGCCCACTCGGCGGGCGACCTGGAGGCCGCCCGGCGAATGGCCCGGTCCAACCTGGCCGTCCTCGCGGAGCTGGACGTAGACGCCGTTATTTCGGACGACTCCTCCTGCGGCGCCCACCTGGCCAACCTGCCCAGCCTCTTCACCGGACTGCCGGAGGAACAGTCCGCCAGGCGCCTCGCGGCCAAGGTTCAGGACCTGACCGTCTTCCTGGACCGGCTGCAGCTTCACCGGCCCGGCGCCCTGCCCCTCAAGGCGGCCTGGCACGACCCCTGCCACCTGCGCCACCACCTGGGGGTCTCCGCCGAGCCGCGACGGGTCCTGCGGCAGGTGCCGGGGCTGGAACTGGTCACGTTGCCCGAAGCAGGTTGCTGCGGAGGTGCCGGCTCCTACCTGATCACCCAGCCGGCCCTGTCGGACTCCCTGCGCCACCGCCGCCTGGCCGCGGTGGCCGAGGCGGGAGTGGAGGCGGTGGTAACCGGCAGCACGTCCTGCGCAACCCAGTTGCGGCGAGGCGATTCGCCGGTGAAGGTGCTATTCCTGTCGGAGTTGCTGGAGTCGGCGTACGCCGAAAAACCGCCCTCGGACAAAGAGTCCGAATAGGGCCGGGAGGTTTCCGCCGTGTCGACGTCTTTTCGCGAGACGATCCTGAAGATTACCCCCTACGTTCAGGGCAAATCCATCGACGAGGTCCGGCGCGAGCTTGGGCTGGAGGAGATCGTTAAGCTGGCCTCCAACGAAAACCCCCTGGGGCCTTCGCCCCGGGCGGTGGCGGCGGCGGCCTTGGCCATGCGGGAGGCCAACCTATACCCGGACGGCTCCAACTACCGGTTGAAGCAGTCCCTGGGCCGGCGCCTGGGCCTGGAGCCGGAGCGCTTCATCTTCGGCAGCGGCTCCTCCGCCGTGCTCAAGATGATCGCCGAAACCTTCTTCCTGCCGGGGGACGAGGTCGTCTTCGCCGATCCCTCCTTCATCCTCTACGCCTTCTGCGCCCACCTGATGGGGGCCAAACCCGTGGCCGTGCCCGTGCGGCCGGACTATGGTCATGACCTGGAGGCGATGGCGGCGGCAATCTCGCCGCGGACCAAGGCCCTGATCGTGTGCAACCCGAACAACCCCACGGGCAACATGGTCACCGCGGCCGAACTCGATGCCTTCATGGCGAGAGTGCCGCCGCACGTGCTGGTGGTCCTGGACGAGGCCTACTGCGAGTATGTCACGGACCCGGACTACCCCGACAGCCTCAAGCACCTGCGGGCGGGGGCCAACGCTATCGTCCTACGGACGCTTTCAAAGATTTACGGCCTGGCCGGGCTGCGGGTCGGATACGGAATCGGGCAGCCCCGGACGATCGAGTTGCTCCACCGGGTGCAGGAGCCCTTCATGGTCGGCACGGTCACCCAGGCGGCGGTGCTGGGCGCCCTCGAGGACGAGGACCACGTCCGCCGCAGCCGCGAGGTGAACGAGGCGGGAAAGGCGCAGCTTTACCGGGGGGCCGCCCAACTCGGACTGCGCTGCATCCCGGCCTACGGCAACTTCATCGCCATCGAATGCCAGGCGGATGACCGGCAGGTGTCCCAGCGGCTCCTCGAGCGGGGCGTGGTCGTGCGGCCCGGGGGGCTCCTCGGGATGCCCGGCTGGATCCGGGTGAGCATCGGGACCCCGGAGCAGAACGCCGCTTTCCTGTCGGCCCTGGGCGAGGTGTTGCCGGCGGTGCGCCAGGCGTCAGGCTGAGCGGTTCGCGGTGGCCAAAAGACCAGACGGAAACCCGGCCGGTTAGATCGGCCGGGTTCCCTTTTGCTCCTTATCCGCTTCATACTTTAGCTTGCCGGAACAGCGGTCGCAGATGAAGACCGGCAGCTTCAGCGGTTCCCCTTCCTTCTCCCGTTGCCGGGCTTCCTCCACCTTGGTCTTGATGTCCGGATAGCTCTCCAGCGCATGAAGCCGGCCGCACATGGCACAGCGAACCTGCGACAAACCGCCTTCCCCCTTTGCGGCGACACCTGCGCGCCATAGCCACCGCTTTTTGTCCGGCTCCTGGTTATTCGGCGAGCCCAGGCGCGATTCCTCCGCCGGAAGCCGAGCGGCCCTCGCGGCGAAACGCCCGCCAGACCAAGATCCTGCCGTCGGTCTTGACGATGACGGCGCCGTCGCGGTCGGTGCGACAGGTGCTGATGCCGTGGGCGTCCAGGCGTGACAAGGTTTCGCTCCCGGGATGGCCGAAGCTGTTTCGCCCCACCTCGATCACCGCCAGCCGCGGCCGGACCGCCTCCAGGAAGGCGTCGGTCGTCCCGTAGTCGCTGCCGTGGTGCGGAATCTTCAGAACGGTCGAACGGAGACCGCCGCCGTAACGTTGGACGAGCCCCTGCTCGGCCTCCCGCTCGGCGTCACCGCTGAAGAGGAACCCAACTTCGCCGTACACCAGGCGGATGATTACGGAGTTGCTGTTGGGGTCGGACCTCGTACCGGTCATCAGTTCCCGGGCCGGGTGCAGCACCTGCATGTCCAGCCGGCCATCCAGCGGCAGGCGCTCGCCCTCGCGGGCGATCCGGTAGCCCGCCCCGCGCTCCCGCACCAGGGCCAGAAAGTGCTGGTATTCGGGTAGTTCCCGCGGTTGGGCGGAATCCAACACCTCGGTAACGGGGAAGTTCTCCAACACCGCCACCAGTCCCCCGACGTGGTCGCCGTGGGGATGAGTCAGGACCACGTAATCCAGCCGCCGTACACCCGCCCGGCGCAGGAAGGGCACCACCACCCGCTCGCCGGGATCGAAGCCCTCCCGCCCACCGCCGTCCTGGGCACCTGGTCCAGGGGAGTACTCCGGCCGGCCTCCCCCGTCGATCAGGACCGTCCGGCCCCCCGGCGTCTGGACGAAGACGCTGTCCCCCTGGCCGACGTCCAGGAAGGTGACGGTCAGCGTCCCCGGCGGGTCACCCAGGGCCCGGTTCCAGACCAGCACCGCCCCGACCAACAGCACCCCCAGCGCCGCCGCGCGCCGGGTACCCAGGCTCGGCAGCCAGGTGGGGCGCCAGGGCCCCACGGCGCCTAGGACCAGCAGGTAGTACGCGCCGGTCGCCAGGGCCGAGAAGGGCGCCAGGTAAAGGTAAGCGTAGGGCAGCCGGGCCAGCAGGGCCATCGATCCGGTCAGGATCCCGAGCAGCAAGGAGGACACGAGATTGATAACCCAGGCCGGCCCAAGCCAGACCAGGCCCGCCAGGCACGCCGCCGTACCCAGGTAGACGAGGGCACCCACCAGGGGGATGACCGCCAAATTGGCGACCAGCGACACCAACGAGATACCGTTGAAGTAATACAGCGAAATCGGCAGTACCGCCAATTGGGCGGCCACCGTCACGGCCAGGCCGGCGGCGAGCCAGGCCGGCAACCGCCCCAACCTTTCGCGGATGGGCCGGTACAGGGCCAGGATCCCCAGGGTCGCGCCGAAGGAAAGCTGAAACCCCGCGTCAAACAACGACAGCGGGTTGGCCACCAGCAACAGCATCCCGGCGGCCGCCAGCGAGGTGCAGGAATCGCCGCGGCGGCCGAAAACCCCCGGCCCCAGGGCAACGACCGCCATCACGCCGGCCCGGACGACCGAGGGCGAGGCTCCGGTCAGGTAAACGTAGAAAACCACCACCAGCGCCGTAACCACGGCCGCGCCGCGCCTGGTGAACCTCAGCCGGCGGGCCAGGCCGAGGGTCGGGAGGGCGATGAAGGCCACGTTGGACCCGGAAACCGCCAGGATGTGATAGACCCCGGCATCCCGGAAGTCCTTCGCGATCTCCGGCGGCAAATCACCCCGGGTGCCGAAGAGCAGCCCCGACAACAGCGCCGCCTTGGCCGGGGGGAGGGTCCGGCGCAACACACCCTCGAAAGCCCGGCGCGTCCGCAGGGCGGCGCGTTGCAGGGGATTGGTCCAGGCGTGGCCGATGACCTCCGGGGTGGCCCCACTGGCGGCTTCCGGCGCGCCTTCTCGTTCCCAGACGGCCATGCGAGCGTAGACTCCCTGGCGGGCCAGGTAGGCCGCGTAGTCGAACTCGCCGGGGTTGCCCGCCGTCCGGGGTCGCTCCAGGCGGCCCCGCACCCGCAGGACGTCGCCCAGGTCGAAGCCCGACTCGCCAGATTTAGAGCCCCCGAGGTCGAGATGGCCCGGCCGCCGGTACCGCACCAACTGCGCCTTGCCCCGGGCGGGGCGGCCATCGATGCTCCGGACGGCCAGGATGTACGACGCTCGGCCTTCGCCCACGTCGGGTTGACGGACAACCGTCCCCACCAAGGTGACCGTGTTGCCTTCCCACGCCGGGACGTCCCCGCGGTCAGCCGCCAGCCGCGCGCCAGCATAAAGGAAGCCGGCCATGGTCACCAGTCCGGCCAGGGCAACCCAGGACGCGCCAGGCCGCCGCGATGCGACCGCCGCCGTAACCCCAACCGCCGCAGCCAGGGCCACACCCAGCCAGGCGACGGCCGGCCCCGCGACCGTCGCCAACTCCACCCGCAAAACCACGCCGGCCGCCAGGGATAACGCCAGCATCACCAGCGGCCGTTGTCGCATCGCGGACCCCTCCTGGCTAAATATGGCAGCTAGGTTCGCCAGAGAGGGATGGTGTTCCTTTTTATGGTAATAATTCCTTAGATTAACGCCCTCCCCCTGATTAGCTCACCGGCTTGCAACCCCCCAAGAGTTTTCGCTACCACTTGGGACCCTACTGGTTTTCACAGGCCACTACGTGGCCGATCAACGCCATCCGTCTATCCAACTTCTTCTCAGACATAAAGGGTAACAACCGCGATTTCACATATCGGAGTGCTTCCTTGCTTTCCAATAGCCCAGAGCGAACAGGGCAGTCACTTTCCCAATCTTCAGCCCGCCCCCATACGTAAGTGTCCCAGTTCACCGTCAGACAGCGCCCGCGCTTCAGCATTGTAACCAGGAGGTGCTCCTGCAGCCCAAGGCTTCTCTGATACGCCTGGTTTCCGGGGTCACTTGGTCCTCCTGAAGTATAACGGGTTCTTCCCTTGCATGACCTTGATCTCCCTCACGACCAGGGGAGGGGTTCTCATGTCGGTAAGGTTCGGACACCTTGGTCGTCACCGAGCGAACCACCAGGCTGGGAGACATGGTCTCCCAAGTGGTCAACTGGCCGGTGGCGGCGGCTGTGGTCCGCGATCAGCCGGAACTCCCGGCGATCTTTCAGTTGGTCATCAAATGCCCGAACGGAGACGTATCAGGCCGAAATACTTTGGTACACCTCCTCCGCCGCAGCCACGGCAGCTCCGTGCTCGAACCGGTGCCCCTGGGCAGCCAGGGCAACCTCCAGCGCGGTAAGGACGGCGAAGACGTTCTTCTTCCGCGAGCCATGGCCCATCAGCCCGATGCGCCACACCTTGCCCTTGAAGTCGCCAAGCCCACCGCCGATCTCGATATCGAATTCCTGCAGAAGGCGTTTCCGGACCGCGAGATCGTCAACTCCCTCCGGAATCCTGACCGCGTTCAGGGAAACCAGGCGATGGCCTTCCTGGGCGGCCATTTCCATCCCCATGGCGCGGAGGCCAGCCACCAGGGCCTCGCTGGTCAGCCTGTGCCGGGCGAAGCGGGCCTCAAGCCCCTCCTCATAGATTAGCCGCAGTGCCTCGCGCAGAGCGTAGATCATGTTAACAGGGGCAGTGTGGTGGTAGAAGCGCTCCTGGGTCCAGTACCTTTGAATCATGGTCAGGTCGAGATACCAACTCTGGACCTTGTTCTTGCGCTTGTTCAGAACCTCGACGGCCCACGGGCCAAGGGTTACAGGGGCCAAACCGGGCGGGCAGGAGAGGCACTTCTGGCTGCCCGAGTAGCAGATGTCGATTCCCCACTCGTTGACCCTTACCGGGATACCGCCCAGGGAGGTCACCGCGTCAACAGCAAACCAAGCGCCATGGTCGTGTACGATGCGGGAGATCTCCTCAAGGGGCTGGTGCACCCCGGTGGAAGTCTCGGCATGGACGATGCCCACAAGCTTCACTCCGCCCTGCGCCAGGGCCTTCTTTACGTCCTCCGGATCAATGATCTGACCCCAGGGGGCCGATACCTGAATGACTTCGGCGCCGCACCGGCTGGCCACATCGACCATGCGCTGGCCAAAGAGACCGTTCACGCAAATGATTGCCCTGTCGCCCGGCTCGACCAGATTGACCATGGCAGTCTCCATCCCCGCGCTGCCGGTACCGGGCATCGGAACCGTAAGCTGATTATCGGTTTGAAAGACGTAGCGGAGGAGCTCCATGGTGTCGTTCATGATTTGGAGAAACTCAGGGTCCAGGTGCCCCAAGGTCGGGGTCGACATAGCCCTCAGGACCCTGGGGTCGACAGGACTGGGCCCGGGGCCCAGCAAGAGCCGGGAAGACGGCCGGAGTTCGGCGTAGGATTCCGCCATTTGTGATCACCGCTCCCTTTTGGTCAACGTTTACCTTGGCTTGCTTTCCGCAAACCGATCGATCAGGTATGGGGTAATGGGCAGTGATGTCTCGCCCTCTGTAAGCAGTTCCGTCATCAGTGTTCCGATCAGGGGGGCCAGGGTATAGCCGCTGTGCATGGCAGCCACGTACATTCCCTGCACGCCAGGAATGGGGCCCAGGATGGGGAGGTCGTCCCGCGGCAGGCAGCGAAGCCCTGCAAAGGTTCGCACGATGGTGGCCCGGGCCAGAGCTGGCACCAACTGAACCCCGAAAGCCGCCGTCTCCCGCAAGGTGTCAAAGGTGTTGCGCCGGTCCATCCCCGCTTTCTCCTGGGAGTATCCGATCAGCACCTCGCCGTTCACCGTCTGCCGCATCCCGGCTAACGTATGACGCAAGAGAGGCTGCAAAGGTTCGGTAATCAGCACCTCACCCCGCTCCGGGCCGACCGGGATGTCTACACCCACCATCCGCCCGATTTGCCGCGAGTAGACCCCCGCCGCGATTACCACCTTCTTGGCCACAATGTCGCCAGCCTTGGTCTGTACCGTAACTTTCCCTCGGTCGAGCGTGATGCCCGTCACCGGGTTATAGGTAAGAAAAGTCGCCCCGTTTCTTTGGGCGGCGCGCAAGAGCGCACCTAGCAGGCGAAAGGGGTTTACGTTGCCGTCCAGCGGACTGTAGCTGGCACCCAACACCTGGGGGGAAAGCGCGGGCTCTTTTTCCAGCGTCTCTTCCCGGGATAGCCAGTAAACCTCCAAACCGGCCCCCCGCTGGGACTTAACCAGCTTTTGGCTCTTCTTGACTTGTTCCATCGTGAGGGCCGGCACCAGACCACCCGTGCGGCGATACTCGATATCCGTCCCCAGACGGGTCTGGAAAGACGGGTAGAGTTCGGCGCTGAGTTCCGAGAACCGGCCAAAAGACCCGGGAGTCTTGGAGTGAACCCAAACCCAGGCGGCCGTTGAGCCAGACGTTCCCCAGGCTGGGAAAGCCTGATCGACCGCCATCACCTCTTGACCGGCCTCAGCCAAGTGGAAGGTGATGGCGGATCCGATCACTCCAGCCCCGATTACCAGGTATTCAACCCGCTTGATCAAGCGCCTCACGCCCCCGCATCCCGGGGCTGCCCCGGATCGTCACTTCGGGCCAGTGCCGCTAGCGGCAGCGGGCGGACCGGCGGCCGCACCCACATTGGGGCAACTTCCCCCAGATCCTGGCCAGTCTCCTCGGCGATCACCTCTCGCACCAAATTCGAGCAGGTCTTGCCCTGGCAGGCTCCCATACCGCAGCGCGTCCAGCGCTTGACGTCATCCAGGCTGCGCACTCCCTGACGCAGGGCATCCACGATCTCCGCCCGGGTGATCTCCTCGCAGCGGCAGATGATCACCTCATCGCTCATCGCCACGCGCCTCCCTTTGTCGCACTAGCCGCTGCCGGGCTTCCCAGCGAGGAGATGTAGCAGTAATAGCCTTTATTTCGGCCCACGCTTGGGCGATAAGGGCATCCGACACCTCTTCTGCCAGCTTGCCCAGTTCGCTGGCCGCCGACAAACCAGCTATCCGTCCCGTCAGCAACAGGACGCGGATATCGTCCACTCCCGCGGCGTGGCCGGCCACCAGGATCCCCGGTTGCGTGGTCCGCATCCTTCGATCGTGCAGCAGACAGTGGCCCCCCAATTGGGGGATGCAGCCAGGGACGGCGCCAGCCATGAGCCCAAGTTCCGTCACCGGGGAAAGTCCGACGGCCACGATCACCGTATCCGCCTGTAGCTCACCGTCTTTCAGGATCACCCGCTCAACACGGTCGGTCCCGATGACTGCCTGCACCGAGGATGGTTCTACCTCGGCCGCAACCTCCATGCCTGCCGCCGTTAGCTGCGCCGCGACCCGGCGGCCGAGATCCGTGCCGCCGACCAGCACCGCACGGCGTCCCGGGAGGACCCCATAGAGGTTCAGTAGACTCTGGGCCGCCCAGGCGTTAAGCACGCCAGGTTTGGTCCATCCCTCGAAGGCAACCGGGTTCTCCGCCGCGCCAGTGGCAAGGATGATCTTCTTCGCTGGCAAGCTGAAGTTCTCAGCCTCCGATGGAATATGAGCCCGCCGCGCCACCCCCAGCACGCGATCTTTGAAGAGGCCCCAGGCAACGGCTTCGGTCAAGACCTTCACGCCGGGCCGCTCCACCTCTTTTTGCAGGGCGGCCACCAATTCGAAGCCTCGCAGGCCCACATACCCCTGTATTTCAGGCATTACGTCGGTCTCGTGGCGGAGGCGGCCGCCGCTGGACGAGTTCTCATCAATCACCAGCGTTTCCACACCCCAGGACGCCGCAGTGGCCGCCGCCAGGAGTCCGGCCGGCCCCCCGCCCACCACAACCAACTCAACCCGCTTCATACATCTTCACCCCAGAGTCGGGTGGCTCCCCGCGGGGTCCGCACGTCCATCCCCTCGCGCACCGGGGTGAGGCAGGTCCTTACCCCGTGAACTCCGTCGACGATCATGAGGCAGCTGCAGCACCGCCCAACACCGCAGTGCATCCCGCGGGGCTGCCCCAGCTTGTGGGTGAAGCCGAACACCATCCTCCCGGCCGCCACCAGGGCCGCCGCTACTGAATCACCCTCCCGGGCAACCAGCGGTTCACCGTCCACCCGGATGTTGACCTCCCGTCGTTTTGACAGATCCCCCAAAATGGGGTGAGTTGCAAGCCGCATCCAGTTGACCTCCCTGTCCAGGTCAAGCCCCGTGGCCCAGCCCGCCGCCCTCGGTCTGAAAGAGCTTGCCCAGGCCCAGAACCCTCTCGATGACAAACATGGCCACCGCAGCCAGACCTATCATGGCCGTGGAAACCGAGGTGATCAAGGGATCGTACTGATACTGCATGTAAGTAAATATCCGCACCGGGAGCGTCACCATGTCGGTACTGACGATGAATAGCGCCACCGTTAAATCGTCAAAAGAAATTACGAAGGCAAAGGCGCCGCCGGCGATTACCCCTGACTTGATGATCGGCAGCGTCACCCGCCAGAAAACCTGCCAGGGGGACGCCCCCAGGCCCGCCGCGGCCCTTTCCACCGACGGGTCCATCCCGGCCAGACTGGCACTGACCAGGCGCACCACGTAGGGCACCGTCAGGATCAGGTGGCCGAGCACCAAACTGTAGGGGCTGGAGGCGATGCCAAGGCGTGAGTAATACTGAAGCAACGCCACGCCCAGGACCACCGAAGGTAGCATCAGCGGTGATAAGAAGAGCGTGTTGAAGAACTCCCGGCCGGGAAAACGGTGGCGGGCGGTGGCGATCGCGACCGGTGTCCCAAGGGCGACCGACACCAGAGAGGCCAGCGTGGCCACGAAAGCCGAGAGAGCAAAAGACTGCAAGAACTCCTCGTGTTTGAAAATCTCCAGGTACCAGCGTAGCGTAATCCCTTTAGGCGGGAAGACGATGTAGTCGGTCCGGGTCAAGGAAGAAAGCACGATTACGACCAAAGGAGCTAGCAAAAAGGCGAAGACCAGGTAGTTGTACCACCGCAAGGCCAACTTACCGAGGCGGCCACTCATTTGAACACCACCCCAAAGCGCCCGCGCTCCAGCAACCGGCTATAAAGCACCAACAACGTGGCAGTCATCCCTATCAGGATGAAGGCGATGGCCGCACCATGGGGCCAGTTGAGCAGAATGAGGTCCTGTTCATAAGTGAGGTAAGACATCACCCGCACCTGTGGTCCCCCCAGGATCGAAGGGGTGACAAAAGCGCTGGAGGCCAGGCTGAAAACGATCACCGAGCCGGCCAGCACCCCCGGCAGGGACAAGGGAACAATCACCCTGGCGAAAGTGGCCAGTGGCGGTGCCCCCAGGCTTTGGGCCGCCCGGATCACTGCTGAGTCGATGCGCTCCAAGGACCCGACGATGGATAGAACCATGAAGGAAAGGAAGATGTGGGTGAGGCCAATCTCCATTCCCAGTTCGGTATAGAGCAGCTTGAGGGTACCGCGGTAGCCCAAGGCCCGCAGGGCGGTGTTGATAACCCCGTTATTGGAGAGAATGATCACCCATCCGTAGGTGCGCACCACCATGCTGATCAAGAGCGGCGAGAGGACCAACAGGGTAAGGTAATTCCGCCGGCGGCCGGTCGTCTGGACCAGGTAGTAGGCGACGGGATAACCGATGACCAGGGTGGCAAAGGACACAATCAGACTGACCTTAACGGTGCGCCATAGCACCCTGAGATAGAAAGTATCCCTGAGGAACTTCCAGTAGTTCTCAAGGGTGAAAGCCGGGATGACGCCAATCGCCTGATCATACCGGTAGAAGCTAGACAAAAAGAGATTGAACATCGGAACCAGGAAGAAACCCACAAAAACGACCAACCCTGGGAGCATCAGAAGCCAGGGCGCCGGTTGAAAGCCGGTACGGCGCTGGCCCATCAGCCTTCACCCCTTGCTGGGGCAACGAGGCTGTCCTCCACCTGCCACCACAGGGTGACGGATGAGCCTGGCTCGACGGTCCACCCCTGTGTACGGTTGGGGATGGCGGCGACCACGGTTCGTTCACCCACCCGGACGTGATAGCGGGTGATGGAGCCCAGGTAGACTACCCGCTCGATCATGCCGGGCAGCAGGTTAGTGCTGCCCGACCGCCCGGCCCCGCGACCCTCACCGGCACCATCGCCCGGCGGGCTCAGGCAGATGCGCTCGGGACGGACGAGCACCTTGACCCGGCTGCCGTTGGCAAACTCTCCTCGCGGGGCCAGGACGGACAAGCCGGGCACCAGTGAAACCCCCAACCGGTTGCCATCGATCACGGCGTCACCCTCGAAGCTGTTCGTTTCGCCGATAAACTCCGCCACAAAAGCCGTTCGAGGGTGTTCGTAGATATCCCGCGGCGTTCCTACCTGCTCCACCACCCCCTGGTTCATGACCGCGATCCGGTCCGAAATGGCCAGGGCCTCCTCCTGGTCGTGAGTGACAAAGATAGTCGTGATGCCTATCTTTTTCTGGATTTCCACGATCTCGCTGCGCATCTCCTGACGCAACTTGGCATCCAGGTTGGAGAGCGGTTCGTCCAGGAGCAAGACCTCCGGCTGAATTACAATCGCCCGGGCCAGGGCCACCCGCTGCTGCTGACCCCCCGAGAGTTGGTTCGGGTAACGGTCGCGGGCAGCCTCCAACCTTACCATCGCCAGAGCCTCTTGCACCCGCCGGGAGACCTCCTCCCGGGGCTGTTTGCGCATCCGCACGCCAAAAGCCACGTTCTCAAAGATGGAGAGGTGCGGGAAAAGGGCGTAGTTTTGAAAGACCATGCCGATGTTCCGCCGGTGCGGTGGAATGTGGTGCACCACTCGGCCGTTCATCTCGATGGATCCTGCGTCCAGGGGAAGGAAACCGGCAATCATGTTGAGCGTCGTCGTCTTGCCGCAACCCGAGGGCCCCAGCAGCGACAAGATCTCGCCCCGTTCTATTTCGAGGGAGATTCCCTTGACGACCTCGAACGAGCCGAAGTTCTTTCGCACCTCCCGCAGTTCCACGTGTTTCACTCCGTCACCCCCTTCCCGCACTCAGGATCACTTGCTTTCGATTTCCTTGGCCCAGCGCTCGGTCCACTCGGCGCGCTTAGCGTTGATGGAAACCCAGTCCATCTTGGTCAGTTTGTTGATCTGGTCGTCACTGTAGACCACCTGGGCGGCCAGTTCCGGCGAAAGCTTCACGGTCTTGTTGACCGGGCCGAAGAAAACAGCCTGCGCAATTGCCTTTTGAGCCATTTCGTCCAACAGGAAGTTGATGAACTTCTGGGCCAGCTCGGGATGGGGCGCCTTTTTTACCGGGCTTGCCATCGGCAAGAGCGCCGGCGTGCCTTCTTTCGGGAAGACAAAGGCGATGGGGAAGTTCTTGGCGGCCAGGGTATAAACTCGACCCGACCCCCAGGCTGAGATGATGGCATCGCCCTGCAGGAAGAAATTGCTGACGTCGGCGGTCTTGTCAAACGTGATGGTGTTCTTGGCAATTTCTTTCATCTTGGCAAAACCCGGCTCGATATTCGCCTCCCCGCCGCCATTGGCGCGCGCAACCATTACCAGGAGATGAACGCCGTAGGTATTGGTGATAGAAGGGAGGACCATCTTACCCATGTACTTGGGATCGGCCAAATCGTTCCAGGACGCCGGGGCAGCCCACTTCTTCTCGTCGAAGGCCTTCTTGTTGTACGCCAAACCGGTGGCGACGACCCCGATCGCCACGCCCACGTTGTCCTTATCCTTGGTCATTTCGTAGACGTTGACCAGATTGGGGACCTGGACGGGGTCAAGTTTGTCCAACAATCCTAGGACCTTCGCCTGCGCTTGGGGCCCGTCGTCCATGATGGCCACATCTATCTGTGGGTTGTCTTTCTGAGCCTGGAGCTTGGCCAACGTATCGGTGGATACTCCGGTAATGTACTTGACACTGGCGTTGTACTTTTTTTCGAACTCCGGAATGACCTTCTCCTTGAATTCTTTTTCAAAGCTCCCACCGTACCCAGCCACCACCACCTCCTGCTTGCCCCCCGGTGAGGTACCGGACCCCTGGGGGCCCGGTTGGCTGCTAGGAGCAGAAGGTTTCACCGTCGAACAGGCAACCAGCGACACGGCCAATAGCAGAACTGTGGTCAAGAAAACTACCTTTTTCACCCCAACCACTCCTCCCGAAGACTAATTTCGCAACACCTGCTGATGACGACTACCCTCTTCCCCAACCACCTCCTATCCGTCGACGGTCATGAGATTCCATTTCCGGGAAAGCTCCTCCGCCCGGCGCGTCAAATCGCGGGACCGGTCCAGTTGCTCAGGCGTCAAGGTCGCAGTCAGGCCGGCTACCAGCCCGTTGATGATGACCATGGCTCCGGCCAGCGAGTTCTGAAAGATGGTACCCCGGTAGCGACAAGGCAGGACGACGTCTCCCAAGCGTCCCAAAGGAGAGATGACGCTGTCGGTGATGGCAATTACCCTGGCCCCCGCCGCCTTCGCGTGGCGTGCCACCCCAATGGTGAGGGTGGAGAACCTCGGGAGACTAATCGCCACCAACACGTCACACTTGGTCAGGCTGATAGCCTGTTCCGGGAGGGTGCCGCTGCGGTCGTCCAGGAGGACGGTGTTCCCCATGAGCTGATTGAGCAGTAGCGCCATAAAACTCGCCGCCGAATGGGCACCTCGATAGCCGATCACGTGGATGCGCTCGGCCTGTTGCAGAAGGGTCACCGCGTCAGCTACGGAGGATGGAGGCAGGTTCTTGACGGTTTCATCGATGATGCGGCGGTCCGCCTCCACCGAATCGAAAAACGCCTTCTCGAAACGGGTGCCGTTGGCGGCCAGTTCGATGCGGTTCCCCAGGGTCAGCCGGGCCTTCAAGGTGTCGCGCAGGTGCTGCTGAAGCTCATGGAAGCCGCTATATCCCAGTTCCACCGCCAGGCGAACGACCGTGGCCGGACTGGTGCCAGCGCTGGCGGCGACTTCCTCGGTGGTCATGAAAACGGCGTCCTCCCAGCGCTGCACCAGCAACTCGGCTACCTGCCGCTTGGTGTCGGTCAAGCCTTCGTACTTCTTTCTGATCTCTCCCACTACTTGCGGCTCCACAATCGGCACTTCTACCACCACCTCTGGCCGTTTGAAATGACTATTTCAGAAACTGCCCGGCGGAAACATGTATTTCAATGTTGGTCTGCAGTTCGCCATCCAATGGGATATTCCTGCTATTGCAGGCAAAAAAAACCGGCATCAGTCTCAAGCGGTCAAGGTGCGAACCAGAAGTTGCGCCATCCGGCGATCGTCCACGTTCAGGGTCACCGTGGCATTTGCCGGTTTGCCGCTCAGGTTCCTGTAGTCCACCGCCACATGGGCCTCAACCTGCTCCGCCATTGTTTCGGAATCCACGGCCATCGCCGCAGCCACCAGGTCGCACAGGATGAGCCCGCGTGCCCGGGTGAACGAATGTCCCGTACCTTGCGTGGGTCAAGAGCAACATCGGGCCGTTTGGTGGCGCGGAAGGGGCGGACACCAGTCCCTGCGGATTACGCGTTTTGGAGGGCATATGAGTTCTTAATCGCCTCCAGGTGACAGCTCGCCACCTGGCCAACGCTCATACCCCCTGGGTAGGTCAAGCAGAAACCAACCATAGCAGGACAACATCAAACCGGCGCGACGGGGTAGCCCTCCGGGGTATTTTGTCAGTAGCCGAGGTCGCGGGCTTATTCCCAGGAAACCTAAACGTAAACCATTCAAGCGGTAGCGGGGCTTTCCTGATTGCGCGCAAAACATATAGGTAGGATATCGAAGACCCCGGTGTCGCGTAAGGCTTCTGCACGTCATCGGGGAGGCCCCCGGTGCTACCGAAGAGCAGGCCGGCCAGGAGCGACGCGCGGGTTCGTGGCGTACATCCCCGGCCGTGCCAGGTACGCGGCATAGTCGAAACTCGCTGGAGTTGCTGGCGCCCTTGGGCTGTTGCAGCCGGCCGCTGACGGAGATGCGGTTGCCGTAATCGAGAGCAGGGGCTCCTTTTTCGTAATCGACTACCAGCACCAGGCCAGTCGGCGAGGAGCCATTGCCTATTTGAGCATAAACGATGTGTAGACCGCGCGGCCTTCCCGGACGTCGGGTTCCCGAATGATGGTCCCCTCGATGGTGGCTTCGTGGCAAACTTACGTATACGCCTGTTGCTATACCTACGGCGAAAGCCAGGGTGAGGATCAGGAGAGGACCCTCCCCAAGGCACACCCTTCTCTTCCAGATTACCCCATTAGTCTTCGGTCCGACAGGCACCTTGGCAGACGGACCAAATGCAAGACAGGGTCTAGCAAGGGGCGGGGACGGGGGACCGACAAGATCAAGGTGGTAGTGGCTCTGTCGAGGGTCAACGAAAGGTCAGTCTATCTTCAAGTGCTCCAAGACGCAGGGGATGTGTTCCACGGGCAATACCACGACTCGGTCGTCATCACCCACAATAACATCGCCAGGGCGAACCACCACCCCTCCGCAACTGATCACACCATTGACAAACCCAGGCCCGTCCTTTTCGCTACCGACCGGAGTTGTGCCTCGCGCGAAAATGGGAGGCCCCAACTTTCGATTCGCGGCCCCATCTCGTACAACGCCGTCGACCACAAGCCCCGCTATCCCCAGGGCCATGGCAGACCTGGTCATCAATTCCCCCCAAACGGCATTGCACATGTGGCCGCCTGGGTTCACAACCAACACATCTCCCGGCCTGACCAACTGCAGGGCCTTGTAGAGCATGAGGTTATCGGCAGCCTGCAGGTCCACTGTTATAGCGGGCCTCCGACGGCAGACTCACGTGGAGTCAGAATAGTTGCTTCCATTTCTTTCTGACCTGTTCTTTCAATTCAGGGCTAGCCTCGACCACCGCCGGAAACTCATCCAGGAACTCAAACGGGCGGCAAGCGTCGATGATGGCGCGGGCGCTGAAGGGAGCCATGCTCCGGTAAGCAATTGCCATGGGATCATTCTTAGAGCCCATGGCCCGGTGGATAATATCTATGTCTGTCTCGGGATCCGTGCGGGTCGCGACGGCCTACATGACTTCTTGCAAGTTAGCGGGGTCGATGTCCTCGTCCACGACAATTGTGTAGCGGCCTAAGTATGCACCCACTCCGCATTGGCTAACAATGTGGCCAGCTTGGCGGGAATGGCCAGCATAACGCTGTTTGATTGACATCACCGTCAACATGCGGGCACCCCCTACCTCGTGGGCCCAAATCGCTTTCACGTCGGGAACACCAGCCGTCACCAGTGCGTCGTAAAGCAGGGCGGAACGCATTACCGCCTTGGAGTATGAGTAATCGTTAGGCGGTTTTGCCGGTGGCGCACCCATGATAATGGGGTCATTGCGGAAGTATATTCGTTCCACCCTGACGATGGGTGCCGTCCCCTTGCGGGCCGGGTAATATCCATGGAACTCCCCAAATTGCCCTTCCTCCCGCACTTCGTCCGGCAAACACCAGCCCTCCAGTACGATCTCCGCCGCCGCCGGGATGGGCAGTCCCGTCACCGATCCGGGTACGACAGCAACCGGCTCACCGAGAATCGCGCCGATATAGTTATACTCGCACATCCCGAAGGGAACCTCGATGCCGGAAATGGTGAACAGCAGGGGATCTGCGCCGATCACAATGGCCACCGGAAAAGGCCGACCCGCCTTCATATATTTCTGGTACTGGATGTGGCCATGTTTGCCCGGGACCATGTCTAATCCCGCCCGATTTCGGTCGTGGACCATAACCCGATACGTACCCACATTGATCCAATCGGAGTCAAAGTCTTTAGTCACCACCGCACAGCCCGTACCGATGTAGCGCCCGCCGTCCTTTTCATGCCATAGCGGAGCAGGGAACGACAACAGGTCCACGTCCGCACCGCTTTGCTGGTTTTGCAGGACAGCCCCGGAAGGGACGAACGCCGGGGGAAAGTGACCGCTCTCGGGCTCCCATTGTCGGGGCCGCCAACGCAGGGCCTGCACCAAGTTCGCATGGGTAGGCTCCACGTCAAACCGCAGGGTTGCCGCTAACCTCGCCGGAGTGCTCGTACTGCAGGTCAGCACCCGGTAACCCTTCGGGTACCCTGGAATCTGGTCGAAAAGTAGTGCGTGGCAATTCTCGCGTTTTACGTTTAACTCGCTGATCGCGCCGATTTCGAGGTTCCAGTCGGCCCCGTTGACGAACCGGATTTCGTTCAGCCCCCCGACTGTGTCCAGCCAGCGGCGCAAATCCAAAGGGTTTCCGACGGATTCCTTTTTTGTGGCGCTTATTGTCCTCACCCTTTCCATTCTTCCAGCCACCCTCTTACCCGCTCCGCCGGCCTGACGTCCGCGTACTTCAAATCCATATCGAGGAGGTTAACTTTGTGCGAGACCCGGATCCGGTCATCAACGCATTCCTCGGGAACCACCACATTATAGTTATAGGAAGCTGCGTCCACAACGGTAGCCCTGATACAGCCGGAGGTCACGAAGCCCGTCACGATAAGAGTGTCCACGCCCAATGAACGGAGAAGAACCTCAAAGGGGGTTGCGAAGAAAGCGCTGGCGTATTTCTTGTCGATTACCATCTCCCCATCCCGGGGTGCCAGGGGTTCCACGATTTCGGGCCCCTCCGGGCGCCAGTGCAAGACGCGTGTTGCCCCCGGACTACGCTTCCGGCGGAAGGAGTCGATCACTGCGTCCCGTTCCGAGCGAAGAGCCCGGGTATAGACGACGGGAACTCCCTTGTGCCGGGCAGTGAGCAGCAACACTTTAATCCAATCTACCGCTTCCCAGGCTCTCTCCCCGATACCTGACGGGTAGATCTCCAGCGATTCTCGAGCCGGTCTTCGCAATCCTACGAAATTGTATTGGGCATCAATGATCGCCAGCGCCGGCTTTGACCCGAACCCTCGCCTGGCGCCAAATCCACAGTTTTCCACCACCCATCGATCATCGGCCGTGAGAATGTCATCCCATACTGCCATGGTAACCTCTCTCTACTTTACGGGAACCTCTTTGTTTTTCTCCTTAAAGTACTTGGCCGCGCCGGGGTGATAACGGAAACCTTTGAATGAAGTCGCCGAATCGAGGGTGATCGCCTTGGCCGAAACGTGGACGTTATAGAGCTCGTCAAGGTGCTCAAAAATGGCTTTAGTAGCTTTGTAAGCAAAATCCTCACTCAGATCGTCTCGGATAGCTACCACATTGGCTGTTGCATAAGTCTTGATCTCCTGATCAAGCTTCGGGTAGGTGCCCTGCTTGATTGTGACAGGAACGTAGTAGGGGTGCTCCTTCATGAATGAGTCGAGCTTATCTTTAGGGATAGGGAGCATCTGGTATGGCGTCTGAACCGCCAGGGAGTTCATGGCGGGTGTGGGAACGCCGGCCACAATGACCGTCGCGTCGAGGTTCCCGTCTTTCAACTGGTCAACCGATTCGTCATAGGAGATGTAGCTGGGCTTGACGTCCGCCAGTTTAAGGCCGAAATACGGAAGAAGCTCGGAAAAAGCAACCCACCCCGAGCCCCCCTGGGGCCCGACGCCAACGCGCTTC
>JAJYMS010000262.1 GCA_021786825.1 Bacillota bacterium | reverse complement strand
AGTCCTCCAGCACCTTGCGCCGGGCCTGGTAGCGGTCCGGGCCCGCGTAAGGCCCCGCCTCCGGGGTCATCCGCCCGTCGAAGCCGATAACCTGAATGCGCGGCAGGTTATGGCGCTCACCGATCTCCAGGTCGGTTGGGTCGTGCGACGGGGTCACTTTCACGGCGCCCGTCCCAAAGGACGGGTCCACCGCGGCGTCGGCCACGATGGGGATCGGCCGGTTCACAAGGGGCAGCATGACCTGGCGGCCGACCAGCCCCCGGTACCGCTCGTCGTCCGGGTGGACGGCGACGGCGGTGTCCCCCAACATCGTCTCCGGCCTGGTCGTCGCCACCGTAATCGCGTCCACTCCGCCGCCTCCGAAGGCGTTCCCACCGGCGTCGAGCAGGGGGTACCGGAGGGTGTAGATGAGCCCGCCGGTGCGGACTTCCTCCTGGGACCCCTCGCCCGGCGATTCCTCGTGCTCCACCTCGATGTCCGAAAGCGCCGTGTGACACTGCGGGCACCAGTTGACCATGTAGGTGCCCTTGTAGATCAATCCCTTCTTGTACAGGCGGACGAAGACCTCCCGCACCGCGCGGGACAGCCCCTCGTCCAGGGTGAACCGCTCGCGCGACCAATCGCAGGAAGCGCCCAGCTTCCTGAGTTGGTTGAGGATCGTCTGGCCGTATTGCCGCTTCCACTCCCAGACGCGGGTCACGAAAGCCTCCCGCCCCAGTTCCTGCCGGGTCCTGCCTTCCTTGCGCAGTTCGCCCTCCACCTTGATCTGGGTAGCCAGCCCGGCGTGGTCGGTGCCGGGCAACCAGAGGGTGGGGTACCCCTGCATCCGCCGCCAGCGGACCAGGACGTCCTGAATGGTGCTGTCCAGGGCGTGTCCGATGTGGAGTTGCCCGGTCACGTTGGGCGGGGGAATGACGATGCTAAAGGGCTCCCGGCTCGGGGCGACGGGTGCCTGGAAGTACCCGCGCTCTTCCCAGAACCGGTAATACCGGTCTTCCACGGTCTTGGGGTCGTAGGTCGTCGGAATCGGCTGACTGGCCATCTGCGGTCACTCCCGTGCCACTAGGGCAGAAATTGGCAAACCCCGGTTCGTCCCAAGGACGAATCGGGGTCATCCCAACTCGCGGTACCACCTTGCTTCCCGGCGGCCGGAAAAAAGCTCCCGCCCCCGGACGCTCGCCTCAGCGCTAACGGGCCGACCCGGTCACGGCTACACGAGGCTTCACCGTGACAGCTCCGGAGCCACCCTTCGGGACCTGGCCCGGGACACCTTCCACCCGTCGGGCGTCCCTCGCTTGGAGCCGGCTGCTCCCTACTTACTCTCCATCATCGCCAGTTGTCAAATCAATTACCGATAACTATACCGGAGCAGTCCCCACATGTCAACCGGCCTCAGGCTCAGGCTCAATCCGGCTTTGCGCCGCTGGGGCGGAAACGGGCTGGCAGCAAGGCCAATCCTTGGTGCCAGCCCGTGGATCAGAGACCGCGACCTAGATCCCCTGGTCGTAGTATTTCGCGACGTTATCATGGTCGATCAGCGGCGCTTCCTTGATGATCTTCTTGTCCACCTTCTCCCCCTTCAGGACCTTCATGGCCAGTTCGAAGGCCTCCGGGAAGAAGGTCGGGTACTGGACCGTGGCCGTCATGTCGCCGGCTTTAATCGCGTCAAAAGCCGCCTTTTCCCCATCCATGCCGGTGATGATGGTGCCCTTCAGGCGGCCTGCCTTGCGCAACGCCTCCACCGCGCCCAGGGCCATCTCATCGTTGTGGGCATACACCGCGTCGATCTTGCTGTTGGCCTGAATAATATTCTGCATCACGTTGAAGGCCTTGTCACGCCGGTAATCGCCGGCCTGATCGGCCACGATTTTGATTCCGGAATAGTTGGCAATGGCCTTCTCAAAGCCTTCTTTCCGTTCTGTGGTGGCCGAGGCACCCTGCAAACCTTCCAGTTCCACCACGTTCCCCTTGCCGTTGAGCAGTTTGGCGATGTACTCGGCGGCTTTCGCCCCCATCGCCTTGTTGTCAGACCCGATGAACGCCGTGTAATCGTCGCTGCCCAGGGTCCTGTCGACGATAATCAGCGGGATCTTGGCCTTGGCCAGCGCCTTGGCCGCAGGAACCAATGCCTGCGCCTCGTTGGGTGACATCAGGACGAGGTCGACCTTCTGGGAAGTCAAGTCTTGGACGTCGGACAACTGCTTCTGGTTGTTCCCCTGCGCGTCGGTCACCACCAGGTTTGCTCCGCCCGCGGACGCGGCGGCCTTGGCGCGGGCCACCGCGGCCTGCCGATAAGCCACGGCGATGTTGGGTTCCGAAAGGCCGATCTTGAACGTCTTCGGGGTCGACCCCTGCTGGCTTGACTGGCCGGTCTGGGCAGGCGGCTTGCCCTGCCCACAACCACCGACAACCAGGGCCGCAATTAGAACTGCAACCAGCAATACTGATTTCCGCTTCACGTCTTTACCTCCCCGCATTTTTGTGCAACCGATAGCTGGAACTGCCCCTACCACCTCCCACGGCAGTGCCACCCACGGGTCCTACCCCTGGGACGCAGCGCCTTTCTTGCTGGTGAGTACCGCAATTAGGATGATCAAGCCCTTTACGACTTCCTGGCTGTATGGGGAGATGTTAAGCAGGTTCTGGACGTTGTTGATCAACCCGATGATCATGATGCCGATAGCCGTGAGACCGATGCCTCCCACCCCGCCGGCAAAGGAGGTGCCGCCAATAACCACCGCCGCAATGGCGTCCAACTCGTACAACTGCCCGGCCGTAGGCTCGCCGATGCTCAAGAGAGACGTGTACATGGCGCCGGCCACTCCGGCAAGGGCCCCGCTAATGACAAAGACGGCGATGCGGTAAAGATCCACCTGGATGCCTGACAGGCGGGTAGCCTCGGCGTTGCCGCCCACGGCGTAAACGTACCGGCCAAAGACCGAATGGCGGAGGACAACCCCGCCGATGATAAAGACGACTACCGCGATCACCACCGGCATCGGTAACCCCAAGAGTGAACCGTTGCTTATGAAGGCGAAGGCCGGCGGAGGTTCAATAATCATGGTGTGCGCACCGGACCAGACCAGGGCCGCGCCCCGCGCGATGGCCATGGTAGCCAGAGTCACAATGAAGGGTTCAATCCTCCCTTTGGCCACGGCGATTCCGTTGAACAACCCAAAGGCGGTGCCGGTGGCAACACCGGCCAGGATCGCCAGGATCGTCCCCCCCCCGGCATTCAGGACGTGGGCAACGGCCACGCTCACGATGGCGATCAGTGAGCCGACCGAAAGGTCAATCCCCCCGGCGATAATCACCATGGTCATGCCTACACTGAGCACACCGATCATGGAGATCTGCATCAACACGTTTAGCAGGTTGTTCACGGTGAAGAAGTACGGTGACACGACGGAAGCAATCACGAACAGAAGGACGAGCCCAGCCAGGGACCGGTAAGATGAAAGCGCCTTCCACAGCTTGTTCTTCTGCACCTACAATCTCCCCTCAACGATGTAACGGGTGGCCTGATGTTCATCGAATTCGTGCCGGACCTGCTCGCCTACGCAGCGGCCCTCACGCAGGTAGATCACTCTGTCGCAGAGGCCCAGCAGTTCGGGTAACTCTGAAGACACCAGCAGCACCGCCGCCCCCTGGTCAGCCAGCCCGACGATGAGACCGTAAATTTCTTGTTTGGTCTGTACGTCCACGCCCTTGGTCGGTTCGTCCAACAGGAAAACCAGCGGGCGAAGGTCGAGCCATTTGGCCAATACGACCTTCTGCTGCGTACCGCCGCTCAGGAACTGCACCGCTGTCTCGAGGCTCGCCGCTTTGATCTGGAGGGAGGTTTTCAACTCTTGGCTCCGCTTCCGCTCAAACGACTGGTTGACGAAGCCCAACCGGCTGAATCGCTTTAAATCAACGATTGAAAGGTTTTCCCGCAGGCTAAGGTTGAGCACCAGCCCCTGGCTCCGGCGGTCTTCTGGAACAAAGCCCATTCCTCGCCTAACCCCATCCCGGGGTGACCGGATCGAGACCGGATGACTGCCCAACTGGACTTCGCCCGCATCCGGCCTGTCCGCCCCGTAGATGCATCGGAGAACTTCTGTTCTCCCTGAGCCGACCAGCCCTGCCAGACCGAGAATTTCACCCTTGTGCAAGCGCACGCTCACTTCGCTGAACTTGCCTTGGCGGCTTAGGCCGAGCAGTTCCAGCACCACCTCCCGGGATGCCTGTCCTTTGCGGGTCGGAAACAGGGCACCCAGTCTGCGTCCTACCATCATCTGAATCAAGTCGTCCCGCTGAACATCCGCGGTCTTGACCGTGGCTACCACCTGGCCGTCCTTCAAGACGGTTACGCGATCCCCGATGCGAAAAACCTCATCCAGACGGTGAGATATGTAGATGGTGCTGACGCCCCGCCGCTTAAGGTGTTGCACGACCTCGAACAGCTTTTCTACCTCCCGGGCAGTCAGCATCGCTGTCGGTTCGTCCAGAATCAGAATCCGCGCGTTCAGCGGGACG
>JAJYMS010000249.1 GCA_021786825.1 Bacillota bacterium | reverse complement strand
ATCTATAGATCAACTGCGGCCCGGACAAATGACTCCCCTCCTGATCCATAAGGCACACAAAAGGCCCAGGGCACTGCCCCGGGTCGGTATCCGGTTTGGCTTGACTCATCCGGATTATACTACCTTTTTTGCCGACCGTCAACGAACCATCCTTATTCAGGATTCAGGCGTTCGAGGCGTCTTGTGCCAGGTCCGCGGACCCCGACCCAGGGTCCTCAGCACCATGGCGCTGGAATAAGGGATTGGGAAGGCGAAAGCCGCCAGGGGCAGGAAAAAGAGCTGGGAGATAACCCCCACTTGGCGCCACAGGGTCCGCGGTCGCCCGGCCTGGTCCACGTGCCCGGAGTACCGGAAGAAGGCGTAGACGGTGAACGCGATGTAAACCAGGCTCAACCCGTTTAAGATCCATCGCACCCATTCCGAAAGGATCCGCGGATCGACGAGGCCCCGCCACCACAGGACCATCACCGCCGGCGGGATCAAGGTGGCGAATTGATAGACCGCCCACTCCAACTGCCCCTTGCGGAAGAGTTCCCGCAGCAGTGACCGGCGCCGGTCCCAGGAGTAGCAGGTCTCGTGGCGGATCTTTTCCATGACCTGCAGGTGACCCGTGCCCCAGCGCAGGCGTTGGCGATAAAAACCCAGCCAGGTTGGGGGCGTCTGCTCGCTTGACGGGTAGGGAAGGTACTCGGGCCAGGCTCCGGTCTCGAGAAAGGCCCGGGTTCCCAGCTCGAGGTCCTCGGTCAGCGAGGACTGATCGTAGCCGCCGATCTGCCGCATCAGTCCGGCCGCGACGAAGAGGTTGGTGCCGCCGACGAAGGGCAAGCGGCGAAAGAGGGCTGGCAGGTACCAGTCGTGGGCCAGCGACTGGTAGAGGGAGGCGATTTTACAGAAGGTCCCCATCTCGTAGAAGTTTCGCACCTGGAAGACCGGCCCCTGCAGGATGCTGAGGGCGGGCCCGGCCTGCAGGGAGCGAAAGGCCACGTATTGCAGCACCCTCCGGTCGGGACGGCTTTCGGCGTCGTAGAAGCCGCACCACTGGGTGCGGCGATCGATCTGGGCAAGGGCGTAGTTCAAGGCCCGGCCCTTCGTGGAAGGCACCTCGTGCCCCAAACACCTCCCCCCCATCCGGCCGTCGAAGTCGTAGGGCACCACCAGGTGCCGTAGGGCAGGGAGGTCGCGGCCGGCCGCAAACTCCCGCCGCTTTGCCTCCACTAGTTCCTGGGTGATGGGGTAGACCTCGCGGTAGGTGGCCGCCAGCACCCGTCGCAGGTTCTCCGGGGAGGAGGTCCGCTCCAGCCGGCGCAGGATGTCCGTCACCAGCCCCTCGGTCATTGCGTGCAGGATTTCGCGCGTCAGGGCGTGGTGCACCCGGACGACCTGGTCCACCACCCGCCGCAGTTCCCGCTGGTAGGAGCCGCCCCTGAGCCGGGCCAGCGCCCCCACCGCCGGAATGGCGAGGCTCAGCAACACCGCGTAACTCTCCAGCAGGGCCTTTTCCCCCGGATCGGGCAGCGCCCGGCGCAGGGCGCGCAGGATCCGCGCCTGGGACAGGCGGCCCTGGCGCTGCCAGAGCCCGCGGGCAGCCTCCCGGACCAGGGCGCGTTGCCGGCGTTCCGGGATCGCCTCCAGGCCCGGTGGAAACGCCTCTCCCCAGCCCCGCCGGACGCCCTCCCACCCCTGCAGCGCCAGGTGAGAGAGCAGACCCAGCACGAGCCCCTCCGCTTTCTCCCCCAGGTGCGGCAGCGGCCCCGTGCCTTCCACTCCCTCGCGACCGCGCAGAAAAGCGGCGGCTGCCGCGACCGCGGCCGACCGGTCGGCCACCGCGGCCCGCCGTTCCTTCTCGTCGGTGATGATGATGACCTCGTAGCGATCAGGAGGGTAGTCCAGTCGCGCGACGTGGTCGATGGTCCGCTCGATCACGGTCGCCTCGTTGCGCGCCGGCACCAGCAAAGAAAAGTAGGGCAATTCCCGCCCCACCGACTCTCCCAGGTCAACGATGCGGCTGATCGAAAGTTTGGGTCGCCGGTGCCAGTAACGCTGCTCCGCGTAGCGCTTCCACCAGAAGAACCGGCAAAAGAGCAGAAAGAAGGCGAAATAAAAACCTACCGCCATCAGGTAGATAATCTGCGGCGGGGTCATGTGGTCCCCTCCCCCAAGGTCGGCAGATGTCCTTAGCTTAGGGTGACCATCGCCTTCACGATTTTATTCCGCCGATGAAGCGCCGGTTTACCGGCAAACACCCATTTCCCGGCCCACCCGCCCAAAGACCTCCAGCGCCTGGTCGAGATCATCCCGGCTGTGCTCGGCGGTGACAATCGTCCGCACCCGGGATCGGTCCGCCGGAACGGTCGGGTAGCTGACCCCCTGGGCGAACACCCCCGCCGCGAAGAGGCGGTCGGAGAAGCGCATCGCCAGGGACCCTTCGCCGATGATTACAGGTGTGATGGGCGTCTCGCTCCCGCCCGTGTCGAAGCCCAGCCTCTTCAAGCCAGCCTTGAAGTAACGGGCGTTTTCCCAGAGCCGGTCCACCAGTTCGGGCTCTCGCTCCAGCACGTCCACCGCCGCGATTGCCGCCGCGGTGACCCCGGGAGGATGGGAGGTGGAGAAAAGGAAAGGCCGGCCCCGGTGGATGAGCAGGTCGATCAGATCCCGGCTACCGGCGACGTACCCCCCCAGCGCCCCGAGGGCCTTGGATAGGGTCCCGATCTGGACGTCCACCAGACCTTCCAGGTGAAAGTGGTTGACGGTGCCGCGCCCATTTTCGCCCAAGACTCCCGACCCATGGGCGTCGTCCACGTAGGTCATCGCCCCGTACCGCTGGGCCAAAGGCACGACCCCGGGCAGGGGGGCGATGTCGCCGTCCATGGAGAAGACCCCGTCGGTGATCACCAGCCGGCGGCGAAAGCCCTGAGCCTCGCGCAGCACCCGCTCCAGGTCCGCCACGTCACGGTGAGCGAACCGCAGGACCTGGGCCCGCGACAGGCGGCAACCGTCTATAATGCTGGCGTGGTTCAACTCGTCCGAGATGATCGCGTCCCCTTCCCCGACCAGCACGGGAATCACCCCAGCGTTGGTGGTGAAGCCGGATTGAAACACCAGGACGGCCTCCGCGCGCTTGAAGGCGGCCAGCCGCCGCTCCAACTCCAGGTGCAACTCCATGGTGCCGATGATGGTGCGGACGGCTCCCGACCCGGCTCCCAACCGCTGGGTGGCGGCCACCGCCGCCTCCACCAGGCTCGGGTGGTTGGCCAGGCCGAGGTAGTTGTTGGAGGACAGGTTGATGACCGGCCGCCCATCGATCACGGCCCGCGCCCCCTGCGGCCCGCTCAACACCCGCAGCGGCCGGCAGAGCCCCTGGTTCCTGAGCCCGGCCAATTCCTCGGCGACAAAGTCCAGTGGGTGCAAAGCCGCACCTCCCTCTAGGGGTATAGTATCACCTTGCCGCACCGTCCCGAGGCGATCAGGTTCATTCCCTCGGCGAATCGCTCCAGGGGCAGGCGATGGGTGATCAGGGGAGAAAGCTCCAGGCCGGCCCGCAGCAACGCGCGAACCTGGTGCCAGGTTTCGAAGATCCGGCGCCCGGTGATACCCCGCAGGGTCAGCCCTTTCAGGACGATTTCGTTCCCCCAGTCGACTCGGAAGGGCGCGCTGGGAAGCCCCAGCAAGGACGCCTCCCCGCCGGGCCGCAAGGCCCGCAGTCCCTGGCTGATACCGGTCGGGTGCCCGGACATCTCCAGCAGTACATCCACGCCGCTCCCGCGGGTCAGTTCCCGCACCCTGGCCACCGGATCGCCCTTGGTGGCGTCGATGGCCTCTGAAGCCCCCAGCTCCCGTGCCAGGCGCAAGCGGTAGGCGCTGATGTCCACCGCGATGACCACCTGCGCCCCCGCCTGGCGGGCCACCGCCACGGCCATCAGCCCGATCGGGCCGCAGCCCATAATCAGCACCGAACGCGCCACCAGCGGCTGGGCCAGGGCGGTGTGGACGGCGTTGCCGAGAGGTTCCTGGATGGAGGCCAATTCGGGCGCCAGGTCGGGGTCGTTGACCCAGGCGTTGGCCGCCGGAATGGCTACGAATTCCGCGAAGGCGCCGTCCCGGTCAACCCCGAGAATTCGCGTTTCCTGGCAGACGTGGGCCTGGCCCGTCAGGCACGCCAAGCACCGGCCGCAGGTCACGTGCGTCTCGGCCGAAACGTGGTCCCCCGTACGCAGGTGATGCACCTCCGGCCCCATTTCGACCACCCGCCCGCTGAACTCGTGGCCCAGAGTCAAGGGCGGTTTGACCCGGCCCTCCGACCACGGGTCCCAGCGGAAAATGTGGTAGTCCGTGCCGCAGATGCTCGTCGCGGTGACCTGCACCAGGATGTCGTGAGGACCTACCCCGGGAACCTCCACCTCGATCAACTGGGCCCCCGGACCCGGCCCCAGTTTTCGCACCGCCCTCATCTTATGGACCAAGGAGCTGCCACCGCCTAAAAATAATCCGCCCTCGTAGCGACGACGGCGGTAGGCTACACGGCCTAGTATAGTGGTTAGGGCCGCGGGGGTCAAGGAAACGCCTAAATGGCGAAAGCCTCGCTGGCCGCCAGTTCGGATTCCAGCACCCACAGGTCGATGCCGTCCTGCTCCGCCTCGAGGTACTCCAGGGCCAGTTCCGTGACGATGTCGTAGAAGCCCTTTTCGGCGGAGGTCGGGCGGCGGTTCCACAGTTCCTCGCCGAAGGTCTTCACCTCGCCGCGCAGCAGTTCCCGTTCCTTCTCCAGGTAGCCGCAGATGGCCTCGCGATCGCCCCGGTCCCAGGCCTGTACTTCACCGTTGCAAAGGGAACTGAGCCGCTGCAACCGTCCCGCGCCGGAACGAAAGGCGGCCTCCCGTGTACGGTCCATCGCCGCAAACTCGCGGCGCAGGTCCTGGAGCGTCCCTTCATAGCGCCACGGGCGCTCCACCGCCTGGCTCAGTTCGGCCAGGGCGCCCTGTTGCAGCATCGCCCATAGTTCGGCATCCGGCCCCCGGCCGAAGACTTTCGCCAAAAAGCAATAGATCCTCGCTCGGCTGGCCACAAAGTTCTCGCTCACGCCCCTATCCCCCTTCATGCCGATCCCACTGAACGGTGAGATCTAAACCGGAGTTCCCTTACAAGCCACCGCGTCGATCAGGTCATTGCCATTACGCATGGTTCTGGTCTGGGAACGGTCGATCCGAAACTGGCTCTCGCGAAGGTCCACCTCGACCACGCGCAACCGGTGGAGCCAGGCGCTCTCGTCCCCCTCCAGATGGCGCAGGACCTCGGTGTCACACAGGATCACGTCCGGGCGGAGGGCCACGATCTCCCCGGCGCACCGTTGGAGGCTCTGGCCGGAGCCGACCACGCGGACCCCATTATGCCGATCGTGGGCCAAAATGCTCGCCAGACCTTCGGCGAACAGGGGGTGCGACGAAAGCACATATACGCGGCACTCGGGCACCTGCCCTTCCCCCTTCGCCTTACTACACCGCTTCGCTCTCCATGGTACAGGCAACGCGGCGCCTTGAACATTCCCTGAACTAGCCAATCGCGGGTACAAAAAAAGGCTACCTGAACGTAGCCAATTCGGACTAGTCCGGGCAGGCCCTCTCGCAGCGCGCTAAGCGTTCAACGAGGATGGCCGGAGGGGTCCTGATCCACCAGGCCCTCTTTGAGCGCAAAGGCCGCCGCTTGCGTGCGGTTCTGCAAGTGGAGCTTCTCCAGCACGTTTCGCATGTGGTTCTTGACCGTATTCTCAGCGATGCCCAGGGCCACGGCAATCTCCTTGTTGGTCTTGCCTTCGCTGGCCATCTGCAGGACCTGCCGTTCCCGGTCGCTGAGGACCTCCCTGCCCGAGCGGGGGCGCCCGGTCCCGCCCTCGGGGCCGCGCGTCATCTCCTTCAGGATTCGCGCCGCGAGCGCACCGGAGATGGCGGCCTCCCCCCCCTCGATGGCTTTGATCGCCCCCAGCAGTTCGCGGCTGCTGAGGTTCTTGAGGAGGTAACCGTCAGCGCCGCTCTTGACCGCCGCAAATAGGTCCTGGTCGTCGTCGGATACCGTCAGCATGATCACCTTGGTCTGGGGAGACGCGGCCTTGATCTGGCGGGTGGCCTCGATGCCGTTCACCCTGGGCATATGGATATCCATCACCACAAGGTCCGGCGCCAACTCCCGGACCCTTTCGATCGCCTCCCCTCCGTCGGCCGCCTCTCCAACCACCTCCAGGTCCGGCTGCGCCTTGGCCGAGGTAAGGATGCTGATCACCCCGTGCCGGAAGACCACGTGGTCGTCAACGATCAGGATTCGCATCAAGCCTCACTCCTTGATGGCATTCGGGATCAGGACCTCGATCCGCGTCCCCTTGCCGACCTCCGAGGTGACCCGCAGAGTGCCGCCCACCGACTGGGTCCGTTCGCCCATGATCGCCAGGCCGTAATGCCCCTTCTGCGCCCGTTCGTTGGAGCCTAGGGAGAAACCCCGTCCGTTGTCCCGGATCACCACCCGCAGACCCTCGACCCCGACGCATTCCAGGGTGACCCAGGCGCGGGAGGCCAGGGCGTGCTTGGCGATATTCGAAAGCCCCTCCTGGATGATCCGGATGACCTGGACCCGAACCTCGTCGGCAACCCTCAGCAGCGCCCACTCGGGCAGGACCAGTTCGGTCTCGATTCTGGTACGCCGGCCGAATTCGTAGAGCTGGTCGCCCACCAGGGACACCAAGTCACCGCCGAACTGGGCGCTCTGGCGGAGGTCGAAAATAGCCTGTCGCACGTCGAGATGGGCCTGCTCCACGACGTGGCTGATCTGGCCGATCAGTTCCAGGGCCTCTTCCTTCTGACCCGCCTCGACCAACTCCGGCACGTCCTTGATCCGGGAACTGACGTAGGCGGTCAGTTGCGCCAGCCCGTCGTGGATCTCGCCCGCCAGGCGGGCGCGCTCCTCCAGCGCCGCCATGTCGTGCACCTGGGTGTACAGGCGGTGGTTTTCGAGGGCGACCCCTGCCTGGGTGGCGACGCTGCGCAGGACCAGTTCGTCCTCGACCGTCCAGATCCGGGGACGCCGTTGTCCTACCAGGATCGCGCCGGCCGGCCCCTGCCGGGTGACGACCGGGGCGGACATCGCCGCCCGCAACTCCTCCGCCTGGCTGAAGGGATAGGATCGCGGCTGGTCGGTGGTATCGTCCGGGAAGTTCTCCGCCTTGATGACCCGCTCGGAACTCACGGCCCGGCCCGTGAAACCCTGCCCCACGCGGGTGCGCAGGCGGCGGTGGACGTCGGTCAGGTTGCCGACGGTGGCCCGGTAGTAGATCTCCCGGGTGTGGGGGTCCAGCTCGGCCCAGCACGCCAGGTCGCATTCCAGCAGACCCCGGATCTCCTCGACGATGCGTTCCAGGTTGCGGTCCAGGTTCAAGAAGTCGGACAGTTCGAGGCCGATCCGGTGCAGCCCCTCGGCCCGGCTCAGCCGGGCCTGCGCGTTTTGCCTGGCCTGCTCAATGAAGACCCGGTAAATCCTGTCGACGATGCGGAAAACCGCGGCGGAAAAGACCGCCGCGCACAGCAGCGTGACCCCCACGATGACCGCGCTCTGCACCAGGCCGGGATAAGACCGCAGAAACTCATAGCGGACGATCTCCACCGCCGCCACGAAGGCGACAGGAGCCACCACGGCGATCCATTTGAGGCGGGGGAGGTTGACCCTTGGCCCCTTATCGTTGCCGGCTTGTACCAACGTGGCGGGCCCCTTCCTCAAACTGCCGCAGGGATTAGCGAGGTGTCGTCATCGTTATCTTAGGCTTCCCACTCCGGCCGAGTCAAGCGTTCCAGGCGTACTTGGACCCACTCGCGGACAGCCGCGGCGACCTCTTCGCGCCGGGAATCCACGACCAGATTATGCCAGGCCCCGGCGATCTGGCGATAGGTCTTGTCCGGGCAGGGCACCAGTCCAAATCCCTTCCGGATGGCCCGGTCGTCAACGACGCGGTCCTCACCAGCCCCGATGAACAGGGATGGCACCCGAACCGTTTTCAGTTCGGCCCAAAGCCGCCGGGATGACCGCAGGGACGCCCAGTAGAACCGGGCGGTGAAAACCCGGAGCCACCGCGGGTCCGCCTGGATGGCCGCCAACGCCTCCGGGTTGTCGGTAGTCCAGCTCAAGGGAAACGGAGAGGCAATCCGCCGTGCCGGGCGAACGAGCAACGACCAGAGCACCCACGCCGTCATCCCGAGAGAAGGCGGGTGCCGCAGCCTGAGCCACGGTGCCAGGGCGATCACCCCGGCCACGCGGGGCTCCCGGGCGGCCAGCCGGAGGGCCAAGGCGCCGCCCAAGCTCAGGCCGGCGATAAAAGGCGGCAACGTGGGGTGCTCGGCGCGCGCCCGGCACAGCACCAGGGAGGCGTCCGCCAGCAGGGTGTCAAGGCTGCGCACGTCCCCGCGGGGGCCGGCCGACCCGCCTAATCCCCGGTGGTCGTGAGCGTAACAGGTAATCCCGGCCGCCGCCAGCCTTTCGCCCAGGGCCGCGAAAGTGCCGGAGTGGTCTCCCATCCCGTGGAGGTAGCACAGGATGGCTCGCGGATGGGTGGCTGGCCACTGGCGTCCCAGCAAGTCGACCCCATCCGGGGTCGTCAACCGGAAGGTTGTGTGGCGCCGCGGATCGCCGGTGAAGTAGACCGGACCGAAGGGCATGGCCCTTTACCAGGCGAAGAGGGGGAAGCGCCCCGCCAGTTCCCGGACCTCCGCCGCCACGGTCTCCGAATCCGCCTCCGGGCGCAGCGCCCGGTCGATCAGGTCCGCGATCTGGTCCATCTCCGCCTCCCGCATCCCACGGGTGGTCATCGCCGGGCTGCCGACGCGAATGCCACTGGTGACGGTGGGGCCTTTCTGGTCAAAGGGGATGGCATTCTTGTTAACGGTGATCCCGATGCGGTCCAGCATCGTCTCGGCCTGCTTGCCGGTGAACCCCCGCGAGGTCAGGTCCACGAGCATCAGGTGGTTGTCGGTGCCCCCCGAAACCAGGCGGAAACCTCGGCGCTCCAGGCCGCGGGCGAGGGCGCGGGCGTTGTCCAGGACGCGCTGACAATAGGTCTTGAAAGCCGGCTCCATGGCTTCCTTCAGGGCCACCGCCTTGGCCGCGATAATGTGCATCAGGGGTCCCCCCTGAATCCCCGGAAAGACCGCCTTATCGACCGCCGCCGCATGCTCCGCGCGGCAAAGGATCATCCCGCCCCGCGGACCCCGCAGGGTCTTGTGGGTGGTGGTGGTGACGAAGTCAGCGTAGGGGACCGGGCTGGGGTGCAGCCCGGCGGCCACCAGCCCGGCGAAGTGGGCCATGTCGACCATCAGCCGCGCTCCCGCCTCGTCGGCGATCTCCCGCAGCCGCTTGAAGTCGTAGCCGCGGGGGTAGGCCGAGGCGCCGGCCACGATCAGCTTGGGTCGGTGCTCCCGGGCCAGGTTGCGCACCTGCTCGTAGTCCAGCCGCTCCGTGACCGGATCGACCCCGTAGGGCACAAAGCGGTACAGCTTGCCGGAGAAGTTCACCGCGGACCCGTGCGTCAGGTGGCCGCCGTGGGAAAGGTTCATCCCCAGCACCACGTCTCCCGGTTGCAGGACCGCGAAGTAGACGCTCATGTTGGCCTGCGCCCCGGAGTGGGGCTGCACGTTGGCGTGCTCGGCGCCGAAGATCGCCTTGGCCCGGTCCCGCGCCAGGGTTTCCGCCACGTCCACGAACTCGCAGCCACCGTAGTAGCGTTTCCCGGGGTAACCCTCCGCGTACTTGTGGGTCAGCACCGACGCCGCCGCCGCCCGCACCGCCGGACTGGCGAAGTTCTCCGACGCGATGAGCTCGATCTTTCGGTGCTGCCGCCCGTTCTCCGCGGCGATGGCGCGGGCTACCTCGGGGTCGACGCGCTCAATGATGTCCATGGACTCCTGCAAGCTGTTTCTCCTCCGATCTCGTCGTTAGCTTCCGCGGGGACGGCGCCGGGAACCTTACGCCCGGCGGGGACGCAGCAGGTGGATCGGCTGGCCATGTACGCCGTGCGCCGCCTCCATCACCGCCTCCGGCAGGGTCGGGTGGGCGTGGATGGTGCGGGCGACCGCTTCCGCCGTCAGTCCCTGCTCAATGGCGAGGACGCCCTCGGCCACCAGATCCGAGGCGTGGGGTCCCAGGATGTGGATCCCGACCAGCTGGCCACTGGTCCGCTCGGCCACCAGCTTGACCAGACCTTCGACGGCATTCTGCGTCAAAGCCTTGCCGTTGGCCGAAAACGGGAACCGCGCGAGGGCGACGTCCATGCCCCGCTCCCGCGCGCCCTCCTCCGTCAGCCCGGCTCCGGCGACCTCCGGGAGGGTGAAGGCCACGGAAGGGATCGCGCGCGGCTCGAACCGCCGCTGTCCCCCCAGGATGTTGTCGACCGCCACCAGGGCCTGAGCCGAGGCCACATGGGCTAGTTGCGGGCCCCCGGTCACGTCGCCGATGGCGAAGACGCCCGGGGCCGAGGTCCGCATGTCTGGTCCGACCGCGATTCCACGGCCGCTGTGAGCGATCCCGGCCGCCGCCAGGTCCAGCCCGCCCGGGTCAGCCACGCGGCCGGTGGCAATCAAGATGCATTCTGCATCAACCCCGTGCTCTCCTTCTTCCTGCGTGAAGGAAACCTGCAATCCTTGCGGGCCTGGGGCTATCCCGGTCACCCGCGCGCCGGTGTGGAATTCCAGCCCGCGCCGCCGCAGCGCCGGAACCAGGCGCCGAACCAACTCCTCGTCCACCGTGGGCAGGACCCGGGGGAGCAACTCGATGACGCTGACCCGTGTCCCGAAGGCGGCGTAAAGGCTGGCCAGTTCCATCCCGATCACGCCGCCGCCGATCACGGCCATGCTCCGGGGCGGGGACGACAGGCGGATGGCCTGGTCGCTGGTGATCACCCCCGGCAGGTCCAGCCCCTCGATGGGAGGTCGCTGCGTCCGGGCGCCGGTAGCGATGACCACGTGCGAGGTCGCCAGGCGTTCCGTCCTCCCGTCGGGATACCCGACCTCCACCTCCCCGGGCGACCGCCAGCGGGCGGTACCCCGGAAAACCTGCACGCCGGCGCCCTGCAGCAGTTGGGAAACGCCTGCCGTGAGCTGCGCCACGACCTTCTCCTGACGCTCCAGCAGGGCGGCCCAGTCGAGTTCCACCCCCGCCAGGCGCAGCCCGTAACCGGCCGCTTCTTCCAGTTCCAGGCGCCGCCGCGCCGCCTCGACGAGAACCTTCGTCGGGATGCAGCCGACGTTCAGGCAGGTTCCCCCCAGGGGTCCGTTCTCCACCAACGCCGTCCGCAGCCCTCGCTGCCCGGCGTAGATCCCGGCGACGTACCCGCCGGGCCCGCCGCCGATGATCACCAGATCGAACACTGACCCACCTCCGCTGTCAGTCATGGTCCCGCTACCGGCGCTCATTCCAGTGCGGCTGGCCGTACTTGCGCCCGGCCAGCTCCGCCGCCCGCCGCAGTTCTCCCTCGGAGAGGGGCGCGGCGGTGAGTTCCAGGCCCAGGGCCCCGGCAAAGCCGCCCGCCAGGGCCTCCTGGACTTCCTCCACGGACGGCGTCCGACCCATGCAGCGCCCAAGGTCCGTCGCCCTTTGCTCGAGGGTCCTCGCCAGGGCACCGCGGTCGGCCGATACCCTCAGCATAAGGAATAGCCTCTCGGCCTGCAAGTCGAACGGAACCACTCCGTGCTGTAAAATGACGCCCTCCCTACGGGTCTGGGCGCTTCCCACCAGCTTCCGCCCGCCCACCTCCAGTTCGTAGCGCGCCGGCGTGTCGAAACACGCGGCAGTGGGGCCGCCCGCCCCCACCGGCGGGACGTCCGCCAGTTCCGCCGCCACGCCCAGCCGCCGCACCGCGGCCAGCAAGCCGAGCGAGAGCACGCGATAGGTGTGCACCACGTCCCCCGGCAGCAGGCGTTCGGCGATCACCACGCTGTAGGTCACCTCCCGGTCGTGCAGGATCGCCCTGCCGCCGGTGGGCCGCCGCACCACGTCAACACCCTCCCGCGCGCACGCCTGGACGTCGACCTCGGCGGCCAGGCTCTGGAAGTAGCCGAGGGAAATCGCCGCCGGCCGCCACCCATAGAGGCGCAAAGTAGGAGGCACCACGCCGAGGGCGTGGTGCTCCACGATCGCTTCATCCACCGCCATGTTCCAGGCGCCCGGCGCCGGAGGGGTGACCACCAGCCGCCAGTGCCGTTCCAATGGCAAGTCCATCCTCGGCACCTCGTCAATCAAACCGGAAGGCCAGGTCCGGCCGGCGGGCGGCCTGGGCCTCGTCGAGCCGCCCCACCACGGTCCGGTAGGGGGCACCCTTCACCTTCTCCGGTTCCTCCTCGGCCTCGCGGGCGATTTGTATCATTGCTTCGGCGAAGGCGTCCAGCGTCTCGCGGGACTCGGTCTCCGTCGGTTCGATCATGATTGCCTCGGGGACGATCAGGGGGAAGTACACGGTCGGCGGATGGTAGCCGAAATCGAGGATTCGCTTGGCGATGTCCAGGGTCGACACCCCCTGTCGTGCCTTCTGGCGGGACCCGGACAGGACGAACTCGTGCTTGCAGAAGCGGTCAAAGGGCAGTTCGTAATGCTCCTTGAGCCTTGCCAGCAGGTAATTGGCGTTGATCACCGCGTCCTCGCTGACCCGTTTCAGGCCATCCGGCCCCAGGCTGAGGATGTAGGCGTAAGCCTTGACGACCACCCCGAAGTTGCCGTAAAAGGACCGCACCTTCCCGATGGACAGCGGCCGGTCGTGGTCGAGCCAGTACCGCTCCCCGTCGGACTCCACCGTAGGCACCGGCAGGAAGGGAACCAGCTCCGGCTTGACCCCCACCGGGCCCGACCCCGGACCGCCGCCGCCGTGGGGCGTGGCGAAGGTCTTGTGCAGGTTGAGGTGCACCACGTCGAAGCCCATGTCGCCGGGGCGGCTGTATCCCAGGATGGCGTTGGCGTTGGCCCCGTCGTAGTAGAGCAGGCCGCCGGCCCGGTGGACGATTTCGGCGATCTCAACGATGTTCTCGTCAAAAAGGCCCAGAGTGTTTGGGTTGGTGAGCATCAGGGCCGCCACGTCCGCGTTGGCCAGCGCCCGCAGGGCCTTGATGTCGACCCCGCCCCGGGCGTCCGAGCCGACCACGACCACCTCGTAGCCGCACATCGAGGCGGTGGCGGGGTTGGTTCCGTGGGACGAATCGGGAACGAGCACCTTGCGCCGATGCTGCCCCCGGTTCTGGTGGTAGGCGCGGATGACGGCCATTCCGGTAAACTCCCCGTGGGCCCCCGCCGCCGGCTGCAGGGTGACCCGGTCCATTCCGGTGATCTCCGCCAGGAACCGTTCGGCGCGGAAGAGGAGCTCCAGCGCCCCCTGCACCGTTTCCTCCGGCTGGTAGGGGTGGACGGAGGTGAAACCGGGCAGCCCGGCCAGGTTTTCGTTGACCTTGGGGTTGTACTTCATGGTGCACGACCCCAGGGGGTAAAAGCCCGTGTCCACCCCGTGGTTGCGGCGCGACAGCGCGGTGAAGTGCCGGACCACGTCCACTTCGCTCAACTCCGGCAGGCGGGCCGGGCGCCGGCGCAGCAATTCGGCCGGCAACACCGCCGCGGGATCGACCGCCGGGACGTCCAGGAGCGGCAGGGAGTAGCCACGGCGGCCCGGGGACGAAAGTTCAAACGCGAGGGGCACTCCTTCTCTTCCGGCCATTATAGCATCGCCTCCAGGCTCTCCACCAGGTGGTCGATCTGGGCGCGGGTCCGCTTCTCCGTGAAGGCCAGCAGCAGGCAGTCGTCCAGTTCGGGGTAGTCGCGGCCCAGGACGTAACCGCCGATGATGCGGTTTGACAGTAAGTTGTGGTTCACCGACTCGGGGTCCACGGGGGTGCGCACCGCGAACTCGCGGAAGAAGGGCCCCGCGAAGCGGTGGGCAAAGCGCTTCACTCCGGCAATCCGGCCCTCGGCATAGTGGGCCTTGGCCAGCGACTGGGTGGCGACCTCCCGGATGCCCTCCTTGCCCATGGTGGTCAGGTAGATGGCCGCCGTCAGCGCGTTCAGGGCCTGGTTGCTGCAGATGTTGCTGGTGGCCCGCTCCCGCCGGATGTGCTGCTCGCGCGTCTGGAGGGTCAGCACAAAACCGCGCTGCCCCCGGCTGTCCACCGTGGCCCCCGCGATGCGGCCGGGCATCCGGCGCACCAGGGCGCTCCTGGCGGTCAGGAAGCCCAGGTGAGGGCCTCCGAAGGAGAGGCGGTTCCCCAGCGGCTGTCCATCGCCGCAGCAGATGTCGGCCCCGTAAGCCCCCGGCGTCTCGAGCACCCCCAGCGAGATCGGATCGGCCGAGACGACGAACATCCCGCCCCGGCCGTGCGCCAGCTCCGCCAGCCGGTGCACCGGCTCCAGACAGCCGAGGAAATTGGGCTGCTGGATCATCACGGCGGCGGTCTGGTCGTTGAGCATCCCCTCCAGGGCCCTGGCGTCGGTAGTTCCTTCGTCCAACGGGATTTCCTTGATGGCGACTTGCTGCCCCGCCAGGTAGGTCCGCAGGACCGCGCGGGCCTCCGGGTGGACCGCCCGGGAGACCAGCACCTCCCCCCGGCCGGTGGCGCTGAGGGCCATCACCGCCGCCTCGGCCAGGGCCGAGGCACCGTCGTACATGGAGGCGTTGGACACGTCCAGCCCGGTCAATTCGCAGATCAGGCTCTGGTACTCGTAGATGGCCTGCAGGGTCCCCTGGCTGATCTCCGGCTGGTACGGGGTATACGCGGTGTAGAATTCGCCCCTGGACACCAGGCTGCCGATCACCGCCGGGACGAAGTGGTCATACACCCCGGCCCCGAGGAAACACGGGTAGTGGTCCAGGTCGGCGTTGCGCTCGGCCAGTCGCAGCAGGTGCTCGACCAGCTCCTGCTCGGCGATGCCCGGTGGAAGGTCCAGCGGGCGGCGCAGGCGAACCGGAGTGGGAATGTCGGCAAACAGCTCCTCGCTGCCGGACACCCCGATGGTCCGGAGCATCTCCCCCCGGTCGCGGTCCGTGTTCGGCATGTACCGCATCAGTGCCCTTCCTTCTCCAGCAACTGCTGGTAAGCCTCGGCGTCAAGCAGGTCTCCCAGCGATTCGATCTCCACCTTGATCATCCAGCCCGCGCCGTGGGGTTCGCCGTTGACCAGTTCGGGCTGTTCGAGAAGTTTCTGGTTCACCTCGACGACCTTGCCGTTCACCGGCGAGTACAGATCCGACACGGTCTTGACCGACTCCACCACTCCGAAGGCCTCGCCGGCCACCAGTCTGCGGCCCACCTCGGGCAACTCCACGAAGACCACGTCGCCAAGCTGGTGCTGGGCGAAGTCGGTGATCCCGACTGTCCCTTCCTTGCCGGACTGGCGGAGCCACTCGTGATCCCGGGTGTACTTCAAGTCGGTTGGATACATGCTGGAACCCCCTTTAATTGGACCTGATCGCGGAATCGCAACGGCGCCCCATCCCGGGAGGTCCGGGCGCCACCCACCCTCAACCCTTGGGGCGACGGTAAAAAGGCGTTTTCACCACCCTGGCCCGGGTAGGTTTCTCGCGGATCACCACGTCGAACTCGCTGCCCACGCCGGCGAGTTCCACCGGCACGTAACCGAGGCCGAGGTTCTTCTCCAGGGTGGGAGCGAAGGTACCGGAGGTGACGAAGCCGACCTCCTCGCCGTTGAGGGCGATCGGATACTGGGCGCGGGGGATTCCCCGCTCCAGCATCTCGAAGCCGGCCAGCTTGCGCTTCACTCCCTCCTGCTGCTGCCGCACCAGGACCGGCTGGCCCAGAAAACCCTCCTTCCCGAGCTTCACGAAAACGCCCAGGCCGGCCTCCAGGGGAGTGGACTGGTCCGAGAGTTCGTGGCCGTACAGGGGCAACCGGGCCTCGAAGCGCAGCGTATCGCGGGCTCCCAGGCCACAGGGGACCAGCCCGTCCTCGTCCCCTTCCTCCAGCAGGGTCTCCCACAACTGGGGCGCCTCCGTCGGGCTGCAGTAGAGTTCAAAACCGTCCTCGCCGGTGTAGCCGGTGCGGGAGACCAGGCACTTTACCCCGGCGACCTCCACCTCCGGGCGGAACCAGTAGTACTTGATCTCGGCCAGGGGCGCCCCGGTCAGGCGCTGCAGAATCCTCTCCGCCCGCGGCCCCTGCAGGGCCAACTGGGCGGTCGCGTCGGAACTGTTTTCCACCCTCGCCCCCGGGTACTGCCGGGCCACCTCGCTGACGTGGAGATAGTCCTTGTCGGTGTTGGCCGCGTTCACCACCAGCAGGTAATCCTCCGGCCCCCGGCGGTAGACCAGCAGGTCGTCGACGATTCCCCCGTGCGCGTAACACATCGGCGAGTAAAGGATTTGCTGGTCCGCCAGCGCGGCGACGTCGTTGGTGACCAGCCGCTGCGCCACGGCCAGGGCCTGCGGCCCGGTCAACTTGATCTCGCCCATGTGGGAGACATCGAACAAACCGGCCCGCTCCCGCACCGCCCGGTGCTCCTCGAGGATGCTCGAGAACTGCACCGGCAGCGCCCACCCGCCGAAGTCGACAATCCGGCCGCCGTACTTCTGGTGCATCTCGTACAGTGGAGTCCGTTTCAGATCCATCGCCCACCACCCCCCCTCAAGACTCATGGTAGAATGCGCCACTCAAAGCAAACAGGACAGAGAAGCCGGCTCAAGGCCTGGTGCTGCTCTGTCCTGGTTACCTGAGAGAATCCCCCCCCTCCCCAACTTGCAAAGAGGGTTACCCCGTCGGTGTGGCGGATGGCCCGAGGGGCCCTGCCACTCTCCAGAGTTCCTCCGGGTGCGGTCCTTTTGCCTGAGAGTTTCGGCTTGCTCCTTCGGCGCCACCGCTCCTCGCCAGCGGCGGTCTCTTCCGCACCCATCATCAGCGATCTTGAATTTTCCAACAGTCGTGTCTTCGACGCCCCGGGACGGATTTCCTGCTACCGGGGAACCGGTTTGCTGGGACCGGGCAGGACTCCGGCGAGGGTGCGGCAGGGCAGTCTTCGCCTCCCGGATCATGATTTCCCGGCCTTTCGCACCACGCTGGCGTCGGCCCGGACCCTGATGGGTATCTCCCGGGCCAGGGGGGCCAGGAAATAGGTGTGCACCGGCAGCGAGATGGCCACCGAAACCGTCGGGGTCGCCAGCCGCCGGCCCGTCACCCGGTGCCGCAGCGGGTGGCCCGGTTCGGGGTTGTAGACCTCCACGGCAACCTGGGCCGTGGCGTCGACATCGGTACCGGGCAGGTTACTCCGGAGGTTGTTCAGGGCATACGCCCGGGCGTCCCGGCGCGCGGCCTCGGCCACGAGGAACAGTTCGCCCAGCGCCAGCCGGTCCAGGTCGAGGTCCTGCACCGCCGCCAGGGCGGCCAGGTCGGCGGCGCCGTAGGCCATCTGCCGCACCGCGAAAACCAACCCGAGGTCGAGCACGAACCCGGCCGCCAACACCATCACCGGCAGGAACAGGGCCACCAGCGCCGCTACCCCACCCCCCTCGGCAGTTCCTCTACCGCACTTTCTCGCTCCGGCTGTAGGCGGCCCCATGCAGATTGATTCCCTCCCCCACCACCGAGCGCACCAGCGGGGTGATCAGCCTGTAGCGGTAGGCGATCTCGACCTTGATGGTGCCGCCATACCCGGCCCGCTTGGGAATGATCGCCACCGTCGCCTGTCCCGGATCGATGCGCCCCAGGCTCAGTTGATCGTTGATCCGGCGGAAGGCCTCCGCCGACGCACCGCCGTCCACCGCCGCCCGCCGCGCCCCTTCGCGCGCCGCCGAGACAACCACCAGTTGGGCGTTCAAGGCCACCCCGAAGTCAATGATCGCGAATAGCAACAGGAACACCAGGGTGGAAACCAGGGAGAACTCCACGGCGGCGGTTCCCCGCTGGTCTCCGCCCACCGACCGGAGGCCGGCCAACCGCCACGGTTTGGGCGCCCGCCTCATGGCCCCGTTTTGGCCTGGCTCAAAGAATCCGTGATCGCCTGCAGCTTGGCCGTCAGCACCGTGCCAAGGCTTTGCAGCGTCCCGATCAACACGATCACCACCAGGGCCAGCACCAGGGCGTACTCCGTGGTGGTCGCACCGCCCATCCGCACTTCCCACCTCACGAGCAGCCAACGGAAGAACTTCATCCCTTCCACCTCCATTCTTGCCCGCTTATCTACCAGCGGGTCGCAAAGCTGATCAGGTTCGGCACCACGGTCAGGACCAGCAACACGGGCAGGAAGAAAAAGACCGTCACCAGGGTCAGTTTCAAGGGGACCGTGGCAATTCGCGCTTCGATGCGGTTCCTCTTCCGCCACCGGGCTTGCTGGGCCTGGTCGCGGCAGAGTTGGGTGATCGGCGTACCGAGGTTGTCCGCCCTGACCACCGCGTTGGTCAGGGCTTCAAGGTCCGGCAGCCCGCTCCGGGCCGCCATCAGGCGGAGGGCCTCGGCCATCGGCGTTCCGGCCTCCGTCTGCTGGAGGCAGCGCCGCAACTCCGCTCCCAGGGGACCGGGGGTGCGCCCCGCCGTCACGGCCAAAGCCTGCGGCAGGTTCAGCCCGGCGTCCGTGCAGACGACCATCAGGTCCAACATTCCCGGCACGTCCTCCAGAATCTGCGCCTGGCGGGTGTTGGCCCGGCGGTCGAGCCACAGGGCGGGAAGTTGAAACGCGGCGGCGGCGGCGATTAACGGCGCTACCGGTCGCCAGTTCCCGTCCAGAGCCAGGTAGCCGGTTGTGGTCACGCCGGCCATTGCCCCCAAGATCACCTGGGCGGCCAGGACCTCCCCCACGTCGAGCCCAAAGGGGTTGCCCGCCGCCAGCAGCCGGCGCCGTACCCCGGTCACGGTATGGGGGCCGATGAGTCTCACGACTCCCTCACCCACCCGGGAGACCAGCGGCAGGATCACGCGCCCCGGGAATCCACGCCCTGCCCTGGTGCCCGCCCCCGGTCTGAACCGTTCGAGGCCTCGTCCCCGCCGTCCCCCGGCTGCCTGCAGCACGCCCAGCACCAGCGCTTGGGCCGCCACCGCGCTACCCACGCTCAGCAGCATCCTGCCGGCAGCACCAAAGCTCATCGACATCTACCTCACCTCCTTGACCTCCACCACCTGCCGCGAGACCAGCACCCCGGCGCACCACAACAACGCCGCCAGGCCGAAAGCCAACCGCCCCACCGGGTCTGTCAGCAAGGGGGAAAACAGCCGTGATTCGTAGTGATAAAGGTACGCGCCCAGGAAAGGCGGAACCATCGCGATCACGACCGCACTGTACCGGACTTCGGCCGTCTTAGCCGCCAGGTCCAGGCGCGAAAGCCTGCGCTGGCGGACCGTTTCCGCCAAGTGCGACAGGACCTCCGTGAGCCTGCCTCCGCTGGCCTGGTTGACCTCCAACGCCGCCAGGAAGAGGCCCACCTCCTCGCTGGGGATACGTTGCCGCAACCCCTGGAGGGCCTCCAGCAACGGCACCCCAACCTCGTACTCCGCCAGGACCTGTTCCAGTTCCCCGTCCAGCGGCTGCCCGGCCTCCACCCGCGCATTCTGGAGCGACTGCACCAGGCTGAGCCCCGCCTTCTGGGCGGCCGCGACCCCGACCAAGAAAACCTCCAAGGCCCCCTCGGTCGCTCTTCGCCGCCCCGCGGCAACCCGCCGCACCAACCACCAGGGGAGCGCCCCTCCCAAGGTCATGCCCGACAGCAAACCCAGGGTGCCACCCAGACTCCACCCCCCGGCAGCTCCCAGGCCGATCGCCCCCGTCCACGCCAAGGCGAACTCGGCCGGCTTCAGCCTCCATCCGGCCCGCCCCAGCCGGTCTTCGATCCATCCACCGCCGGCCGGTCCCGGCTGAAGCGGCCGGGGGGCAGTCGTCCGGGTCAGCCGCTGCAAGCCCCTGCGCCCGGAGCGCCGCCCGATTCCTTCGCCCAGTTGCAGCCCCAGCGCCAACGAGGTCACCCCCACCCCCACCGCCAGGTTCCAAGCCTGTGGCTGGAACATCTCATCACCCCCTCGCTTGGGCCCAACTGGGCCACCCCAGCCCGGCGCGCCGCCACCGCTCCGCCACGAACTCGGGCAACCCGTCCAACAAACGCCGGAAGCAGGGCTGGCCGGCGGGACGATCGTGCTCGTAGCGAAATACGGGCACCAGGACATCCTGAGCGTCGCCGTCCTTGTTGACCAAGGCGATCTCGAGGATCCGCCGGTGCCCGTCCGGCAAGCGAGCCTGGTGTACCACCAAATCGACCGCCGCGCGAACCTGCTCCCGAATCGCCTGGTGTGGCAATTCCTCCGCCGCCATCAGCACCATGTTCTCCAGCCGGTGCAGGGCGTCCCGCGGGCCGTTGGCGTGAACTGTCGACAGGGAGCCCTCGTGGCCCGTGTTCATGGCTGCCAGCAGATCGAACGCCTCCTTTCCGCGGGACTCTCCGATGACGATACGGTCGGGACGCATCCGGAGAGCGTTGCGCAAGAGGTCGCGGATGGTGACCTCCCCCTGCCCCTCCAGGTTCGGCGGCCGGCTTTCCAGGGCCACCACGTTGACCCGGTGGGGTTGCAACTCGGCCGCATCCTCGATGGTCACCAACCGCTCGGACCCTTCCGGGATCACCCGGAGCAAGGCGTTCAGCGTGGTCGTCTTGCCGCTGCCGGTTCCCCCACTGACGATGGTGTTCAGGCGGACCTGCACGGCCCCGGCCAGGAAATCCGCCATCTCCGCGCTGAGAGTGCCCATCCGGCACAAGTCCTCCAGGTCGTGGACGTTGCGGCTAAACTTGCGCACCGTCAGCACCGGTCCCCGGAGGGACAGGGGGGGGATGATGGCATTGACACGCGACCCATCCGGCAGCCGGCCGTCCACCTGAGGAGCCGACTGATCGATGCGGCGCCCCAGCGGGGCGACAATCCGGCGAATCGTCTCCAGCAGGTGCTCTCCGCCACGAAAACGTTGCGGGGTAAGCTCCAGGCGCCCGCGCTTCTCCACGAAGATCTCGAAAGGACCGTTCACCAGCACATCGGTGACTTCCGGATCCTCCAGCAGCGGGTCCAAGGGTCCCAGGCCGGCGACCTCGCTCGCCACGTTCTCGGCTAACCCGTCCCTGACGAGGCGGCCGGTGGCGATTCCTTCCTCCACCAGGATTCGGGAGATCACCAGGACGAGTTGCTCCCGCTTGGCCGGATCGCCCCTGGCCTCCGACACCAGGCCCAGGTGGTCGCGCAGGACGCGGTCCTGGACCACGCGGGTGGCCTGTTCGAGGCCCCTCGCCAGGCGCGGCGCGGCGGGCCGGGAGGAAGGGTTCTCCTGCTCGGGTACCGCTCCGGCTCCCGCTTCCAAACGCTTGGACCTGGCCTGCGCCACCGGACTTACCTCCTAGCGTGAGAGCGACGACGAGGCCCGTCGTACCAGCTTCTCCAACACACCCGACAAGGGCGCGACCCGCCGCGGCGGGGGGGCGGCACCCGTGTCCACCAGTCTGCTCAAGCCCATCAGCGCTCGCCCAACCTCTCCGCCTTCACCCAGCAGCAGCGGCTGGGCGTTGAAAATCGATGCTTCTACAGCCTTGCGCGCCTCGGGAATGCTGACCGCCACCGGCATGCCCATGAAGCGTTCCACCTCGGTAAGGCTCAGGGGCGCGGCAGAGTACACCTGATTGAGGACCAGCCTGACCCGATCACTGACGTTCAGACGCCCTCGCCGCAAGGTCTCCAGGGACACCCTGCACTGGCGAAGGCTGCAGGCCTCCAGGGTACTGACCAGCAGGATCAGGTGGGACCTTTCCAAGGCCTCGCAGACCAGGTCGGAGGTGAAATCCGGCGCGTGGTCGAGCACCACGTAGCGGTACTGGCGGCCCACCGTCTCCAGCACCCGGGCCAGCACTCCCGGGCGCACCAACTCGGCCAACTCCGGCCGCTCGGGCGCCGTCATTACCGATAAACCGGAGGCCCGGTGGACTTTAAGGTAGCGCTGCAGCAGTTCCGGGGTCAGTTCGCCGGCCTGGGGAAGCAGGTCCACCAGGGTGGGTCCCCCCAACAAATCCAGGTGAACCGCGACGTCGCCTCCTCGGAGGTTGAGGTCTAACAAGGCGGTGGCAAACTGACCCCGCCGGCCCATCGCGACCGCCAAATTTACGGCGATGGTCGTCTTGCCAACGCCACCCTTGGGCCCGATGACCGAGATGATTTGCGGCACCGCCACGGGTCCGGCAACGGCCGGGGCCGTCCGAGGTAGCGTGGAAGGCGTCGTCCTCGCTCCCGCGGGATGATCCGCTCCGAGCGCTGACGGCGGCTCCCTTGCACCGCCCTTCTCCCCCGTCCGTTGTTCCAGGACCTCAACCAGCTTGAGCCGGTCGTCCGGCCATTTGAGCACCAGTTCCTCCTGACCGCCCCGCTTGCGCCGCGGACGCCACGCTTGGTCCTCGACATCGGCCAGCAGGATGGAGGCGGTCCGGGGCACCAGCAGGCCCAGTTGGGCGACGGCCTGGTCCGCCGCCAATCCGGGGGCGCCCGACTGCAGGAGAATGACCACCTCGGCCTGACACTCCCCGACCAAGGCGACCAGCGAACGCAGATTCTGCACCTGAGCGACGACCCGGGTACCGCCCGTTGACAACAACGTTCCAAGCAAATCGCGGTTCTCACCGACCACCATCACCCTGGCCACGCTTTCCCCTCACTTTCCGCCGGCGCCCGGCGGGGCGACCAGCCCGGAAGGAATGGCGAAGATCGTTTGCGCGTTGGCTCCGGAGGTCTGCGGATAAGCGGCCTCGAACCCCGCCAGCGCCAGGTACAAGGACCCGTGTTCCAGGCAGAAGGCGATTTTTTCGGCGTCGCCGGGGCTTACCGCTACCAAGACCCCGGCAAAGGCCTGATCCGCTTCCCGCCTGCCTTCGGCCAGCGCCGCCCCGCGCTCGCCGCGCACATCGAGCACCTCCACGTTCTGAAGCAACACCTTCGCGGAATAGAGCCCAACCTTCTGCTCATTGGGGACAAAGATGACGTCCACCCGGTCCTTGGGCTTCACCGCGCCACCGAGGGCCCTGCCCGTGGACAGAGGGATGAAGATGGCGCGCTCGGTGCGGCCGACCCGGCCGCGCAGCGTCCGCCGGCCCTCGTCGTCCGAGAGTTGAGAAGCCAGTAGCTGTTCCCCGGCCACGGCGTTGCGCAACAGGTAACGGCCCACCGCCTGGTTTTCGCTCCTGAGAGCTTCCCGGTGAACCGCCGCCACCGGCAGCCTGGCGGATCGCAGCATCGATGCATCCAGCCGCGTATACTCCGGTACGTCGCTGCCCAGCAAGACCACCTCGATCCGCTGGTCCAACTCCGCCAGATACGTGTAGGCATAGGCCCCCGTGAGAACCGCCACGGCCAGCGACAGCAACAGATACCGGTGTTCCCTTATCCACCCCGGACCGCGTCTCACCGCCAGGCGGCCTCCCCTTGTAGCATGACTTTCCAAGTGTGCCAAATTCTGGCAGACACATTGTAGCGCAGGTCATCGAATGGTGTCAAAAAGAACCGCTCGACAATTCTTGTCGAGCGCTGTCCAGTCGCTGTCGAACGAAAAACGCCGTCGCGCTGGGAGGAACTTCCATTCCAACCGCGAACCCCTCAACCGAGGGGTCGTTGCCAATACATGGGAGGGGATCGGCGATGGTTAACTTTCGGCGCCTCGCGGCCGCCTGCATGGTAATGGTGGCGGGGATCCTCTGGCCGGCGCGCGGCCTGGTGGCGGCGGGCGGGCGTGGACCCTGGTTCTGCGACCTGGCGAGCCATTGGGCGACGCAGTATGTCGAAACCCTCTGGGAGGAAGACGTGCTCGACGGGTTCCCGCTGCCGGGGCTGGTGGCCGGCAGAGGCTTTCCCGCGGCGTACCCCGGGGACGGCCCACCTCCCACTTGGGGTGCCGCGCCCTCGAATGGTCCCTGGGGCGGAGGTGCCGCCCCTGCCTACGGCTTCGACCCGGGAAGCGTGGGTACCGGCTATTACATCGATCCGGGTTCACGCCCCGGCTATCCCGGTAATAGCGTCGATTACGGGGGCGCCCCGGTCTACTTCTTTCCCGACATTTTGATCAATCGCGGCGAATTCGGTCTGATGCTGGCCAAAGTCTTTCGCCTCGCACCCCTCTCCCCCGTTCTTCCTTCCTTCGACGACGTGCCCCGTGACCTTAGACTGGAAGGCGGCCAGCCGGTTTTCGGCTACCTCGAGGCGGCCGCCGCTCGAGGCTTGATCGCGGGGACGGGGGCCCGCCGGTTGGAACCCTTCGCCACCCTGCCCCGGGAACAGGCCGTCCTGCAATTGATTGGGGCGCTTGACCTGGGACCATATGCGGCGGCGCTGTCGGAGCAAGAGGTCCAGCGCCTGGCCTACCGCTTCCGGGACGGCGGCCAGATCTCCCCCCACACCCGCCGGGCGCTGGCGGCGGCCGTACAGTTACGCCTTATTCAGGGCTACCCGGATGGCACGCTTCGTCCTCGGCGACAGCTCACCCGGGCCGAGGCCGCCACCCTCATTTACCGCTCCTGCCTGGTGCGGGTTACGGGGGCCCCCAACCCCTTCTCCCCGGATGGCGATGGGGTCGAGGACGTGGTTGAGTTCCGGCTGGAGCTGTTGAAGAACCACAACCTGAGCGCCTGGAACCTGGTCATTTCCGACTATGAC
>JAJYMS010000006.1 GCA_021786825.1 Bacillota bacterium | reverse complement strand
AATAGTCGTTCTATTGACCAAAAAAGCGGTGAAATATGCACCGGCCAGACGGATTTGCAGCCGATTTCCTTTAAGTCCGACAGGCTCCTAGGGCGGGGCGGCCATGGCGAAGATCCTGATCGTCTACGGGACCACCGAGGGGCACACCGCCAAGATCGCCCGGCACATCGCGCAACTGGCGACAGGGCGCGGCCACGCGGTAGAAGTGGTGGACGGCCGCCGCGCGCCCCAAGGCATCGCGCCGGGGGCATTCGACGCCGTCATGGTGGGCGCGTCCATCCACTTCGGCGCCCATCCGCGTTGCGTGCGGGCCTTCGTGCGGGCCAACCGGCCCCTGCTTGAGCGGCTCCCCAGCGCCTTCTTCTCCGTCAGCCTGAGCGCCCGCGGCCCCCGGGAAAGGCAACTGCGGGAGGCCCGGGACAATGTGCGGAAGTTCCTGCGCCAGACCGGCTGGCAGCCCGGCCGGACGGCCATGTTCGCCGGCGCCTTGTGCTATTCCCGCTACAGCCCCGTCAAGCGGCCGGTGATGCGCCTGTTCATGAAGCTGGCGGGGGGCGCACCGACCCCTCCCGCGACTACGAATACACCGACTGGGACGCGGTCACCCGCTTCGCCGAGGCATTCCTCGATACCCTGGCCTGAGCCCCGTCCGCCCTCCCCTACTCCGCCCGCAGGGCTTCCACCGGGTCCAGCCGCGCAGCGCGCCGGGCCGGCAGCACCCCGGAGACGAGGCCGATGGCCACGGCGACGGCCTCCGCCAGGAGCGCGTAAGACCACGGGGTGTGCACCGGCAGGGCGGCGAACAAGCCGTGCAGGAGCCGGGCCAGCCCCACTCCCAGGGCGAGGCCGACGAGCCCCCCCACCGCAGCCAGCAGGATGGCCTCCCCCAGGAACAGCGTCAGCACCTGGCCGCGCTTCGCGCCCAGGGCGCGCAGCAAGCCTATCTCCCCGGTGCGCTCGGTCACCGCGATGGTCATGATGGTGAGAATACCCACCCCGCCCACCACCAGGGAGATGCCGCCGATGGCGCCCACCGCGAAGGTGAGCACGTCCAGCACCGAACCCAGCACGTCCAGCATCTGCTGCTGAGGGGTGACGGTGAAGTCCTCCCGCCCGTGGCGCGCCGTCAGCACCCGGCGGATGCCCTCCACCACCCGCCCCGGGGAGGCCTCGGGGTCGTAGACCACGTCGATCTCGAACAGCCCCTCCCGGTTGAACAGTTCCATGGCCCGGGCGGCCGGAACGTACACCGTGTCGTCCAGATCGATCCCCAGCACCTGCCCCTTGGCCTCCATCACCCCCACCACCCGGTAGCGGCTGCCGCCCACCAGGATGCGCCGGCCCAGGGGATTGGCGGGACCGAACAGCTCCTGCCTGACCTTGGCCCCCAGCACCACGAAAGCCCGCGCCGCGCGCGGGTCGTCCGGGGGGAGGAAGCGCCCTGCGCCCAGGTCCAGATGGAATGCCGCGGGAAAATCCGGTCCCACCCCATATACGGTGCTGCGCCGGCTCCTGCCGTTGCCCCTGATGTCTGCGTTGCCCTGCACCACCGGCACGGCCATCTGCACCGAGGGCACCCGGCGCAGGGCCTCGGCGTCGTCCAGGGTGAGGGGGCGCACGCTGCCGAACACCCCCATCGAGGTGCCGTGGGTCATGGCCCGCCCGGGATTGACGCCGATCAAGTTGGTGCCGAACTGGCTGAACTCGGCCAGCACGAAGCGGTGCAACCCCTCGCCGATGGAGGTGAGCAGGATTACCGCCGCGATACCGACCGCGATGCCCAGCACCGTGAGCAGGGTGCGCAGACGGTGGGCCGCCAGGGCGCCGGCGGTGAGTTGCAGCAGGTCCTTGAGCAGCACGGCGTCAGCGCCTGGAAAGGGCCGCCACCGGATCGAGCCGCGCGGCGCGCCGCGCCGGCAGCACGCTGAAGGCGACGCCGGTGACGAGTGCCGTGGCCAGGGCCGCCGCCACCGCCCACCAGGGGGCCGCCACCGGCAGCACCGGATACAGGTATCCGATGGCGAACACCGCCGCCTCCCCCAGCAGCCAGCCCGCCAGCGCCCCCACCGCGGACAGCAGCACCGCCTCGGCGAAGAACAGCAGCCGCACCTGGCCGGGGCTGGCGCCGATGGCCTTGAGCAGCCCTATCTCGGCGGTGCGCTGGGACACGGCGACGAGCATCACGTTCATGATCAGGATGCCAGCCACCGCCAGGCTGATGGCCGCGATCCCCCCCACCGCCAGGGTCAGGGTACGCAGGATGCGGTCGAAGGTAGCCAGGATCGCGTCCTGGGTGACCACGGTGACGTCCCTTTCCCCTTCGTGCCGTTCCTGCAGGATGGCCAGGGTGTCCCGCCGCGCCCGCTCCAGGTCTTCGCGGCCTTTGGCCTCCACCAGGATGCGCAGCAGGGAAGGGGTGTTGAACAGCATCTGGGCGGAGGCGACCGGGACGATGACGATCTCGTCGGTGTTGAAGCCGAAGGACTGTCCCTGGGGCGCCAGCACCCCCGTCACGCGGAAGCGGCGGTCGCCGATGCGCACCCATTCCCCCAGGGCCGGCTGGGCCCCGAACAGCTCCTGCCGCACCGTGGCGCCCAGCACGCAGGCGGGAGCGGGGCGGCGGGGGTCGCCGCCGGGGAGAAAGCGCCCTCGTTCCAGGTCCATGTGCCGGATCTCCAGCAGCTCGGCGGTGGAACCCAGGATCGGCACCTCCCGGTTGCGCCGCCTCCGGGACACCAGGGCGGAGCCGATGGTGAGCGGGGCCACCCGGCTCACGGCAGGGCTGCGCAGCAGGGCCAGGGCGTCGTCCAGGGTGAGGTCCCGGGGGGTCTGCCCCATCACCACCCCCGGGGTCACGCCCGCCGTCTCGGAGCGGCCGGGGAAGACAATCACCAGGTGGGTGCCCAGGGACGAGAACTGGCCCACCACATAGCACCGCGCCCCTTCCCCCAGGGCCGTCAGCACCACCACCGCGGCCACCCCGATGGCCATGGCCAGCATCATCAGCAGGGTGCGGCTGCGGTAGCCGGCCAGCCCGCCCCAGGCAAAGGCGGCGACGTCCGCCGGGTTCACGGCGCGCCCCCGCTATCGCTCTCGATCGCCCCGTCCACCATGCGCAGCCGCCGCTGCGCCCGCTCTCCGATGGCCGGGTCGTGGGTCACCACGATCAGGATCATCCCCCGCCGGTTGGCCTCCTCCAGGAGAGCGAGCACTTCCCCTCCCGTGACCTGATCCAGGTTGCCGGTGGGCTCGTCCGCCAGCAGCACCGCCGGCGACATCACGGTGGCGCGGGCGATGGCCACCCGCTGCCGCTGCCCCCCGGAGAGCTGCTCGGGACGGTGGTGGGCCCGGTCGGCCAGGCCGTAGTCCCGCAGGAGGCGCTCGACCCGCTCCCTGCGCCGGGCCGGCGCCAGCCCCGCCAGCACCATGGGCAGCTCGATGTTCTGGGCCGCGCTCAGGCGCGGCACCAGGTGGAAGAACTGGAACACGAAACCGATCTTTTCCCGCCGCACCCGCGCCTGTTCCTCGTCGCTGAGGCCGGTCACGTCCTGGCCGTCCAGGCGGTATATCCCGGCGCTGGGGCGGTCCAGCAGGCCGAGGATGTTGAGCAGGGTGGACTTGCCGGACCCCGACGGTCCCATGATGGACAGGTACTCGCCGGGGGCCACGCCCAGGCTGACGTCCCGCAGGGCGTGCACTTCCTGTCCGCCGACCTTGAATACCCGGTGCACTTGTTCGAGGCGGATCATTGGCCGGCGTTCTTTCCGGGTGCGGCGGTTTCGGGGACGACCCGCGCCCCGGCCTTCACCCCGGCCCGCTCCAGGGAAACCGCAATGCGTTCCCCCTGGCTGAGGCCGGAAAGCACTTCGGTGTATTCCCAGTTGGCGATGCCGGTCTTCACCCGTCGTTCCTCCAGCGTCCCTTCGGCGGGGCGGTAGACCAGCACCCGGTTGCCCTCCAGCAAGGCCTGGGTAGGCACCCGCAACACGCGTTCGCGGGTGCCCAGCACGATCTCGGCATCGGCGCTGTAGCCCACCAGCAGGGTCCGGGCCTCGCCGGGGTCGCCGAAGGCGATCTCCACGTCCACGGTGCGCGCCTGTTTTTCCACGTCCAGCACGTAGGGCGCGATGCGCCGCACGCGGCCGGGAAAGCGGCGCCCGGGGAAGGCATCCAGGGTGATGCGGGCGGGCATGCCGACGCGGATCGCCGGCGCATCCACCTCGTCGATGGGGGCGGTAACGTAGAGGCAGCTGTCGTCGATCAGGTCAATCGCCGGCGGGGTAGGGATGCCCGGGGGCGAGGGGGTGCTGAACTCGCCCTGCTCGCCGCTGACCTTGGCCACCACCCCGGCGAAGGGCGCCCTCAGCACGGTGCGCTCCAGCCCGGCGCGGGCGGCGGCGATACTGGCCTCGGCCTGGCGGATCTCGGCCCGGGCCGCCTCGCACCCGGCGCGCCGGGCGCGGGCCTCGGACACCACCTGGTCGAGCCGCTCGGCGGAGATGAAGCCCGCTTCGCGCAGGCGCCGCGACCGCCCGGCCTCCCGCTCCGCCGCGTCGGACTGGATACAGGCCTGTCTGGCGCGCGGCCGGG
>JAJYMS010000107.1 GCA_021786825.1 Bacillota bacterium | reverse complement strand
GGTCTTGGAACCCACCACCAGGCAGCCGGCCGACATGGCCTCCAACATGGACCACGACAGGACGAAGGGGTAGGTGAGGTAGACGTGTACCCGGGACACCTGGAGGATCTTCAGGAAGGTCGGGTAGGGCACCTTGCCCAGGAAATGCACCCGCCGGAGGTCGAGGGCGCCGTTTAGCTCCTCCAGCATCCGCTGTCGGTGGGTACGCCCGCCGGGCAAGCCGGGACCGTAGCTGGTTTCGTCGCCGCCCACGATGACAACTTGGGCCTTGGGGCGACGTGCCAGCACCGCCGGCAGGCTGCGCATGAAGATGGGAAACCCCCGGTAGGGTTCCAGATTTCGCGCCACATAGGTCACCACCTCGTCGCCGGCCGCCAGTTCAATCTCCATATTCGGCAACAGCAGCCGAGCGTCGGCGTCGGGTGCCGCCGCCTCGGTATTCACGCCCTCGTGGATCACGTGCAGCATGGGCTGGTATTGCCTCGGATAGAGCGACTTTTGCCAACAGGTCGGGCATTGGCCGTAATCAACGGTGTCCAAGCCCAGAAGGTTGCCAAGGTTCTTCGTGCGGACCCGAGGTCCGGTGTCGAAGATCAGGGGGGTGTCCGGGTCGAAGCCTACGTCTGCCCCCTGGTAGCGGTAGAAAAATTCGAAGTATCCGAGAAGCGGCGTTGAAGGAAAGACCTCCTTCAGATACCAGATTTCGCCCCAGCCGTTGTGTCCAACCATCACGTCCGGCACAAATCCTGCGTTCTTGAGCTTCAGCGCCACCGGGGCCACTTCCTGGGCATTGAGGATACCGGCTTCCGCCTCCCGCAGATAATGATGCAGGTCCCGGGTCACCGTGCGGTGGGGCTTGTAGATGATGGTCCTGACGCCAGGTAGCACCCCGTTGCGCCGTTGGGTAAGGAATACTACTTGATGGTCGGGGTTCGCGCCCAGGTGCCGGGCGAGATGGAGATATTGCCCCGGGAAATTCTGGTGGACAAAGAGAATTTTCATGAGACGCGACTGTACAACAATCGAACCGAGTCTGGAACTATCCCGCTGGCACCTTTCCGGATGGACATTCCCCGTGCCCGGATCCGTTAGCTTTAGAGGTCATCGGATAAATACATATTAATATAAGTTTCTATTGACAGGCATTCCATATTCATAATTAAATCCTGTTCACGATTTCTGGGGTTACGGCCGCCAGAAAGCCGCCTTCCGGATGCATCAATATAACATATCGTGTCAATGTCGCCTTATCACCATCTGGCATGGAGATGCTGGTTGAGTTTTCAGGATAGTGTCGTCCTAATGATCCCGCTCCTTGTATGACATAACACATGCGCGAGAGTCATCGCCACGACGACAAACAGATATCAAGCCAACACCCTGATAACAGGAACGATCAAGGAGGAGAACAACAACTCTCATGAAGCATCGGTGTGTGGCGAATCAGATGGGCCTGTGGCGCAGGGTGTAGGCCTGGGGAGGGTGCCTTGGTTCGGCTCCGGTGGACGGCAGTTCACCCCGGCCTATGGGTTCTCGGTGGAAGACGTGGTGTGGTCCATGGGAAGTTTCTGTGCCCTGAACCGCAAGCCCTTCGACCCTGGGCTGCTGGCGAAGCAATTCCCGCCGCCTTATTCCGCCGATTCCCTCATTCACGCGGCCCGTGCCCTGGGCTTCAAGATCAAGCGCAGGGAATGCGCGGCCGGCGAGGTGACGGCTCTCAATCTGCCCTGCCTGGTCGTGCTGCGGGCGGTGGAAACGCTGGATCTCCCGGCCAGCGCGGGGAAAGGGGCCGTGGGTGATGCTTCCCAGGCCCGCTGGCGCCCCGCCATCGTCATCCAGGCCGGCGATGATGTTGTGGTGCTGTTCGAGGCCGGCAGCAACACCCCCAAATCCCTGACCCCGGCGGAATTCTCCGCCCGTTTCTCCGGCACCGCGTTCCAGTTGGCACTTGCCGCGTCTCCGCTGAAGGACCCGGACGGGGCGCTGGCCCCGGGGGCACGGTTCGGCTTCCACTGGTTCATCCCCGAGCTGCTCAAGCACCGCCAGGTGTGGCGCGATGTCCTGGTCGCCTCCCTGATCATCCAGATACTCGCCCTCGGGGCCCCGCTGTTCACCCAGGTGGTGATCGACAAGGTGGTGGTGCATCGCACCCACAGCACGCTGATCGTGATCGGCATCGGGCTGGCCGTGTTCATGGTGTTTTCGGCCCTGCTCAGCAGGTCAATAGTCGTTCTATTGACCAAAAAAGCGGCGAAATATGGACCGGTCAGGTGGATTTGCAGCCGATTTCCTTTAAGTCCGACAGGCTCCTAGGCGCCCGCAACCAGGCCTTCACCACCGAGTACGTGGCGGGGATGGAGACCGTCAAGAGCCTGCAGATGGAGCCCCGGCTCCGGGACCGCTACGGCGACTACCTGGCGGAATATCTCCGCTCCGGGTTCCAGGTCCGGCAGATCGCCAACACCTACAACGTCCTGGCCAACGGGCTGGAACAGCTCATGACCCTGGCCATCCTGGTGGGGGGCGCCTACCTGGTGATGAACGGCAGCGACTTTACCATCGGCATGCTGGTGGCCTTCCAGATGTTCGCCAGCAGGGTGTCCCAGCCCATGCTGCGGCTGGTGGGCCTGTGGCAGCAGTTCCAGCAGGCCAACCTGTCGGTCCAGCGCCTGGGGGACATCATGAACGCGCCGCCGGAGCCGTACGCGGTGCTGCCCAGCCGGCTGCGGGAAGGCATGGGTCGGATCGAGATCGAGGACTTGAGCTTTCGCTATGCCGAAAATCTTCCCTTTCTGTACCAGGGTTTCCACCTCACGGTGAATCCGGGTCGGGTGGTGGCCATCATGGGCCCGTCGGGCTCCGGAAAGAGCACTCTGGCCAAGCTCCTGCAGGGTTTTTACGCCCCGGCCGGCGGCACCATCAAGATTGACGGCAACGACATCCGCTATCTCTCGGCCAACGAACTGCGCCACTACTTCGGGGTGGTGCCCCAGGAGACCATCCTGTTCTCCGGAGCGCTATACGACAACCTCCTGATGGCCAACCCCCACGCCAGCTTCGACGACGTAATCCGCGCCTGCCGCATGGCGGAGATCCACGACGTGATCGAGAAGCTGCCCCAGGGCTACCAGACCGAGATCGGCGAGCGGGGCGTGGGGCTGTCGGGCGGGCAGAAACAGCGCCTCGCCATCGCCCGGGCCCTGCTCAAACAGCCGAAGATCCTGATCTTCGACGAGGCCACCAGCAGCCTCGATGCCGCCACCGCGGAACATTTCGCCGCCACCGTCAACCAGCTCAAAGGCAAGGTGACCATGATTTTCATCACCCACGCCCTGCCCCGGAACCTGCAGGTGGACGAAGTAGTGCGGATCGGCGCCGGCCCGGTGACCGCGGTGAGCGTTCCCCGCGACGCGCGCAATACCCCGGCGCGGCACGAAGCCGAAGACGGGATGGTCGGATAGGCCCATGGATACCCACTTCAACCTAAACAAGAAGGCGGGCCGGCGTGCCTGGGGAGGTACGCCCACGTGAGCCGAATCCTGATCGCCTGGGAGTTGGGGCTCAACCTCGGCCATCTGGCCCGGATGTTGCCCCTGTCGACGCGCCTGAAAGCCCGGGGCCACGCGGTGCTGGGGGCGGTGCGGGACATCCCGGCGGCAACCACGGTGTTCGGGCCGGCCGGTATCCCCTTCGTCCCCGCCCCTCATCTGCCCCAGGGGCTCAAACTCCCCCAGCGGCCGGCGGGATATGCGGACATCCTGCTCTCCCAGGGCTGGGGCGACCCAACCGTCTTGTGGGGCCTGACCCACGCCTGGCTCAATCTGATCCGGATGTTCCGGCCCGACCTCCTGGTGCTGGACTATTCTCCCACGGCCCGGCTCGCCGCGCGCATTGCCGGCATCCCGGCGGCGCTGGTGGGCAACGGCTTCGAGTTGCCGCCGGCAACCTCGCCCCTGCCGGCCTTCCCGGGGTTCTCCTGGGCCTCCCCGGAGAAAGCGGCCCGGGCCGAGGCGACCGCTCTCGCCCACGCCCGCACCGTGGCCCACGCCTTCGGGGCGCCGCCGCTCGCGGCCTTGGGGGAACTCTTCGAAGGGGAACTGCGCCTGCTGGCGACCTTCCCCGAGCTGGATCACTACGGCCCGCGGGCGACGGAGCGCTACGTCGGGCCCCTTCTGGGAGACCTGCCGAGGGAACGGATCGACTGGCCGGAGGCGCCGGGCAAGCGGGTATTCGCCTGCCTGCGGCCGGACACGGCGCACGGGGACGCCATCCTGGCAGCCCTCGCCCGGAGCGGCGCCGCCGTGGTGTGTTTCGCCCCCGGCTTCACGAAGGAACGGCTCGCCCCCTTCGGTGGGCCGAATTTACGATTCACCGCCAAGCCGGTAGACCTGAAGCCTTTGGCCGCAAGCGCCGACCTTTGCGTCTCCTACGGTGCCGAGGGCACGGTGGCGACCTTCCTGCTCGCGGGGGTGCCTCAGTTGCTCTCTCCCCGGCATGTGGAGGCCCACCTGGCGGCCCGGCGGGCGCTTGCGACCTCCTGCGGCTTTATGGTAACTTAAGCCGATAACCTCCTCGGTATATCCATTAACTGCCGCTGCTCGATAGGCCGCGTCGATCATCGGCTTGAGTTGGGCGGCA
>JAJYMS010000255.1 GCA_021786825.1 Bacillota bacterium | reverse complement strand
AGGTCACGCACTTCCTTAACCTTCATGAACTTCACCACCCAGTTCCTCGCGAACCACGAACTTGGTCTTGATCGGCAGCTTGTGGGCGGCCAGCCGCATGGCTTCGCGGGCCGCCTCCTCGGGGACGCCGGCCAATTCGAACATCACCCGTCCGGGGCGGACCACCGCGACCCAGAACTCCGGGGCGCCCTTCCCGGAACCCATTCGGGTCTCGGCAGGCTTCTTGGTGATGGGTTTGTCGGGGAAGATCTTGATCCAAACCTTGCCGCCGCGCTTGATGGAACGCGTCAGGGCGATACGGGCGGCCTCGATCTGACGGTCGGTGATCCATGCCGGCTCCATAGCCTGCAGGCCGAATTCGCCGAAGGTGATCTCGCTGCCGCGGGTGGCCTGGCCGCTCATCCGGCCCCGGTGGACCTTACGATGTTTGACCCTTTTGGGTTGGAGCACCGATCTCCCTCCTCTTTCCAACGCGATCGCCGGCTCGCCGGTCCCGGGGATCTCCCCGGCGGCGGTCATCGTCGCGGCGGTCGCTTCGGACCGCCACGTTGTCACCCCGGTAAAGCCAGACTTTCACTCCGATCTTGCCATAGGTGGTGGTCGCCTCAGCCGCGCCATAATCGATGTCCGCGCGAAGGGTATGCAGCGGGACGGTGCCCTCCCAGTCGCGCTCCCGGCGGGCGATCTCGGCGCCCCCGATCCGGCCCGCGATGATCACCCGAATTCCCCGGGCGCCCAGTCGCATTGCCCTGGTCACCGCCTGTTTCATGGCCCGGCGGAAGGAAATCCGTCTTTCGAGTTGCTGCGCGATGCTTTCGGCCACCAACTGGGCGTCCAGTTCGGGGAGTTTGATCTCCACGATGTTGATGCTTACCTGTTTGCCTGTCGACGCCTCCAGTTGCTTGCGCAACTCTTCGACCCCGGCGCCGCCGCGCCCGATTACCATCCCCGGTTTGGCGGTGTGAATGGTGACCTTCAGCCGGTTGGCCGCCCGTTCGATTTCGATCCGGGAAACCCCGGTGGCGTACATCTTTCTTTTAACCTGTTCCCTGAGCTTAATATCTTCGAGCAGTAACTCGCTATACGTCCTCCGGCGGGCGTACCAACGCGAGTCCCAGTCCTTCACGATTCCAATCCGCAGACCCTTGGGATGAACCTTTTGACCCATGGCTTTACCGGCCCTCCTTGTCGCGGACCACGACGGTGATGTGGCTTGAACGCTTGAGGATCGGAAAGGCCTGACCGCGCTGACGCGGCTGGAACCGTTTGAGGGTCGGACCCTGGTCGATATAGGCCTCCGCCACGTACAGAGTGTCGCGGGCGAGATCCAGGTTGTTTTCGGCGTTAGCCACCGCCGACTTGAGCACCTTGGCGATCAGCCGGGAGGCGCGCTTGGGGATAAAACGCAGGACTGCCAGGGCCTCTCCGATGTCTTTCCCGCGGATCAGGTCGATTACGATCCTGGCCTTGCGGGGAGCGATCGACACATGTTTGGCAACAGCGCGAGCTTCCATCTCGTAAAACCCCCTATTTCAAGGCCGTGGACCGCTCGGTGTGGGCGCTGTGCCCCCGGAAGGTACGGGTCGGCGAGAACTCGCCCAGCTTGTGACCGACCATGTCCTCGGTGATGTACACGGGGACGTGTTTGCGCCCGTCGTGGACGGCGATGGTGTGACCCACCATCTCCGGCAAGATGGTAGACGCCCGTGACCAGGTCTTGACGACCCGCTTCTCACCTTTTTCATTCATGGCGGTGACCTTCTTGAGCAGGGCCTCCTGGACGAAGGGACCCTTCTTCAGGGAACGTCCCACGGTGCGATCAGACTCCTTTCGGCCTACTTGGAGTGCCGGCGCTTGACGATATATTTGTCTGACGCCTTGCCTTTTTTCCTGGTTTTGTATCCCAGGGTGGGTTTGCCCCAGGGAGTGACCGGCGACTTACGGCCGATGGGGGACTTTCCTTCGCCGCCACCGTGCGGGTGGTCGACTGGATTCATCACCACCCCGCGGACGGTCGGGCGTTTACCCAGCCAGCGCGAGCGCCCTGCCTTGCCGATGGTGACGTTCTCGTGCTCGACGTTTCCTACCTGACCGACCGTGGCCCGGCAGGCAAGGCGTACCCGCCGTTGTTCGCCGGAGGGCAAACGCAGCAGCGCAAACTCGCCTTCCTTGGCCATAATCTGGGCCGCAGCGCCGGCGGTCCGGACCATCTGGGCCCCCCGGCCAGGCTGCAACTCGATGGCGTGGACCGTCGAGCCAACCGGGATGTGGCGCAGTGGCATAGCGTTCCCTGGTTTGATATCCGCGTTCGGCCCGGAGACCACCGTGTCACCCACCTTCAGGTCCAGCGGAGCCAGAATGTAGCTCTTGGCGCCATCCGCGTAGTGGAGGAGGGCCAGGCGCGCGGAGCGGCTGGGATCATACTCGATGGCTGCCACCCGGGCCGGCACCCCGTCCTTGTCGCGTTTGAAATCCACCCGCCGGTAGCGCTGGCGGTGGCCGCCCCCCTGGTGCCGAATGGTGATGCGCCCGTAGGCGTTGCGCCCAGCGTGCTTCTTTAATCGCCGTACCAGGGACTTTTCAGGCTTGCTCTTGGTAATCTCCTCAAAGGCGGAAACCGTCATCCCCCGGCGGCCGGGAGAGGTAGGCTTAAAGGCCTTCACTGGCATCGATAATCCCTCCTACGCGACCGCGATCAGGTGGACATCCCCTCGAAGAAGGGGATCTTCTGCCCGGGTTCAAGCTTCACGACGGCTTTCTTCCAGTCCGGCAGGGACCCCTGGGTCCGGCCCATTCGGCGGGTCTTGCCGTGAACGTGCATGGTGTTGACTTCCTGGACTCTCACCTTGAAGATCTCCTGGATCGCCTGCCTGATCTGGGTCTTGTTTGCACCCATCGATACCTTGAAGGTGTATTTCCCGTCGCCCAGGTCGCTCATGCTCTGCTCCGACACGACCGGTCGCAGAATAATGTCCCGGGGATTAGCTTTCATGCGAACGCCTCCTCCAGCTCGGCCACCGCATCTTTGGTCAGAACCACCTTCGCGTGAGCGAGCACCTCATAGGCGTTCAACCCACGGGCGGGCGAGGTACTGACACCCGGCAGATTGCGGGAGGATTTGTACAGGTAGGGATTGGCGTCATTGGTGACGATCAGGGTATCCTGGCCGACCTTCAGGTTGGTCAGGACCCGGACAACCTCCTTGGTCTTGGGGCCCACCAGTTTCAGGTCTTCCAATACCACCAGCGCATCGTCCTGAACCTTGGCCGAGAGGGCCGAGCACAGGGCGAGGCGCCGCGCCTTCTTGGGCATGGCCAACCGGAAACTCCGGGGAGTGGGGCCGAAGGCGGTACCACCGTGGCGCCACTGAGGGGCCCGAATGCTGCCCTGCCGGGCGCGACCCGTGCCCTTTTGTCGCCGCGGCTTCCTGCCGCCGCCCGAGACCTCGCTGCGGGTCTTGGTGTCGGCCGTCCCTTGCCGTTGGTTGGCCAGGTGGCGGCGGACCGCCGCGTGGAGCAGCGCTCCATTCACTTCGACGCCGAACACCTTGTCCGATAACTCTATTTCGCCCACCGCGATACCTTCGGTGTCAAAGACAGCCACTTTGGGCATGGTGTTCCTCTCCTCCTCGAGGTTCAGGACCGGGCCTTGACGGAGTTCTTGATGGTCAGCGCGGCCCCGTTGGCTCCCGGAATGGCGCCCCGGATCAACAGGAGGTTGCGCTCCGAATCGATCTTTACGACCTTCAATGCCTGCACGGTGACCCGAGTCCCGCCAAGCCGGCCGGGCATGCGGCGCCCCTTAAAGACGCGCGAAGCGTCACGGGACTGCAGCGAACCGACCCGCCGGTGGTACTTGGACCCGTGGGTCATGGGGCCGCGGTTGAAGCCGTGGCGCTTGACACTCCCGGCAAAGCCCCTGCCCCTCGAAGTCCCGGTCACATCTACCAGTTCGCCGGCGCTAAAGAGTTCGGCCCCGAATTGTTGGCCGACCTGGTACCCGTCGACACTTTCCAGGCGAAACTCCCTGACCAGGCGCTTGGGCTTTACGTTAGCGGCTACGAATTGGCCTTTCACCGGTTTTGACAGGCCCTTGTCCGGCGCATCGTCAAAACCGACCTGAATGGCGTTATAGCCGTCGGTTTCGAGGGTCTTCTTCCGTATCACGACGCAGGGCCCCGCCTCGACCACGGTGACGGGGACAGCCCGCCCTTCCCCGTCGAAGACCTGGGCCATTCCCAGCTTTCGGCCCAAAATGCCTTTCTTCACGGGAAAACACCCCCTTACAGCTTGATCTCGATATCCACCCCAGCCGGCAGGTCCAGCCGCATCAGGGCGTCCACCGTCTTGCTGGTCGGGTCCAGAATGTCGATCAACCGCTTGTGGGTACGCATATCGAACTGCTCGCGGATATCCTTCTCCCCGTTAGGGGCAGTCAGCACCGTGAAGATATTCTTTTCGGTCGGCAGGGGCACCGGTCCTGAGACTGCAGCCCCGGTGCGCTTGGCTGTATCAACGATCCTCTCCGCCGACTGGTCCAGCAGTTTATGGTCAAAGGCCCGCAGGCGGATCCGGATCTTCTGCGCAGGCACGTTGGCGTCCCTCCCCAGGAAAGCTATTCCTCGATCTTGGTCACGGCCCCGGC
>JAJYMS010000057.1 GCA_021786825.1 Bacillota bacterium | reverse complement strand
CGATGTCCTGGGGGAGACACTCGGCGAATCCGCGCACGATGGCCAGCGGGTTGCGCACCTCATGGGCTACCGAGGCCGCCAGTTCCCCCAACATGGCCAGTTTTTCGGCCTTCTTGACCTGTTCCTCCAGGGCCTTCAGCCGGGAGATATCCTGCACCACACCCACCAGGCCGACCATCCGCTCGCGGTCGCTGAGCACCCCCAGGCGGACTCGGGCCGGGTAGACCCGGGTATCGGGGGCTTTGACCACGATCTCCCCCGAGTAGCTCCCGCCGGCGGTCACCGGATGGCGAAGGAACTCCTCCAGCTTGCGGCGTTCAGGCTCCGGTCCGTCGACCTCCCCCAGGGCGCGCTCCAGGGGCAGCCCCACGGCGGTCCGGGCGGATGTCCCCGCCAGTTGGGCGGCCGCCGTGTTGACGAAAGTCACCCGCTGGTTCAGGTCGGTGGTGATCACCGCGTCGGGCAGGCTGTCAAGGACCAGTTCCGTGTGGCTCTTGGTGGCCGCCAGCAACTTCAGGGCCTCTTCCACCTGGAGTTGCAGTTGCGCGTTCTGTACCGCCATGGCCGCCTGGGCCGCCGGGTTGGCCGGCCGCGGCAGTTCGTGACCCAGCGGCCCGCGGGTGTCGCGCAGGAACGCGTAGGGGTTCTCCACCAGGTTCCGCGTCTCGGGGTTCGATGCGATCACCTGGGGCACCGACTCGACTACCTGGGGGTCAAATTGGCTGCCGGATCCCTGCCGGAGTTCGGCGAGGGCTTCCGGTAGGCTCAGGGAACGGCGCGCCCGGTTGCGGACCAACATCGCGTCAAGGGCGTTGGCGACCCCCAGGATGCGCGCGCCCAGGGGAATCTCGGGGCCCCTGGGCCCGGACCCGGCCTCGCCGTCGTAGCGGTGCAAATGGTAGCGGACAAAGTCCGCCGCTCGTGGGAGATACCCCAGGCGGGTGATCATGTCCGCCCCGGTGGCGGCCCCGCGTCTGATCTCCGACAGCTCGGAGGCTTGTAAGGTCCCCGGCCTGGCGGCCAACTCCCGCTGGAGGGTGAGCATCCCCACTTCGTGCAGGAGGGCGGCGTACTCGAGGCTGTCAAGCTCCTCGCCCGGCAGCCGCATCTGCCTCCCCAGAGCGGTGGCGTAGCGGGCCACCCGATGGGCGTGTCCGGCGCTGAAGGGGTCATCCAGGCTGAAGACCGACGAAAGGGCGTCCACCGTCTTGCGATGGGCGCGCTCAACGCGCGCCAGGGCGGCTGAACGCCCGACCAGGAAGAGGTACGGCACCAGGGCCGGCAACAGGGTCCATGGACCCGCTGCAGGAAGGGCCAGGGCGACGATCAGTCCGAGGGTAAATCCCAGGGTGTGCGGCAGCAGCAGCAGCGCCCCTTCCTCCCGCCAGGCCGGCCAGAAAGGTCTCGACTCGGCCAGGGAAAGGGAAAGGGCGCGCAGCAGCGACTGCACCAGGTAGAAGGCGACCGCCGCCAAGGCGAGCCGAGCGCCGTCGTGGCCTGGGATGCCCCCACGCCCGAAGGCGATGTAGACGGCCGCTGCGGCTCCCGCCGGGACTACCTCCCGGGCGAAACGGCGGCTCCGGGTGAGGGCTCTGCCCGCCTGGCGGTCTCCTGCCGTCACCGCGGCGACCAGTCCCCCGGTGGCGCTGACCAGCACGGAAGCCGCCGGTCCGATGGCCACCAGGGCGGGAACCAACCAGAGAAAGGCCGGGGCCGAGCGCTGCTTCCCAGGCAGGCTGAGGGGCAGCGCGGCAACCACCGCGGCGGTCCCCATCAGGCCGAAGAAGGCCGGGGAGAGGTCCACCGCGGGGCCGAGCGCAACGGCGACCAGCGCCGCCGAGAGAAGCAGGGTCGCTCCTGTGTAGGCCTTGAAAGCAAACGGCTCTCTCATGCAGGGCACCTCACCGCAAATCGACATTTTATTCGCCGATTCGCCAAGAAATCCCTGCATATTCTCCATGAAGTTTCCAGGCCGGTCTAGGAGGCGCCCGCGCGCTCGATCCGCTCCTCGTCGCCGGTAACGGCGTTGGTGTAGATCCGGTACTCCCGGCCGGCGATGGAGCCCCGAATCTCGTACGTCAGTATTTCCTTGCCTGCTTCAACGCGGATCAAGGCCGGGGTGACGCCGCTCACTGTCAGGTTGGGCACCACGCGGGCCCGGGCCTCCGCGGCGGTCAGCCTCGGCGAGGGCAGTTCCCGCGTCCGATGATACCTCAAGTAAGACTGGGCGTTGAAGCCGATGACCTCGCCGTTGTCCTGGGCAATCCTCACCCTGACCAGGTCGGGGTACAGCAGCACGCCGTCCTGGCGGGGCACCAGGCTCACCACGCCGACGTCCTTGGCGTCATACTCGGTGAAGGATTCCAGCGCCATATCGGAGTATCCCCTGGAGGTGGCGAACTCCCGGGCGATCCGGATGTCGTCCGTCGGTTGGAGGGTCTTGCCGGTCACTGGCCGGTCGGCCAGCATCCAGGCAACGTGGCCGCCCCGCCTGGTCACGTCCAGGTGCGCGGTGAGGCCGTTCTTCAGGGGCGCGTCGAGGCGGTGGGAGGGCAGCTCGCCCTTGGTCTCGCTGACCACTTTCGGGTCCCCGGCGAGGCGATCACCGAGAAAACGCCGGGCGACCTGCACGGCATCGGCCGCGGAGATTTCCGCACCCGCGAGGCCGGCCGGCGGTTCGCCGGGCTTGGGCGCCGCGGCACCCGCCTTGGCCACGCCCTGCGCAAAGTACTTGTCCAGGTGAACCAGGGGATCCAGGAGCGGACTCTTGACCTCCCCGTCGTAGCTGGCGTCCAAAAACCGGTCCTGGTCTACCCAGCGCAGCCGGCCGCTCTGCTGCAGGCCGCGGAGTTCGTTCAGCTGGGTGGCAAAGTAGCGGGACTGGTCCCGCAGGTTGAAGATCGCGGCCCGGTCGTCGGCGCTCAGGACCTGCCCCCCTTGCACCTTGAGGCTGAGGGAGCGGGACAACTCGCCGATCTGACTGATGAAGCGCTTGACCTGGTTCAGCGGTACCGCCCCCAGCGGCAGCAGGTTCAGATCCTCGCTGGCGCTTGTCGCCTGCAGCCGGACCTCTTCCAGGCTCTTCAGCAACATCGCCTCGGTGTTGGCCACCATCAGGGTATCCAGGCGTGACTCGAGGCCTTCGACGCGGGCGATCAGCCCATGAAAGGCCCGTCGGTACGCGTTTTCAGCTCTCAGGTCAAGGGCCTGCCGAGCGGTCATTTGCCCGTATCCCCAAATCCCCACCAGTACCGGCAAGAGCAGGAGCGCCCCCAGGGCGCCGCGGTTTCCGCGGCGTGTCGGGGCTGCTTTCCCTTGGTTTCCGGCCATGGTACCCTCCTTTCGGCTCGATCGCCGGTTGTCAACGCTGCCCCAGTGAAAAGACGTGCTTGCCGATCCGCAGGGTTTGGGGCAGCGACCACATGTAGGTGTTGGTGGTCTTGTCCGGGTTGAAGAAGAAAACTGCCCCGTCGGTGGGATCCCAACCGTTCAGCGCGTCCTGGGCCGCTTTGCGGCAGGCCTGGTCGACCGGCCGGCTCCAGATCAGCCCGTTGGAGACCGACTCGAACGCCCCCGGCTGGAAGATCACCCCTGAGACGGTCCCGGGAAACTTTGAGTCGTGAGTGCGGTTCAAGATGACCGCGGCCACCGCTACCTGCCCGGTGTACGGCTCGTTCTGTGCCTCCCCGGTCACCACCCGGGCCAGCAGTTCCAGGTTATCCGTGGCGCTGCCGCCGGGGGAGCGGGTCTCCGCCCCGCCCAGCCGGGGAACTCCCAGACCGGCTAACAGGGCCGCCATCATCACTGCTCCCACGCTCGCTGCTACGATACGCCGCAACCTTTTCACCTCCCTGACTAAAACTGGCGACCAAACCTTGCGAGGGTATTTTTTGTCCCCGGGCGACGCCCTATCCGCTGGCCTCGGCGCAAACAAAGGCGCCCCCCGCCAACGGGAGGGCGTCTTTGTGGTCACCCGCTGAAACTGGCCGGCTGCCTCCGGCGACCCCGGGCGGGGCGGCGATTCAAGCACGAGCAGCGGCACCATGCGGCCAGCCAGGGTCCTTGATCCGGCCGGCCCCGCTGGCGCGGATGTTCACCGCTTGGCCGGCGTGCGCGCCAGCGTGACCTCCAATGACTTCTCCGCCGACCCGCGGCGGTAGCTGACCGCCACCAGGTCGCCCGGTTTCTTGGTGAACAGGATCGTCCGCAGGTCCGCCACGGTCTGCACCGCCTTGCCGTCCAGGCCTACCAGGTTATCGCCGACCCGCAGCCCCACCGCGTCAGCCGGAGATCCCGGGGCCACGCTGACGATCAACAGCCCGCGTTCGATGGTGATGGAATAGTACAGGGCGGCCTCCTGCCGATCGACCGCGCCCACCCCCAGGTAGGGCCGGTTCTTGACGTAACCGTAGCGTACCAGGTCGTCGACGATGGCCCGGACGGTGTTCGAGGGAATGGCGAACCCCATGCCCTCCACCCCCCGCTGGGCGTCGCTGAACTTGATCGTGTTGATGCCGATGACCTCGCCGGCGGCATTGACCAGAGGTCCGCCGCTGTTGCCCGGGTTGATGGTGGCGTCGGTTTGGATCAGGCGCATCGAGTTCTCCTCGCTGACCTGCAGCAGTCGGTTGAGTCCGCTGATGATCCCCGCGGTGACCGTGCGCT
>JAJYMS010000129.1 GCA_021786825.1 Bacillota bacterium | reverse complement strand
GAGGGCCGCCGGGTCCGGCACCCGCCCCTCGAGGAGTGCTTCGGCCCGCCGCGCCCGCTCCGGAGTGGGCGCGACGGCGCCCAGCACCACGCGGGCTCGCTGCACCCGGTCGCCGCCGCCCGGCTCCAGCGCCAGGGCCACGGCCGCGCCCACCACGGCGATGTCCATGGCCCGGCGGGGCGAGATCTTGACGTAGGCCGCGCCGGCGCGGGCCCCCGGTTCGGGCAGCCGGAGCCCCACCAGCAATTCGCCCGGCTGCAGGGCCGTTTGTCCAGGGCCCTGGAAGAAGTCCTCCAGCGGGAGTTCCCGCTGCCCGGCCGGGCCCTGGCAGAGAGCGACGGCCCCCAGCGCGATCAGGGGTGGTGCCAGGTCGGCCGACGGCGAGGCGTTGCAGAGGTTCCCACCGACGGTGGCCCGGTTGCGCACCTGCACCGACGCGAGGACGGCGGCGGCTTCGGCCAGGACGGCGTAGGGCGTGCCGGCGAGCCCCTGCTCCACGGCCCCCACCGTCACCAGCGCCCCCAGGTACAGCCCCCCGTCTTCCTCCCGGCGAATTTCCGCCAGGTCCGGGATGCGCTTGAGGTTCACCACGTGCGCCGGCCGCAGCCCCTTTTCCTTGATCCCGACGAGGAGGTCGGTGCCGCCGGCCATGGCCCGGGCCGCGGACCCGAAATCCAACAGCAGGCGGCTGGCCTCCGGGATGCTCCCGGGTTCATGGAATTTGAAACGGTTCAGGCTTCTCATTTCACGTTCCCTCCTCCGGACGCCTCGCGCAGGGCGTGGAGTACCCGCTCGGGGGTGATGGGCAGATCGCGCACCCGCGCCCCGGTGGCGTGAAAGATGGCGTTGGCGATCGCCGGGGCGGTCGGGATCACCGGCGGCTCGCCGATGCCCTTGGCCCCGAAGGGCCCCATCTCGTTTGGTTCTTCAACGATCACCGGCACCACCGCCGGGGTTTCCACGCTGGTGGGCAGGACGTAGTCGGTCAGGTCCGGGTTCTGCATCCGCCCCTCGCGGAAGCGGAGGTCCTCGTAAAGGGCGTAGCCGACCCCCATGGACACGCCGCCCTGGATCTGGGCGCCCACCAGGGCGGGGTTGATGGCCCGCCCGACGTCGTGGGCCGCCACCACCCGCAGCACCTCGACCTCGCCCGTGTCCAGGTCCACCTCCACGTCGGCGATCTGGGTAGCGTAGGTGTAGACGTGGTAGGGTTGGCCCTGGCCGGTTTCGGGATCAAAGCTCGGGGTGGGCTTGCGCCACTGGCCCTGGCCGATCAGCAGCCGGCCTCCGGGGCAAAGGCGCCGCCCCAGTTCGGCCAGCGGAAGCTCCCCCAGGTCCCCCGGCGCACCCCCGAGGAGCCCCAGGGTCTGCCGCGCCGCCCGTGCCGCCATCAGCACGGCGTTCCCGCCGAGGGTGGCGCCCCGCGAGGCGGTGGTCGTCAAGCTGTCGGGGTCGACGGCCGTGTCGGGCTCCGGTGTGCTGACCAGCTCCAGGGGAACCCCCAGGGCCTCGGCCGCGAATTGCGCGAAAACCGTCCGGGACCCCTGTCCCAGCTCGACCAGGCCCGTCCGCACTTCGATCCGGCCCTCGCCGGTCAAGAAGATGTAGGCCGTGGCAAAATCGTTGCCGCGGCCTGAACTGACCGCGAAGAAGGAGCTCGCCGCCCCCGTTGCCCCCGGCCCGCCGCCCGGTCCCGGGCCGGGGCGCTTCCGGCCGGCGGCCCCCGCTCCAACCGGCCGCCTCCGCCGCCCGGTGGAGGGTCTCCTGGTAGCCGACGCTCTGGTCCAGCACCTGGCCGGTGGCGGTGGTCGAACCCGGCTGGAAGCCATTCAACCGGCGCAGTTCCAGCGGGTCCATCCCCAGCCGGTGAGCGAGGTCGTCCACCTGGGACTCCGTGGCGAAGCACACCTGGGGGACACCGTAGCCGCGCATCGGGGAGCCGTAGGGCAAATTGGTGTAGACGTTGTAGACGTCCACCCGGACGTTGGGGATCTCGTAGGGACCGGCCGCGTGCACCGCCGACTTGACGGTGAGCCCGCCGGCGGGGGGTTCGACTCCCCCCACCGAGGCGTAGGCGCCCTTGTTGAGGTAGACCTGGATGTCCACGCCCAGCAGCCGCCCGTCCCGGCTGGCGGCCAGGCGGTGGCGCACCGCCGCGGCGTGCCGCTTGCCGGACCCGAGGAGGGACTCCCGGCGACCGTAAATCAGTCGGACGGGCCTCCCGGTAGCCTGCGCCAGCAGGGCCGCGCGGGCGCAGGTATCCATCGCGGCGTCCACCTTGCCGCCGAAGCCGCCCCCGGCCGTCGTCTGGATCACCTTGACCCGGTGGGCGGGCAGCCCCAGAGCATTGGCCACCGCGGCCCGCACGGCGAAGGGCGCCTGGGTGGGAGCCCACACGGTCAGGCTGCCATCCGGGGCCGGCACCGCCACCGCGCCTTCCGGCTCCAGGTAGAGGTGGTCAACGGTGGGCGTGGTGTAGGTCCCCTCGACCACCACCTCGGCCGCCGCGAAGGCGGCGTCCACGTCCCCCTTGCGGACCTTGACGTGAGCCAGCACGTTGTTCCGGCCGTCGTGGACCTCCGGGGCGCCTTCCGCCATTGCCTCCAGCGGGTCAAAGACGGCGGGAAGCGGCTCGTACCGCACCCGGACCAGGCCCAGGGCCCGCTCGGCCGCCTCCGGCGTCTCCGCCGCGACCAGGGCGACCACGTCCCCCAGGTATCGAACCTTCCCGTCGGCGAGCACCGGCTGGTCGGCCGTCACCCGCCCGAAGCGGTTCACGCCGGGCACGTCCGCCGCCGTCAGGACCGCCGCCACCCCCTCCTGCTCCCGCGCGGCGCGGGGGTCGATCGCCAGGATCCGCGCGTGGGGGTATTCCGCGCGCAAGGCCCGGCCGTGCAGCATCCCCGGCAGGTGCAGGTCCGCCACGTAGGCGGCCGCGCCGGTGACCTTCTCCCGCGCGTCTTGACGCGGCACCGACCTCCCGACGAGGGAAGGGTTCTCAATCCCGGTCGCCGGCCTGCTCATCGGGCCCCACCGCCCTCCGCCGCGTCGGGGCCGCCGGAGGCTCCCGCCAGCATCCGCTCGCGGGCCGCTTCCACGGCGTCGATGATCCTGCCGTAGCCGGTGCAGCGGCACAGGTTTCCCGCCAGTCCCTGGCGGATCTCGGCGCGGGTGGCGCGGGGGTTGTGCTCCAGCAGGTCCTTGGCCGCCAGCAGCATCCCGGGGGTGCAAAAGCCGCATTGGACCGCCGCCAGGTCAATGAAGGCCGCCTGCAGGGGGTGAAGGTCCTGACCCTGGGCCAGCCCCTCGACCGTCACCACGGAGGCACCGTCCGCCTGCCAGGCGTAGAGCAGGCAGGAGGCCACGATACGGCCGTCGAGCTGCACCGTGCAGGCCCCGCACTCCCCGGCGCCGCAGCCTTCCTTGACCCCCGTGCAGCCGAGCCGGTCCCGCAGCAGGTCCACCAGCCGCTCCCGGGGATCGACCGAGAGCCGGTGCAGCCGTCCGTTCACGGTGATGCTGATCTCCATCGCCAACCCGCCCCCTACTGGAATCGGAACAGTTCGGGCCACTTCTCCCGCACCCGCCGCACCATCGCCTCGCTGGCGCGAGCCACCGCCGGAAAGTCCTTGAGGCGTTCCCACGGACGGCAGGCGTCGATGATCATTCGGGAGTTGAAGACGTTCTCGCCCCGGGGGTAACTCATCGGGTCGAGAGCCGTGCTCCAGCACCGCTTGATGATGTCCACGTCTTCTTGGGGATCGACCCGGGTGCTGAGGGCCCAGATCACCTGGTTGATGTCGGTGGGGTCGATGTCCTCGTCGACCACGATGGTGTAACGGTTGGCGTAGGCCGCGGCGTGAACCTGGGAGGCCACCAGCCCGACCTGCTTGGCGTGGCCGGGGTAGAGCTGCTGGATGGCCACGGTCAGCATGAAGCGCCCGCCGCCGGCCTCGTGTGCCCAGACCCCCTTCACCCCCGGGATCCCCGCTCCCTCGAGCTGGTCCCAGACGGAGGCCACGCGCAGGAAGCCGCGGTAGTAGGTGTCGTCACAGGGCGGCGGCGCCGGGACGGCCCCCAGGATGATGGGGTCGTCGCGGTGATAGACCCGCTTCACCCGGATCACCGGCTGGCGGCGCACCCCACTGGCGTAATACCCGGTCCACTCCCCGAAGGGCCCCTCGTCGACGACGTCACCGGGCCGGATCTCGCCCTCCAGGACGATTTCAGCGTCGTTGGGGAAAGGCAGCCCGGTCACATCCCCCCGCACCAGGTCCAGCGGGTGGCCGCGCAGGCCGCCGGCTACGTCGTACTCGGTGGTCCCGTAAGGCACCTCCATCCCGCCCACCATGTAGAGCAGGGGATCCTGCCCCACCGTGACCACCACCGGGCAGGTCCGGCCCCGCTCGAAGTACTTCTGCATGATGATGTCGCCGTGCTTGCCGCGGGAGATCATCACCGAGGCCAGATCGCGGTCGTGGGCCTGCACCCGGTAGACCCCGGCGTTGATCCACTCCGAGTCGGGGTCCTGCATGATCACCAGGCAGCCGGTCCCAATGAAGCGTCCGCCGTCGAGTTCGTGCCACTTCGGCACGGGGAACTTCCACAGATCCAACTCGCCGTCGCGTTGCACGTTTTCCAGGACCGGCCCTCCCGCGACAATCCGGGGCGCGATCTTTTTCTTCTCCTTCTCGTAGCGGCGCCAGAACCGCACCACGTCCAGGGCGGTGCCGGCCGGGTCGAGGCCGAAGGACAGGGCGATGCGCTTGACCGAGGTCATCGAGTTGGCCAGGATCCGGTAGCCCTCGGGGTATCCCGGGACGCGGTCGAAGAGCAGGGCGGGCAGTCCCATTTGCCGCTGGTACAGGTCCACGATGGCCCCGATCTCCCCGTCCCAGTGGGCTCCCTCCACCCGCTTCAGGTCGCCCAGCCGCTCGACCGCCGAAATCCAGTCGCGCAGGTCGTTGATCAAGACGCAGCACCCCTTTCGATGTCCAGCGCGTCTCGCAAGCTCTCCTCGAGCGCCCGCTCGATCAGTACCGCCAGCACCGCCTCGCGGTAGGCGGCGCTGGAGCGCACGTCGTCGATCGGCCGCGCCTGGGCCGCTCCCATCCGCGCCGCCTCGCGCAGGGCCGCGGGCGTCGGCTCCACTCCGAGTAAAACGCCCGCCACGTCCTCCAGCGGGAGGGTCCTCGGGGCCACGGCGCCCGCCGCCGCGCTCACCTGGACCACTCTCCCCGTGGAACGGTCCAGGGCCACCCGGGCGGCCGCGGAGGCCACCGCCAGGGTCACCGCCTTGCGCCGGCCGACCTTCTGGAAGGAAGAACCGACCAGGCGCTGCCCCCCCGCGCCCCGGGATTGACCCCCCGCCCCACCGGCGACAACAACCCCCGGCAGGGTGATGGCGGTAATGAGTTCGTCGGCGCGCAGGAGCGTCTTCCCCGGGCCGACCAGGAAGTCGGCCGCGGCCACCTCCCGCCGCCCCTGGAAGCTGGAGAGTTCCAGCCTCGCCCCCAAGGCGACCAGGGCGGTGCAGGCGTCCGCCGCCGGCGACGCCCGGCCGAGGTTTCCCCCCAGGGTCGCCCGGTTGCGGATCTGCGGCGAACCGACGGAGAGAGCCGCCTGGGCGAGGGCGTGGGCAACGTCCCGGACCAGCGGGCTATCGGCCACCTCCCGCATGGTCAGGAGGGGCCCCAGCCGCAGGCCGTCCGCGCCCTCTTCCAGGAACCGCAGTTCCTCGACCGGCCAAAGGTCCAGCAGGTACGGGGCGTGGTGCCCGGCGCGCTGCTGCGGGAAGAGGTCCGTACCTCCGGCGAGCACCGCCGTCCGGCTGCCCCCTTCCGCCAGCCACTGCAGGGCCTCCTCCAGGCCGCGGGGGCGCAGCACCTGGAATTCGCCCATTCCGCCTCCATCCACCAACCCACTCCCCCGTGACCCGGCCCGCCTAGTCGGCGGCGCCGTTCGACCCGTTCATCCGCTCCGCCGCCGCCACGACGGCGTCCACGATCCGCACGTACCCCGTGCACCGGCAGAGGTTCCCCGCGATGGCGTGCTTGACCTGATCACGGGAGGGCCGGGGGTTTTCCTTCAGCAGCGCCACGGCCGAAAGGACCATTCCCGGCGTGCAGAAGCCGCACTGCACCGCTCCCTTTTCGACGAAGGCCTGTTGCACCGGGTGCAGCGCGCCGTCCCCGGCGACCCCTTCGATGGTGGTGACCTCGCGGTCGCGAGCCTCCACCGCCAGCACCAGGCAGGCGTTCACCGGCTTGCCGTCGAGCAGTACCGTGCAGGCGCCGCAGTCGCCGGTGCCGCACCCCTCCTTGGTCCCGGTAAGCCCGATCTCATCGCGGATCACCGATAGCAGGGTCCGGTGGGCCGGGATTTCGAGGTTGTAGACGTCCCCGTTGACCTTCAGCCTGACCGTCTGTTTCACCGACACTCACCTCTCCCGTAGCTTCACGCGAACCGGTCGGCGGCTTTTGTTACCCAGTGGTCTGCAAGGAACGTGCCACCGCGGCCACCGAATCCGTTGCACCACCCGCGTTGCGGTTCCGCCAGGTCACTCCGACCCTCCGGCTCATTGCTGGCAGCGCACGGCAGCATTGCAATTCGCAATCAGCCTATTGCCGAATGAAACCGCCCGCGAATCAGTTGTAGCTGGTAGCTCCGGCGTCGCCCAGCCACCGATGCACCGCCAGCACCAGCACGGTCGAAAAAACGGTGGCCAACGTGGCCGCCGCGTACTGCATCCGGCTCAGTTCAAACTCCAGCGAAAAGTAGAGCGCCACCGGAAAAGTGGTGACGTCGGTGCCGGCCAGAAAGATCGAAACCGGGACGTTATCAAAGGAAAGGATAAAGGCCATGAAGGCTCCGGCAAAGATGGCCGGGCTGATGATGGGAAAGGTAACCTTCCAAAACGTGGTCCATCTGCTGGCACCAAGCCCCGCGGCCGCCTCTTCCACGGAATCATCGAAAGTGGTCAGCCGAGCCGCCACGGTGGTGAAGACATAGGGCGCGACGATGATCAAGTGCGCCAGCATCAACCCCAGCAGCGAGTTGATCAGGCCGATGCCCGTGAGGTCGCGAATCAGCCGGTAGTAGTTAAGGAAGGCCACTCCCGTCACCAGCCAGGGCACCTGGATCGGGCTGCGCAAGAAGGCGTCCACCGTCCGGCGCCCCGGCACCTTGCCCCGGACAATCGCCAGGGCGGTTGGAACCCCCAGGATGCACCCGCCCACGGCCACCAGGATACCGATCTCCAGACTGGTCGCAAAGGCCCGCATAAAGGACCTCGGAATCTCCCCGTACCACTGCAGGGTCAAGGACGAAGGTGGGAACTTGACAAACCTCTCCTGGCCTAGGGAGTTGACGAGAACCACCGCGCTGGGGGCCAGCAGGAAGCCCACCACCAGCAGCATCCAGGAGTTCACCCCCAGACGGAACCAGTCCCGCCTGGGCTGAAGACGCGTTGGCACACCGGAGTTCACGTGTGGTACAACCTCCCCCTGGACACAAGGCCGGCCAAGAGCACCACCAGGACCGCCACCACCATCATGATGAACGCCATGGCAGACCCAAGTGCATAGTTGAGCACCGTGCTGACCTGTTGATAAATCAGGATCGGGTAGATCCGCAGCCGCGGACCGCCTACGATGGCGGGCGTGGTGTAGGCACCCATGCTGAGGGCAAAGACGAGCAACGATGCGGCGATCAAACCCGGAGCGGTCAGGGGGGCCATCACGGCCCGGATGATCATCGGACGCGAAGCCCCCAGCCCGGCCGCGGCCTCTTCCAGGGACGGCTCGATGGCCTGGATCACCGGCACCAGCAGCAGCACCGTGTAAGGTACCGCATAGTGAACCAACGCCAGGATCGCACCGGTGAGGTTGCCCGTGAGCCTGGGCGGGTCGTGGACCCCTGGCAACAAGGAAAGGAGTCTGACGACGGGCCCATTGGGGTTGAGGAACGAAAGCATGCCCATCCCGCGGATGACCGTGCTGGTCAGTGAGGATATGAACATGATGATAAAGATGACCTGGCTGGCGCGTGAGGTCTTGCGCGCGATGCCATACGCGACCGGAACCGCCAGGACCAGGCTGATCACCACGGTCATTCCCGCCAGAAAGACGGATTCTCCGAGGGCACCCAGGTAGTAGGGATCACCCAGTAACTTGGCGTAGTTGGCCAGGGTGAAGCTGTCTCCCACCTGACCCGGACCAGTGAAAGCGTGAAGGCTGTTGCGAACAAAAATCAACTGCGGGAGCACGAAGAAGACACCGTAGTAGAGCAGGGTCGGCAACAGCCAGTGTTCCCAGCGCATCCGCATCGGTCTCCCCTCCCCTCACGGCGCAAAGACGTGCACTCGTTCAGGCTGCCACCGGAGCCCCACCGGATCGCCCTCCCGGCAGCTCAAGCCCCGGTCTCGCGCCAGCAGCGAGAGGCCTTCCGCCACACGCACAAAGCAGAACTGCTCACTGCCCACAAACTTCGTCTTTTGAACCAGACCCCGAAGGGGGGCGTCCTCCGCCGGGACAATCTGCAGGTGTTCGGGCCGAATCCCCAAGGTCAGGCGGGTACTGACCACGCGGTCCCTGGGCACGGTGAAGACCTGGTCAGTCCCATCCACCCGGACCAAGGCCGTCTCGCCCTCGGCGGCGACCAGCGTCGCCGGCCACAAGTTGATCTTCCCGACAAAGTCCGCGACGAAGCTGCTGGCTGGACGCTCATAGAGCTCAAGCGGTGAGGCAAACTGCATCACCCAGCCCTTGTCCATCACCACGACCCGGTCGGCCAAGCTGAGGGCCTCCTCCTGGTCGTGGGTCACATGGATGGTGGTGATACCCAATTTGCGCTGGATTTCCTTTAACTCAAGCTGCATGTGTTCTCGCAGCTTCACATCGAGGGCGCCCAGCGGCTCATCCAGCAGGAGAATGCGAGGGTGGAAGGCCAGGACGCGGGCCAGGGCAACCCGCTGTTGCTGGCCCCCACTGAGTTGCGATGGGCGCCGCCGGGCCACGTCCGGCAGCCGGACGAGTTCCAGCATCTCCCGGACCCGCGTTTGGATGGTGGCTTCGGGCAGCTTCCGCACTTTGAGAGGAAAGGCAATGTTCTCGGCCACCGTCATGTGGGGAAACAGGGCATAGGATTGAAAGACCATCCCCATGTTCCGGCGTTGGGGCGGCAAACGCGTGATGTCCTTGCCGTCCAGGATAACGCGGCCGGCAGTCGGTTCCACATATCCGGCAATCATCCGAAGGGTAGTGGTCTTGCCCGACCCGGAAGGTCCCAGGAAACAGACGTACTCACCCTCCTGGATTTCCAGGGTCACTTCGTTCACCGCGCCGAAGGTGTTGAGGTAAGACTTGGACAGGCCCTCCAGGTGAATTATCGTTGTGCCCATGGTGTCCTCTCTACGGTCAAACTGGCCCGGCTACTTCGCCAAGGCCTTGCCCCACTTCTCAAACCAGGCGGCAATCTCCTGGTTCAGTTCGTGGTTGTCAAGGCGCAACGTCTTTGAGAGGTCCTTCGGATCGCTGATGAACTGTTCCTTATACTTCGGATCCTTGGCCAGTTCGGCAGCGGCTTTGGTATTGGTCGGACCGTAGTTGCCCCGTTTGGCAAAGGCCACCCCCGCCTCGGCGCTGAGCTGACGGCGCACCCAGAGATCGGCCAGCGCCGTTTTCTTGGTACCTTGCACAATGCTCACGGTGTCAAAACTGGACAGCCCCACCAGTCCCTTGTTGCCCACGATGGGCCGGACGAACTTGATCGGATAATTCTTGGCGGCCAGGGAGTAGGTGCGACCGTCGATCCAAAGAGCAGCCCAAATCTCGTTGTTGGTGAACATCGTCTCGACCTGCGCGGAGTCTGTGTACACGATCGGGTTAAGTTCCTTCAGCTTGGCCAGTCCGGGGGCGATGTCGGCCTGGCTTCCGCCGAATTCAATCGCCGTGGCCGTCAGGGCGATCGGACCCATGACTGTTCCCAGGCCGGGAACCGCGACCTTGGATTTTAGCTTGGGGTTCCACAGGTCCGAAACGCGCCGCGGCGCCGGAACCCCGTTTTGTTGGAACCGCTCGGCATTGTATGCGATGCCGATCTGGGTGAAGACGAAACCAGGGCCGTACTCGCCGTTCATGAAAGCTTCCTTGAACAATTCCTTCAGTTCGGGGATGTCTTTCTCGCTCATCTTCGCCAGAAGTCCCTGGCTGGCGGCCAACTCTTCGGTGGCATCATCCAGCTGCACCACGTCGAAAGGCGGCTCCTGCCCCTTCGCAGCCAGCATCTTGGCGATGTGATCCCGCGGATTGCCGCTTACGTACTCAACTTTGGCACCGGTGGCCTCCTCGAACGACTTGCCGACAACTTCTTTCTGGGCGGCTTGCCAGCCGCCTCCCCACATGGCTACCCGCAGTACCTGGCCGGCGTACGGCTTTCCGCTTGCCTCCTTGTTCCCCTGAGAACCGGCGGAATTACCAGCGCACCCCGAAGCCGCAAGCAAGCTGACAACCAACCCAACGACCAGCCATGAAGTAGTCTGACGGATCCGTTTCATCGTGCTTACCCTTCCTTCCTCAAAATGTATGCCTGGGATCGAACGCCGCTGTACACTACCGGTCGAACTTGCTGGTCATTCACTCGCCTCCCTGAAGTACGCCTTGCTTGCGTTGGCCACGTGCTGCCGGGCAGCCGCTTCCGCTTGTTCGGGGCTTCTCCGTCGGATGGCGTCCACGATCGCGCTGTGTTCACTCATAATCCGCCCGGCACGTCCCTCCCGCTGCATGGAGATGAACTGGGATTTTTCGATGTACTCGTTGTATCTTGCGAGGGTCTCAAAAAGCTTCTTGTTTCGCGACATGCTGTACAGCAGCTCGTTGAACTTCGTGTGCAGCGAAGGAACCAGACCAATTTCCCGCGTTTGATAAGCACGTTCCATGTCCAGAGCCAGGTCTTGCAGTTGCCTGATCTCCTCATCGGTACCCCGCTCCGCCGCCAGGCGCGACGTCAGACCCTCCAGCACCTCTCGCAACTCGTAAATTTCCTTCATTTCGCCCGCATCCAAGGTGGTGACGGTGACGCCCCGCCGGCTGGCGTATTGAACCAGCCCTTCACTTTCCAGCTTGCGGATCGCTTCCCGGATCGGCGTGCGGCTGACGCCAAGTTCCTCCGAGATGGCAAGCTCCTTGAGCCGCATGCCACGGTTAAGAGCACCGGTTAAGATCTGTTCACGAAGGTGCCGGTAAACCAAGTCCCGGATAGGCTCCAGGTTACCAAGCTTACTTTCCATGAAACGGCCCCCTCGAATGATTTTGGATTCAGGATACAACGCCCTCGAGTGGAAAGTCAAGTCATTGACACCGATGCCAACCTTTTCTATTCTGGTCACAAACCGTCGCTTGAAAGGAGCGAGACTGATCTTCATGGCCGTTTGGGACGATATCCTTTCGGATCGGGACCGTCAGGTCATCCAGCACAGCGGGCACGGCAAGAAGCAGGGCTTCGGAGACCGCCCCGTGCTTTTCATCGTGGATGCGCAGGAGCATTTTGTCGGATTACAAACGGATATTCTTAGCTCGATCGCGGTTTATGCCACCAGCGTGGGGGAAGAGGCCTGGACTGCCGTGGCTAATATTCGCCGCTTGCTCGGTGTCGCCCGAAAGGCGGGCATTCCGGTTTTCTATTCCCTTTCAGGCACGCGCAAGAACGAAACCGCTTTCGACAGTTTCCAGAAAAAGCGCAGCGCCGAAGTCCCCTTCACCGGGGTAGTGCGGGAGTTAGCGCCCCGGCCCGAGGACGTCGTGATCGAAAAGCGTTTCGCCAGCGCTTTTACCGGCACCCCGCTGGTTTCCTTTCTGAACGGTCTCCGCGTCGATACTCTGCTGGTATGCGGATTCACCACCAGCGGTTGTGTACGAGCCACGGTGGTGGATGCCGTCGCCTACAACTACAACGTGGCCGTGGTCGCCGAAGGGTGCGCGGACCGCCTCACCATCTCGCATAAAGTCGCCCTGCTGGACATGGACATGAAGTACGCGGACGTGGTCAATGTCCAAGAAGCGGAGTCCTACATCCTCTCGCGCACCGGCTAGCGCGGGGATTACGACGCCGGTGCGACCTCGAGTTCGAGCGCTCGCGGGGCGTCCGCTCCCGCAACTCACGCCAGCCGGTCGACGGCCAGCATCACCAGCACCACCGCCACCGTGGGGGCGGCCATCCAGCGGTACACGTCCCATAGGGAAACGCCGTAGTGCTTCTGGGTGAGGGCCACCGACGCGTTGATCGGCGACAGCCCCGCCCCGATCCTGGCCAGGAGGTAAACGGTCGCAAAGTAAGGCACCCCCAGGTGGTAGGTGTCGAGCACCGGCTGGGTCAGGGGAAAGATCAGCGCCACGGTCCCCGCCTGGTGTCCCAGCAGCAACCCGGTGGCCATCGGCAGGGCGGTGATCAGCAGGAGGACCGGCAGTCCGGCCCGGCTCCAGGCCGCGGCGGCCGCCGCGGCCGACCCGGTGTGGACCACCATCTGCTCGAAGTACTGGATCCCCACCATCAGCAGGGCGAGGTCCCAGGAGAACCCCCCGCCCACCAGAAGCGCCGCCCGCCTGACCGGAACCCGACTGACGACCAGGGCCGCGAGCAAGGCGACCAGCAGCGAGAGGCTGAGGTCCAGGTCCAGCACGATCACCAGCACCACCACGGCCAGCAGCGGAAGCGAATCCAGCCAGAGACTGCGCCCCCCGGCCTGGGGGACCGGCGCGCCGGGCTCCGGGCGGGGTACCCGGGTGAATAGGATCACCGTCCCCACCAGGTAGCCGATGACACTGGCGGGGACCAGATAAAGAAAGAGGTTGCGGGCCGGCATCCCGGTCACCTTGGTGGCCATGACGAAGGAGAAGGTCACCGGGGAGGCAAGCTGGATGATGTGCCTGAACCAGTAGTTGTAGAAGGCGCGGGGGGCCGCCGCCAGGTTCAGCCGGTCGGCCACGGCGTCCAGCATCGGCGCCGACACCAGGACGCCCCCGGGGCCCGGGAAAACGGTGCTCATGGTGGGCACCGCCATCAGCAGCATCCGCCCGTCCGTCAGCCGGCGCTGCAGCCCGTCGACCAGCCGCTGCATCTGCCCGGTCTGGCGCATCACGTGGTTAAGGATTTGAATCAGGCTGATGGCGGCCACCAGGCTGAGGGTCTCCCACCGGAAGGTGGAACGCGCCAGGGCCAAAAGGACCTGCGCCGGACGCTGGCCGAGCAGCAGCCCCAGGGCCGCCCCTCCGGCCAGCAGCGCCAGGCCCATGCGCAGCCCGCGGGTGATGGCGAAAATGACGGCGAAGAAAACGGCCAGTAGCCAGAGCAGTTCAGTCCCCACGCTTTTCCCCGTGGGGCTCCGCGGCGCCGCGGCGCTTCAGGGCCAGGTAGAGCCGCTCCGCGGTGATGGGCAAATCCGTGAAGCGGATCCCCGTCGCCGCCGCCACCGCGTTGGCGATGGCCGGAGCGGTGGGCGCGAGGCCCGGTTCCCCGACCCCTTTGGCCCCGTAAGGCCCGTCCGGGTGGGGCTGTTCAACGGTCATCGGCTCCAGCCCGGGCACGTCCAGGGCGGTCGGGAGCTTGTAGTCGTGCAGGTTGGCGTTCTGGAGCCGGCCGTCGGGACCGACCCGCATCTCCTCGTAAAGCGCGGAACCCAGGCCCATCACCAGCGCGCCCTCGATCTGCTGCAGCGCCGTCAAGGGGTTGATGGCCCGCCCCACGTCGTGGGCGGCCGCCAACCGCCGGACCTCAACCCGCCCGGTCTCCAGGTCCACCTCCACCTCGGCGGCCTGCGCGGCGTACATCCAGAAGGGCGTGACCTTGTCGGTTTGGGCGGTCTCCGGGTCCATCGGCGCCGCGTCGGGGCGGAAGAGTCCCCGCCCGATCAAGGTGCCGCCCCGCGCCCCGTACTGTCTGGCAATGGCCTCCCGCAGGCTGAGGTCCCCGGGCAGGTTGAGTTCCCGCAGTTGCCCTCGGATGTCCTGGACGGCCAGCCGGACGGCGTTCCCCATGTGGAAGGTCGAGCGGCTGGAAGTGGTGGAGGAGTCGAAGGGCGTGTAGTCGGTGTCCGGCGCGGTGACGGTGACCCGGTCCAGCGGCACCCCCAGCTCGTCCGCGACCATCTGCCGCAGGACGGTGTCGGAACCCTGCCCCTGCTCCACCGTGCTCGACAGGAGAACCACCGAGCCGTCCTCGTTCACCTTGATCACGGCCGACGACATGGAGGGGGCGCCGGTGGCCTTGTGGGTGCACGCGACGCCCTTGCCGCGGCCCGGCCCGCTCTCCCGCCCCCAGGCGATGGCGCCCGCCGCGCGGTCGAGGCTCTCGCCCAGGCCCACGGCCACCACCGGCTGCCCGGTGGCCCCCGCGTCGCCCTCCCGGAGGATGTTGCGCCGGCGAAGTTCCAGCCGGTCGATGCCGAGCCGCTCGGCGATCATGTCCATCTGGGTCTCGTAGGCCCAGGTGACCTCGGTCACCCCATAGCCGCGGTACGCCCCGGCGACGATCTTGTTGGTGTAGACGGTGTAGCCGTCGATCCGGAGGTTGGGGATGCGGTACGGGCCGGCCGAGGTGTGGCCCGAGTTCCGGGCAATCCTCGGCCCGCAGTCGGCGTAGGCACCGGTGTCCCAGACGGTCGTCACCTGGCGCGCCACGATCGTGCCGTCACGCCTGACGCCGGTTTTCAACCTGGTCAGGGTCCCGCCCCGCACCACCTGGGCGGTGAACTCCTCCTCGCGGTCGGACGCGACCCGCACCGGCCGGTTCCCGGCGAACATCGCCAGGGCGACGGCCAGGGGCTCCTGCTTCAGGTACATCTTGCCGCCGAAGGAGCCCCCCACGCCGGGCACGATGACCCGGATCCGGTCCATGGGAACGCCCAGGGCGTCCGCCAGTTCCGTCCGGGAGATGAAGGGGGAGACCGAGTTCACCCAGACCGTGATCCGGCCGGAAAAGCCGTCCACCTGGGCGACCGCCACGTGGGGCTCCAGCGCGGCGTGCTGCACCGGTCGGGTGCGGAAGGTGTCCTCAAAGACGTCGTCGGCCTCGGCGAACCCCTCTTCCACGTCGCCGCGGCGCAGTTGAAAGTGGCTGCAGATGTTGGTGCCGGCCAACGGCCGCGCGGCGTAGCTGTGCTTGTACTTCCCGAGGTCGGGGTGCAGCAGCGACGCCCCGGCTTCCATGGCCCGCTCGGGGTCCAGGAGCGGCTCCAAGGGCTCGTAGTCCACCCGGATCAGGTCCAGGGCCTCCTGAGCGGTGTCCTCGTCCACGGCGGCCACGGCCGCCACCGGTTCCCCCGCGAACCGGACCACGTCGACAGCCAAAAAGGGCCGATCCTTCACCGTCGAGCCGTAGAGATAGGGGACGTCCTTGCCCGTCACCACCGCCCGGACCCCCGGCAGCCGCCTGGCCCGCTCGACGTCCAGCGCCGCGATGCGGGCGTAGGCCAGCGGGCTGCGCAAGGCCCTGCCGCGCAGCATCCCGGCGAGCTTCAGGTCGGTCGCATACTGGTAGCGCCCGGTCACTTTGCCGATGGCGTCCGTCCGATCGACGCTTTCGCCGATCACCCCCACTGGATCACCCTCCTCAGACTTGCAGGTCCCAGCGCTTCACCCGGCGCCAAAGGGTCGTGACGCTGACCCCCAGCCGGCGGGCAGCCTCTTTGCGGTTACCCCCCACCTTGCGCAGCACGTCCAGGATCGCCTGGCGCTCCAGGTCGTCCAGCTTGGCGGGGCGGGGGAACTCGGTGACGTTGTCGCGCCGTCCGTGGTTGAGGAGGCCGTCGACCTCCTCCAGGGACAACTGGCCGTCCCATAGCACGACCAGTCGCTCCACCAGGTTTTCCAGCTCCCGGACGTTCCCCGGCCACCGGTACATCTGCAGCCGCTCCACCAGTTCCGGGGTGATCTCGCCCAGACGCTTCCCCGTCGCGGTCTCGAACCGCTGCAGGAAATAGCGGAAGAGGAGCGCCACGTCCCCCGGCCGCTCGCGCAGCGGAGGCACCCTCAGGTTGAGGACGTTTAAGCGGAAGTAGAGGTCCTCCCGGAAGCGCCCGCGCTCCACCTGCTCCTCCAGGTTGCGGTTGGTGGCGGCGATCACCCGCACGTCGACCGGGAGCACCTTGTCGTCCCCCAGGCGGGTAACCTCCCTTTCCTGCAACACCCGCAGGAAGCGGGCCTGCAGCCGAAGCGGAACCTCCGCGATCTCGTCCAGGAAGATGGTCCCGCGGTGGGCCAGTTCGAACCGCCCCAGCTTGCCGTCCTTGCGCGCGCCGGTGAAGGCGCCCTCGACGTAGCCGAAGAGTTCGCTCTCCAGGAGGTGTTGCGGCAGCGCCGAGCAGTTTACCGCCACGAAGGGGCCGTCCCGGCGCCGGCTGGCGTTGTGGATGCTCTGGGCCAGCACTTCCTTGCCGGTTCCGGTCTCGCCGGTGATCAGGATCGAACTCTCGGCGCGGCTGAAGCGCCGGGCCCGCTCCACGGTCGCCAGGAAGGACGGCGACGCGCCCACGATATCGTCGAAGCGCTGCCGGGCCGTGTGGCCGTGGGCGTGCAGGCGCTGCCGGATCTTGTGCTCCAACCCCTGAATCCGCGAGGTATCCAGGATGGTCGCCACGGCCCCCACCACCTGGTCGCCGACCATGATCGGGACCCGGTTGGTGGCCACGTGGACCGAGCCGAGCTTCTCCACCCGCCCCAACTCCGGTTTCCCCGAGGCCACCACGCCGGAAAGTCCGGCTCCCGGCAGCACGCTCCGGACCGGCTTGCCCACCGCCTGGGCGGCCGGGACACCGGTGATCTCCTCGGCCATCCGGTTGAAGACGGTGATGCGGTTCTCGGCGTCCACGGCGACGATGCCGTCGTAGGCGAATTCAAGGATGGTCCGGAACCACTCCGCCCGCTCCCGCTCCCGGCGCCGGATCGGAATGATCCGCCGCGCCTCGGCCAGGGCCATCCGGAGGGCCTCCTCTCCCGCGTGGATCAGGTGGGGCCGGAGCCCGTGGGCGGCGGCCAGGCTGGTGACCCGCGCCCCGCCCAGCACCACCTCGGCCTTCGGCTTGAGTTCGGCGATGGCCTGCAGGAGTTCCTCGTCGGACGTCGATTCCAGCACTCGCGTGGCGGCCAGGGAGACGCCGACGTAGTTGGACATCACCACGGCACCGTGGACGACCTCCGCCGGGGCCACCACGGCGACGCGGGACCCCAGCGCCTTGACTTGCTCGAGGGCCCGGGCGATGTCGTAGCCGGTGACCCGGACGTTCACCAGGGGGACGGGAGCCAGCGTCTGCATCTCCTCCAGGAAGAGTCCCCAGCGGTTGATGATCACGTCCGCGCCCTCGCGAACCGCCCGGCGCACGAGGTTGGTTCGCTCATGGCCGAAACCCACCCAGGCGACCACCCGTTCCTCCCGCAGGGAGCGGGCGATCCGGGCGACCAGTCGCGCCGTTTCCTCGTCGGGCGCGATGAAGACGATCTTTTCCACCCTTTTGCCACCTCCGCGGCGCCCCGTCTAAAACGGTGCCTGCGGGCAAGTATTCTAGGGTGCGGCGTTTAATCCTGCGTGCCGGCGGACCAGGGTTCAGAGCACCACGCCCGCCCATTTCCGGTACAGGTCGCGGGTCAATTCCGGGCTCACGCCGACCACCGGCGGGAAATCGCCCTTGAGCTTGCGGTTGTAAGGGACGGTAGCGTCCACCAGGATGCGGTTGTTGAAGTTGCCCGTGCCGGGGAGGACCATCGGGTCGCGCCCGGACGACCAGGCCTTACGGATGATGTCAACGTCCTCCACGGGATCGAAGCGGGTGCACATCGCCCAGAGCACCTGGTCGATGTCGGTGGGGTCGATGTCGTCGTCCACGACCACGGTCCACTTGCCGTTGTAGGCCCCCGACTGCACCGATGAGGCCACGTGCAGAACCTGCCGCGCGTGCCCGGGGTAGCGCTGGCGGACAGAGATGACGGTGAAACGCACCCCCAGGCCGGCCTCGTGCTGCCACACCCCGCGGACCTCCGGGATCCCGGCGCGGCGCAGGTCCCCCCAGATGGCGGCGCTCCCGGTGACCGTCTTCAACAGCACCGTTTCGTCGACCGGCCGGTGCTGGGGGGCGCAGGTGAGGATCGGGCTGTCGCGGTGCATGACGGCCTTGACGCGCACGAAGGGACGCGGCACCGGCGGCACGCCGTAGTACCCCATCCACTCCCCGAACGGTCCCTCGACCCGGGACTCCCCCGGGACCATCTCCCCCTCGAGGACGATCTCGGCGTTGGCCGGAATCGGGAAACCGGTGTAAGGTCCCTCGATGACCCCCACGGGCTCACCCCGGATGCCCCCGACGAAGTCGTACTCGGACACCCCGTCGGCCACCGGGCTGGCGCTGGCCAGGTAGAGCAGTGGATCCACCCCCACCACGATGGCCACCTTCATCGGTTGCCCGCGCTCGAAGTACTTGTCGCGGTGGATCCGCCCGTGCTTGCCCTCGGTGATCTGGCACCCCACGGTCTGCCCGTCGTAGACCTGCGAGCGGTAGGTGCCCAGGTTGTACCAGCCGGTATCCGGATCCCTGGTGATCACGGCCGAGGCGGTGCCGATGTAGCGCGCGGTGTCGAGTTCGTGGTGCCGCGGAACGGGGAATTCCAGGACGTCGAGGTCATTGCCCGTATGCACGTTCTCCAGGACCGGGCCATCCTTCACCGCCACCGGCGGGATCAGCTCTTGGGCCTCCATCTTGCGCCGGTAGTTCTCGATGAACTCGAGCTTGCTGCCGTACTCGAGGGGCAGGCCCAGGGTAACGGCGATCCGGTTGAGGGTGCTGAAATGCCCGTACAGCGTCCGGTAGCCCGCCGGGTACCCGGGGATATCGTCGAAGAGCAGCGCCGGCGCGCTCCCGTGATACTTTTCGTGGACCAGTTGCGTGAGCGGACCCATCTCCCCGTCCCAGTGCGCTCCGCTCACCCGCTTCAGTTCGCCCAACTTTTCAACCTCGTCCAGCCATTCCCGCAAGTCTTTGAACATCGCGGCCCTCCTTCAAGATCTCCCCCGTCGCGCTTACCCTCATCTCCGCAAGGATAATCTTGCAAGGGCCGTGCCACCCGCCACCGCCCCGCCGCCGGGCGGTCAAGCCCGGCCCGGGGCGCAAAAGAAGACGCGCCGGGGCGGACTTCGGCCCCCGGCGCGCGGCGTCGCGGCATTTCACCATGCAATCAGACCATTTCAGCCTGCAAACCTCAGCTCACCCAGGGCTCACTCCAGGCGGCACTCCTCCGGCACCACCCGGCTGAACCCTTGCCAGGAGGGTGCCCGCAACTGCAGGTCTTCAGTCCATTCCAGGTACCGGACCAGTCCGGTGAGGGCCGGTCGCAGGTACAGCACGCCCCGCGTGGCAAGAGCGCCCCGGTTCGCGAAGGGACATTCCCGCGTGCCCAGTTCCCGGGCCACCTCCTCCAGGTCTTGCAGGGTCCTGCCGGCCAGGCCGGAGCCGACCCGCCCGACGTACCAGAGTTGGTCGTTCCGGTAGCGGCCCAGGAGCAGCGAGGCGGGCCGCGGCCCCCGGTAGGCGACTCCGCCCAGGACAAAGCTCTCGACCCGGAAGGACTTGACCTTGAGCCAAGCCCGTGTCCGCTTTCCCGCCGTGTAGGGGCTGCGCCGCTCCTTCAGGACGACTCCCTCGAGCCCCATCCGCTGCACCGCCGCGAACAACTCCCGCCCGCGTCCCGGAAAGCTCTCCACCACCTGCCACGCCTCGCCCGGCTCCAGCAGGTCCCCCAGCCGCCGCAACCGGTCTTCCAAGGGGCTCTGTCGGAGGTCCTCGGCGTCCAGGGCCAGCAGGTCGAAGACGTTGTAGCCGACCGGCAGCACCCTGGCCAACTGCCGTGCCGCCCCCGCGTCCCTGGCCAGGTCGCGCCGCAGCACGGCGGGAAAACTGGGCTTCCCCCGCTGCAACACCACCACCTCCCCATCGAGGATGGCGCGGTGCCCGCGGGTGGCCGCCGCCAGCGGGGAAAGCTCCGGGTACTGCGCGGTGCGGTCGAAGAGGCGTCGGTTCTGGAGCCTGACCGCGTCGGTCACGAAGGCCACCATCCGGACCCCGTCCCATTTGAGTTGGCCCAGAAAGTCCGGGTGGTCGAAGGCCTCCGGATGAGGCACGGGCTCCATGACCCGCACCGGCGCCCGGTAATCGGGCTCCGGCCGCGGATTCACGAATGGGCCTCCGGGCCCTCCGAGTCGGCGAGGCTGCGCCGCAGGGCCTCCATCAGGTCGGCCACCCGCCCGCCCTCGGGCGCCGTGGGAGGGGCGACGATCTCCTCCTGCCGCTGCTTCTGCTCAATCATCTCCAGCAGGGTCTCCCGCCGCCGGTTCCGGTAGGCCTCCGGGCGGAAGGGGCCCGCGCGCAGCTCGATCAGTTGCAGGGCCATCGCCAGTTCCTCCGGCGCGATGACCCCGTCCTCGGCGGGCTGGCGAAGTCCCTCGGCCGATCGGATTTCGTCCGGGTAGTACATCGTGGAAAGGGCGAGCAGGTCCGACCCGTAAGGCCGAACCGCGCACAGGGTCTCCCGGGAGCGGATGGTGACCGTGCCGAGGGCCAGGCGGCCCGACCGGTCGATGGCTTGCCGAAAGAGGGCGTACGCCTTCCGGCCGCCCTCCTCCGGTTCCAGAAAATAAGTCCGGTCAAAATAGATCGGATCGATCTCCTCAAGGTTCACGAAGTCGCTGATCTCGACCCGCCGCTGGCCCGCGGCACCAGCCAGTTCCAACTCTCCCTCGGTGAAGACGACGTACTGACCCCGCTGGTACTCGTAGCCCCAGACGATCTCGTCGGGCCCGACCTCCCGCCCGCAGGTGGGGCAGAACTTCTGGTACTGAATCGGGGTGTGACAGGCTTCGTGCAGATAGTGGAAGCGGGGATCCTTCCGTTCCGTGGCGGCGTAGAGCTTGACCGGGATGGTGACCAGGCCGAAGGTCAGGGCGCCGTTCCAGAGGCTGCGCACGGCTAGACCCTGATGCCCTCGGCCCTGGTCTCAGGCGTAACCTGCTTCCCTTCCGCCTTCGGATGCTCGCCCGGCGCCCCGCCGCGAACCAGCGACCCCACCTGCTGCAGCACCTGCGGCGCCAGGTCGATGAGCCGGTCGACCACCGCGCCGCCGTCCACCGGCAGCAACCGCACCGTCCCCTGCCCGACCACCAGGAAGCCCACGGGGTTGACCGAGACCCCGGCGCCGCTGCCTCCGGCGAAGGGAAGGGAGGCCTCCTGCTCCCGCCCACCCGAGCCCCGGCCGTCGCCGCCGGCGTCGAAGTCGCCGCCACCCGCGGCAAAGCCAAAGGTGACCCGGGAGATCGGGATGATCACCGACCCGTCCTGGGTCTCCACCGGCTCACCCACGATGGTGTTCACGTCGATCATTTCCTTGATGCTCTCCATGGCCGTCTTCATCAGACCTTGGATTGGATGTTCGGCCATTTGGCCTTGCCCCCCTCCGGTAGAGTCAGGCGCTCCCTGACGAACAGCAGCCCAGTACACATAGCATGGGCTGCGCTGATGTCGACTATGCAGTGCAGAGCCAGACGGAGGCCTTCGCGCCGAAAGTCGGGCAACAATACGATTCTCGGGCGACAACGGCGAAACTGGGGCAGGCGGTACAGCATCGCCAGGGCGGCCCCCACTCCACCCCAGGCCCCGCCGAAGCCGAGCGCGGTCCAGGCCGGGTTCCCCAGCCCCAGGGCCGCGCGCATCTCGAAGCGTCGGAAGCGCGCCCGGCGCAGCAGGTAGCGCGCCGAGGGAGGGGGCGGCCAGAACCGCCGCCGGAGCCCACCCAGGGCCTCGCCCCCATCGGCCACCGCCCAACGCAGCAACCGCCGGCCCAGCTCCTGCTCTTCCACGGCCAGGGAGCGTCTGATCCGGACGAGTCCCCCCACGGTGGACAGGGAGAACTCGACCCTCGTGCGCCCCGTCTCCTCGCCGCGCCTCAGGCGCAGCTCCAACCGGAGGATGGCTGTAAGAGCCGCAAAGTAAAGGCCCAGGAGCAGCGTTATGACCTCAGGGACCCGGGACACTCTCCCCACCCCTTCGGGGCTAGTGTCCCACGGTGGAGGGGGGCCCTATCCCTGGCCCTGTCCCTCCGGCGCGGCGCCGACCCCCTCCGCCGGAGGCGGCAGGCCGGGCAGGGCCTCCAGGTCTTTCAGGCCGAAGTGCTGCAGGAACTCGCGGGTGGTACCGTACAGGATCGGCCGGCCGGGACCCTCCTTGCGCCCGATCTCCCGGATGAGCCCGCGTTCCAGCAGCGTGTGCAGCGAGTGGTCGACGTTCACCCCCCGGATGACTTCCACCTCAGCCCGGGTCACCGGCTGGCGGTAAGCCACCACGGCGAGGGTTTCCAAGGCTGCCTGGGTGAGGTTCCCCCCGCCCCTGGTGGGGTGAAGCTTGGCTACGTACGCCGCCAGGTCCGGGCGGGTGACAAACTGGTATCCCCCGGCCACCTCGACGACCTGCAAGCCGCGCCCCTGCCGCTCGTACTCGCGCTTCAGATCCTCGCACAGGTCGCGCGCGGCGCGCTCCTCCAGGCCGATGATCTCGGCCAGCCGCCGGGGGGGCAGGGGTTCCGGAGCGGCGAAGAGCAGGGCCTCTAGCAGCGCCCTGCCGTACTCGAACATCACCCCGCCGCCTCCTCCCGCCAGATGATCTTGATCTCGTCCCGGGGCCCCCCCTGCACGACGCGCACCCGCTGCGCCCGGAGCAACTCCAGGACTGCGAGAAAGGTGACCACTACCTCCAGCCGGCTCGGCCGCGACCCCAGCAAGGCCCGGAAGCCCAGGCCCCCCGCGGCGGACTGGAGCCTGCGGACCACTTCCCCCAACAGCTGGCGCACCGTCAACCGGTCGCGGGGAATCTCCCGCACCGGCTCAGGCTCGCCGCGGCGCAGGACCTCACTGAAGATCGTCCACAGGGCCCGCGCGTCCAGACCCCCCTCCGGCAGCGCCGGAGGGCCGGTTTGGGGCTCAACCCAGCGGGGAAAGGTCAGCGCCCGGGCCGCCTCGAGGTCCTCAAGCCGGCCCGCCGCCTGCTTGAATCGGCTGTACTCCAGCAGGCGACGGACGAGTTCCTCCCGCGGATCAGGCGCCTCGCCGGCCTCGGCGGCCACCGGCTCCGCCTTCGACCCCGGGAGCCTCGGCAGCAGCATCCGGGCTTTGAGCTCCAAGAGGGTGGCGGCCATGACCAGAAACTCCCCCGCCCGATCAAGGTCGACCTCGCTCAGGTGCGCCACGAATTCCAGGTACTGCTCGGCGACCTCGGCGATGGGGATGTCGTGGATGTCCAGCTCTTGCTCCTGAATCAGATGCAACAGCAGGTCCAGCGGTCCTTCGAAGACGTCCAGCCGGAGCTGCCAGGTCAAATCCCCACCGCCGCCCTGACCTCCTCCATGGTGCGGGCGATCACGCGGTGAGCGCGTTCCCGGCCGTCCTCGATCACCTCGTCCACCAGCCCCGGGCGGCTCTCCAGCCTCGCCCGCCGCTCCCGCATCGGCTCCATCGCCAGGTTCAGCTTGCCGGCGAGATCCCGCTTGCAGGCCACGCAGCCGAGGGAACCGGCCCGGCAGCGCTCTTCCACGTCCGCCACCCCGGTTGAAAAGACCCGGTGAAAGGTGAAGATGTTGCACACCTCGGGGTGGCCGGGGTCGTTCTTGCGGATCTTGGCCGGGTCGGTGATGGCCTGCTGCACCTGGCTCTGCACCTCCTCGGCGGAAGCCGAGAGCCAGATCGCGTTCCCGTACGACTTGGACATCTTGCGGCCGTCGATCCCCGGCAGCATCGGGACCTTGCTGAGCAAGGCCCGCGGCTCGGGCAGGGCGGTGTGGTAGAGGAAGTTGAAGCGGCGCACGATCTCGCGGCAGAGTTCCAGGTGCGGGAGCTGATCCTCCCCCACCGGGACGAACCCGGCCTTGTAGCCCACGATATCGGCGGCCTGCAGCACCGGGTAGCCGAGAAAGCCGTAGGTGTTGATCTCCCGTTCCTCGAGCTGGCGGAGCTGCTCCTTGTAGGTCGGGACGCGCTCCACCCACCCCAGCGGGGTGATCATGGAAAAGAGGAGGTGGAGTTCGGCGTGCTCCTTGACGTGGGATTGAACGAAGACCACGCTTTTTTCGGGGTCGATCCCGGCCGCCAGCCAGTCGATGACCATGCCGCGGATGTTCTGCCGGAGGTCGGCGGTCTCCTGGTAGCCGGTGGTGAGGGCGTGCCAGTCGACGACGCAATAGAAGCACTCGTAGTCGTCCTGTAACCGCACCCAATTCTCCAGGGCGCCCTTGTAGTTGCCCAGGGTCAGCCGCTGGGTGGGCCGCATGCCGGAGAAGATTCGCCCCTGCTTGGACAAAACGCAATTCCCCCCTGGTTGGTGAAGTCGCCGCGGGTGCCCCGCGGGTGCCCCTCGGCTTCTCAGGCCGGGAGCAGGCGGGCCAGGAAAAGGGCCAGCGGCTGCAGCCCGCCGGCGAGCAGGACGACCAGCGGCCGCAGTACCGCGCCGATCGCCCCCGTCACCAGGAGCAGCAGCAGCAGAACCCACCCGTATTGCTCCAGCCGCGAGAAGGCGTACGCCTGGCTCCCCGGCAGCAGGCTGGAGAGGATTCGCGAGCCGTCCAGCGGCGGCACGGGGATGAGGTTGAAGGCCGCCAGGCTGAGGTTGATCCAGGTGAAGCTGGACCAGAAAGTCCCCGCCAACCCGAGCGCCCCGGCGTAGCCCAGCCGATACCGGACCACCAGGCCCACCAGGGCCATCACCAGGTTGGCCAGCGGGCCGGCCAGGGCAACCAGCAACATCCCTGAGCGGCGGTTGCGAAAATGGTAGGGGTTGATCGGCACCGGCCGCGCCCACCCGAACCGGAAGACGTAGAGCATCAGCAACCCGACCAGATCCAGGTGGGCAAGGGGATTCAAGGTCAGGCGCCCGCTTCGCCGCGGCGTCGGATCTCCCAGGGCCGTCGCCACCAGGGCGTGGGAAAACTCGTGGAGGACGAAGGCCGGCAGCAGCGCCAGGAAGTCGACCAGCAGCGAACCAAGGTCACCACCCAAGGGGGTCACGCGCATACCTCCACATTTTGCTCATTATACCATACCACAAAAACACCCGGCCGCCTGGCCGGGTGGGAGAAGTCGCCGCTCAGGCGAACTGGGGCGCCGTCCGCGCGCGCAGCCGCTCCGGCAGCAGGTCGTTGCGCACCAGGTCGTCGTAACTCTCCCGGGCCACCACCAGCTCGGCCACCCCGTCGCGGACGAAGACCACGGCGGGGCGGGGAATCCGGTT